>CAZNYI010000040.1:0-7664 GCA_964577245.1 uncultured Candidatus Saccharibacteria bacterium
GGAACCACAAGGCCCCCTCACGGGGGCCTTTTGCGTTGGCTCCTCACTATCTTTTCAGCGTGGCAAGGAAAATATGGCTCTTGCCTCGTGCCATAAGAATGAATTCGGCAAGAGCCATATTTTCCTTGCCACGCTGGTGTAGATGAGGAGCCAACACAAAAGGCCTCCATGGCGGGGTGGGTTGATTCTTATCAATACAAGGGTGGAAAGCGAAGCAACCAAATTGATGTGCGCAATTGGGGAAAAGAGTGGGCTTTCGCCGAATTCATTCTTATGGCACGAGGCGAAAGCCCACTCTTTTCCCCAATTGCACCCGGGTTGCTTCGCTAGTCCCGTATTTGCTATACTAATGAGGAACTAGTACTAAAGGTCGGGAAAAACGAACCATTATTATGAACAAAAAAGGATTGGTTGAGGCCGTTATGAAGGCGGCGGAGATCGAAACGAAGGCGGCGGCAGAGCGGGCAGTAGAAGCCGTCTTTGATACGATCGTGAAGACATTGGGCCATGGCGAGGAAGTGGCGATCACGGGATTCGGTACGTTCCGCGTGGCAAAGCGCGCTGCGCGCGAAGGCCGGAACCCGAAGACGGGCGAGAAGATCCAGATCAAGGCGTCCATAAAGCCGAAGTTCCGCGCTGGCAAGGTGCTCAAGGAAGCGGTCTTATAGGGCAAACAGAGGATCCTTTGTTTAGTACTAAAGAAAAGTCCCGCGTGAGGCGGGATTTTTCTTTTCTTCAGTTTCTTTTCGCGGCAACCGCAGCGTGATATAGTAATCCTATGAAAGTTCGTCTCGTTGTTGTTGGTGCCGTTTTATTTTTAGCGGGCGCCGGTATTGCTTCTCTTTTTTGGTATTATCACCTGAACGCAGCAGTGGCCACGGTTGCGAACGACACAGTGCCGATCCGGCAAACGGATAATTCCTATCACTTTATCAATCCGTTGCTTGCCTATGACAACCCCGGCATTGCGAGCGAGTTCAACCAATACGCGCCGCTCGTGAATGAATTGAATGGCGCCGTGGCGAACGCAAAAGCAAACGGCGTGCAGAATGTGGGCGTTTATTTTCGCGATCTTTCCCTCGGTCGTTGGATGGGGTTTAACGAAAACACGGGGTTTGCCCCCGGGAGCATGATGAAAACGATCATCATGATCGCGTATTTCAAAGAAGCGGAATCAAATCCGGGAATTCTCACGCAGTCATTTGTGTATTCTTCTGCTACTGCCGATGAGCTGAACGGCATACCTTTTGAAGCTCCGTCCAGTCTCGTCGTCGGCCAATCGTATTCCGCAGAACAGTTGATTGAAGCGATGATTGAATCATCTGACAACGGCGCGAAGAACATCCTTTTGAATAATATCAGCCAGAGCAACCTTGCCGACGTATACACCGACCTTAGCTTGCCCTATCTGGACCCGAATCAGAATTATGCCAATTACTTTATTTCCCCAAAGCAGTATTCGCTCATCTTACGCGTGCTCTATAATGCCACCTATCTGAACCGCGCCGACTCCGAAAAAGCGCTCGCGATCATGACCAAGGCGACCTATAAAGACGGGATCGTTGGGGGGTTGCCAACGAGCACCGTTGCCGCCCAGAAATTCGGAGAAAGCGTGGCTGCCGCAGCCGGCTCTGCGGCGATCACTGTCACGCTTTCCAATTGCGGCATTATCTATTTTCCCAACCATCCCTATCTGCTCTGCGTTATGGCGCAAGGAGGGGATGCCGGGGTGCTTACGAAAGCCATCGCCAGCATTTCCCAAGCGGTTTGGAATGGGGTAGATAAATACGTCGTCGCGCGATAAGGGGTAGGGGATGTTCTTTAGAGAAATTTAATCTTTGGAGAGTATAATGGCCACATGAAAAAAAATATGGCGGTCGTTCAAGCTGGCGTTCAGTTGGAAGGAGTGGAGAGCAAGATCCTGGTGATACGGGGATTGAGGGTTATGTTGGACAGGGATCTTGCCGTGCTGTATGGCGTTAAAGCGATTGCATTACGGCAGCAGGTGAAGCGAAACAAAAATCGTTTCCCCGACGATTTTATGTTCCAGATTTCGAAAGAAGAGATCGTGGATTTGGTATCACAAAATGTGATACCTTCCGGACGCAATCTGGGAGGGTTTCTTCCGTATGCGTTTACGGAACAAGGCGTAGCAATGCTTTCAAGTGTTCTTAGTGGCGAGCGCGCCGCTCAAGTAAATATCGCTATTATGCGGGCGTTCGTTAAATTTCGTTCTATTCTTGCCGCCCATAAAGAATTGGCGCGGAAGGTTGAAGATATGGAAAAGAGATATGACAAGCGATTCGGTGCGGTCTTTACCGCCATAAAAGAACTTATGAAGCCGGCTGAAGAACCGGAAAAAGAAAAGAGGCCGTTTGGTTTTCGGCCGGGCGCGGGAGGAAGGGAATAGGTGCCTGCAGCCTAGTTCTTTGTTGGTAACAGCGTCTGCACGATAGCGCTGATGTCAAAGAATTTTTGATAGACATCCGAAAGTGATGCGAGTGATTGCTGGATCAAGCCGAGCGTTTGGTCGGGCGGGAGCGATCTAAGGAAGGCGTCTGCCACGCCCCGGTTCTCATTGTTTGCGGTTTCTACGAGCGACTGGGCATTCGCAAAATCGCTTTGGAGATCGTTCTGAGGCGCCGCTTGCTCAATGAAGCCCACGACGCTTTCTACGGAACTGAGCCGGTTCGCGGCGGTGTCAAAAAGCGGTTGGTTGTTGGTCCATACGATGAAGTTGGACACCTGCGCGGCGAGGGGATTGTAAGTGCCCGAGCGCCATGCGAGCACGTCGTGCGCCACGCTTTGGGTTCCCGCGATGCCGGCGCCGTTCACCCTTCCGAGTTCGAGATTGTAATAATTGATCGCATCATCCAATTTGCCGCTCAATTGCGACTGGATCGTTTTTGCGGTATCGGCGGTTTTAATGCTGTTGAGGTTGTTCTGGAGCAAGGTGGTGTCGGTTTTTGCGCACGTGATTGTTCGTACGAGAAGTGCCTTTCGCACCGAAAGTTCTGCAAGCAGTCCATCGCTCGCCGCCGCGGTTATGGCATCAAGATCGGCTGGGGTGATGGTGCAATTCGTGCCAGTTGAGGTCTGCATTGCGGTGTGTACGAGTCGTGGCGTGCTTGCTGCCACGGCCACCGGGGCACGGTTGTGTGCTATAAATACAACCCCCGCCGCAAGCGGGAGCATGAACAGCAGGCCGAAGCCGTTGCGTATGATTTTCACGGTAATGTTATTTGGCGAGGCCTTGGAGTGCCTGGTCTATGGTGAGCGTTGAGGTGACGCTCGAGGTTGGTCCCGTGGCCGTTCCCGTGCCGCCATTCGGGGTCGTTCCGGAGGCAGTCGTCAAAAGCGGCCTCGCCGCCGCAGCGCTCGCCGGTTTTCTGACGGAGGTCGGCATGGTTGATTCCGCCACGGCTTCCGCGTAGTTCACGTTCGCAAGTTGGACCTGGATGTCGATAGCCTGGGCTTCCGCGTGCAAACTCTGGGGGTCAAGCGCCGAATATTGCACGGGAGAAAACCGGGTTCCTGAAAAAGCACCGGTGATAAGCAGTACGAAAAATCCGGTAAGCGCGACCGCCGCACCGGTTTCAAATATTTTCCAAAGAGTTCGCTGGGCGCTCCATCCGTGTGCGATCGGCGCCACGGGCTCGTGCGCCAAAATCGCCCGACGGGAAGTTTCCGTGAAGGCAGTATCGGGCTCTATCTTTTTAAATTGTTTAAGTAGTTCGAAAAGAGTCATGGTTTTTCTTTTATTTCCCGCTTTGCTCATCCAGTACCCGTTGCAATTCCTTGATCGCCCGGTGCTGCATGAGCTTTATTGCTCCTTCGGTCTTCGCAAGCGCCTGTGCCGATTCTTTGAGCGAAAGATCTTCAATGAATCGCATAATGACCACATCCTGATATTCCGGTTTCAGCTGTGCGATCGCCACACGCACTTTTTCCATTTCAAGTTTTGTTGAAAGGTCAAAGTGGGCGATCGCGGGAGCCACGAAATAATCCGGATCCATCACTTCCAAGCTGACTTCGCTTTTTTTCGCGCGATAGTGGTCAACCACTTGGTTGCGTGCGATCTGGTAAAGCCAGCTCGAGAACGGGTGCCCGCGGTGCTTGTAATTGCCAATGTTCTGCCACGCCGAAAGGAAGACCTGATGGGTAATATCCTCGGCGTCCTCACGCCGTCCCACTTTGACGAACACAAACCGATAGATCATCGGTTGGTAGTGGTCGTAGAGGGGGGCGAACGCCGAGGATTTACCCTTGACGGCATCTCCTATAAGTTTTTCCTCACCGTCTAACATATGGAACGTAATTGGTGGATTCAGGTTACCGGGGGGCGGGACGAGGCCCTTTTCTAAGCAAAATGCCCTCTGAACTAAGGGCATTTTACTATTACTTCTATTATACCGCCCCCGGGGCGAACCAGCAAGAATATCATGCGAGGGTTTTGGGACCTGGCTTCGGGAGGGATGGATGTTTGCTCATCTTGTGGAATATCTGCTTTCTGTTTTACGACACTGATATCACTCACGGCCCTCTCGCACGGTCCCAAAACGCTCGCATGATATTCTTGCTGGTTCGTGCGCGTGGACGCAAAGTAGGGGTAACAGCGAAAATGCTTTTGATGAATGACGCCACGGCGCTTTGACTTTGTCAAACGATTTTGCTATATTCCCCGCAGTACGTTAACTCCAAAGAATTGAGGTGATGATCAATGCGACTACTGGACAGGATCCTTGCGGAAGGGTTCAAGACGAACGACTTGCATATGGCGCAAGTCTACCGTGAGGCAATGAGTGATCTTAATGCTGCCCAGCTTGTCGTCATCGACAACGTTGCGGAGTACTATCATCGCGACATGGAACGGAGGCGCGATACCGGAGGGAAGGTATCATTTTCCGACTTTCCGAACGTCATGGTGCCGTTCGCGTCCGCCTTTTTCGACATGCGTCCGTCGACCCAGGATCTGAAAAATCTCTATTCGGAGGTCGGCGTGCTCGCATACATGGTTCACAAGACCAGCGATGCGACGGAGAAATTCGAGGAAGCTGGCATCAAGTGGGATGATCAGACGAGGCGAAGTTTCTTGTCGGATCAGGTGAAGCATTTCCTCGTGGCCATCGTTTTTGTGTACGACCAGTCGAGGCGCGAGGTCTGGTATCTCGGCAACTACACCATTCCCGTGGACAAAGATGGCCGGATCGTCTGCGACGGCAACGTCGGCCTCCCGTGGATCTCGAGGATTTTCATCAGAGAGGGATGCGCGAGCGACGAGGACTACATGCAGCTCGCCCTCTTCCACGCGGAGTGCTACCTCTATCCCGCTTGCCTTGCGCTTTCGTTCATGCATTGCCGGAACGTGAAGATTGCGGAGGAACGGCCGCCGGAGAAGTTGTCTAAGAAGTACCGCAAAAGGACCGGGAGATCGCTTCTCAAGTATCGTGTTCTTCAGATCGACCACATGAAGGAGGTGTTAGAGCGCGAGGGGCACGCCAGCATGACCGGTCTGAAGCGCGCGCTCCACATCTGCCGTGGGCATTTCAACCACTACGGCCAGGACGGCAAGGGGCTCCTCTTTGGCAAGTACGCCGCAACCGTTTGGATTCCGATGCACGCGCGCGGGTCAAAGATGGAAGGCGTCGTCGTGAAGGACTACGCCGTGAAGTAATTACTCGATTCAGATCATCAGGCCTGGGCGCGAAAGCGACCCGGGCCTTTTCTTTTTTATTGAAAATCCCCCGTAATGGGTGTTGAGAATAAAAAGCGAGCACGCCCTTACAATGACCGCGTGACCCCTTCTAATTCCGCATACACATCTTCAACGTCTTGCTCGTATTCTTCTTTTTTGCCAGCCTTTAATTGCCGTCCCTTTTTGATGAGCTGCAATAATTGCTCAACCACTTCCAACGCTTTTTCGAGGGGGAGGTCATCGATTTCCCCGGTGATTTCATATTCGTCCCTTTCTTCATGCTTGTGGACGCTAAGGTTTAATGAATTGCCGAGCGAGGTTTCTGCAATCCCCTGAAGAATCGAACTTCCTTTGAAATAATATGGGGAAAAGTTTTCAAGCACGCGAATTCTTTCACAGTGGCCCGTTGAGATCGGCGGCATGCTGATGGATATCGCTATATTGTCTCCTTCGCCACTCGGTGTTTCGGGAATCCAATTTTTTAAAATCCTCATGTGTTCGCCCGGCTTTAGGTTTTTGCGCAGGTTTTCCATGACGCTCTCCACGGAAGCTCCTTGTTCGAAGTCAATATTCATTAACAAATTGCGTCCCTTGCCAGCATCCGCCTTTTCATTTTCTACCATTTGTTTTAGCGACTCGAATGTGGCGCGGAGACGTTCTGCTTCAGCTGCTACTTTGTAGTAGCGATCATCGTTTACATAGTCCATCCCGGAAAGCATTCCATAGAGGCGAGTTGCTTCTTCGCGTAACGATGTCACGCCAGGATAGCGTCTTATATAGACTGGATCGCTCCATTTAATAATCTCGGCCGTCAGGCCGAAAATATCCTTTTCGGATTCATTCAGCTGCTCGGGATATTTTTCTCCACTGCGCATGGTTCCATTATAGTAACCGAACCACGCCTTCGCAATCCGACAAAACAGGAGCGGGTAAGGGGAATCGAACCCCTGTCATCTGATTGGCAACCAGATGTAATGCCATTATACGATACCCGCACTTTACGGATTCATTGTATACTTTTGGGAAAAAATTTCAATCCACCTCAATATTTTGGTTTTGTGGTGCCTGCTATGCACCACCACCATCGCAACTCCGTGGGCGATTCTCTTTGTTGGATGCTTGCCGACGATGAACTGGGTTTTCATAAAGTTTTCCATCGGTAGCGCCGTCGTTTTCGACCAAAACGACTTACATTCGCTATCGGAGAGGTCGGGATAAAGCACGAGTCCGATTTTTATCTTGTTGGTGGCAATCGCCATTTTTTCGGTGAGGAATTTTACGAATAACGCAATCATGTTTGGGTTGGTATTGGATATGCGCAAGGGATTTTTTGGATTGCTATCTCCTTCGCCCCAGTAAAGCATTATCCCTGCGATAAAGAGCGGGTCGGGTGAAAGCGTCGGGAATTGTTCCGTGGCTTCTTGTGCGGCCTGCTTGCGATATGCCTTCCATTTTTCGCTCGAAAATAGCCCTAGTTTTTTGCCGTTTTCTTCGGAGCTTTTCTCGGATAAATTGGTTCGGATTGCTTGTGATTTTTGGTTATCCGCCAGCCAATAAGAAACGGTGCTTTTTGAAACGCCGAGCGTTTTTGCAATCTCGCGGTAGCCTTTATTTTGAAATCGTAGTGTCAATATTTTTTGGAAAATGGTCGTATCCCTGTTCATGGATTTCATAATAAGGGATTGCTGAAACTTTGAAAGTTTCAGTTAATAATTTTTTAATGTAAAGAATTAGTTGCGAGGAATTGAACGTCGCTCGTCGGTAAGACCGGCTCGCTCCTGCGGCACCCTCGGTGCCGCACTGTTCGCCGTCCGAACGGCGAACCCACCTACACGGAGGGGGCGGGGTGCCCCCTCCGACCCACCCCTCCGTTCGATTCCCCGTGAGTGCCAACGACAAACAAAAAGAATATGGTCTTTCGGCGAACTAAATCCCAAGGCGAGCCGAAAGACCATATTCTTTTTGTTTG
>CAZNYI010000041.1:0-4565 GCA_964577245.1 uncultured Candidatus Saccharibacteria bacterium
GACCGCAGGCATCCCAGAGAAAAGGGAAGAAGACCTGCCGAGGATCGGCCCGCATATCGTGGGGTCGAACTGAATGGCTTTGGAGTGCCATTTTTTGTTTGTCAGAATGGCGCGGCGGGACCGGCGGAGCTGCCGGAAAAACAAAAAACCATGAAAACAAAAGCACAAAAAGGAGAGGAATTGAAGCGGGCCAAGGTACTGCTCGATAAGAGCCAGGCGCTTATTTTTACTGACTTTACTAAGGTTAGCGCGGAAGACATACGGAAGTTCCGAATAGAATTGAAAAAGCAGGGCGCGAACTTTCTCGTCATCAAAAAGCGTTTGCTTGGCTTGCTCTTGAAAGAGCGGGGGATTACGAGCGATCTTAAGCAGTTCAAAATTTCCGTCGGCACGATCTTTTCAGAAAAAGGACCAGAGTCCGTTGCCGGGCCCGCGTTCAAATTCTTTTCGGCGCTTGAAGTGCCGGACGGCGGCGACAAGCAGATGTGGGTGAAGCACCTTCTTGGCGGATACGATATAAAGACGAACCTTCCGATGGACGCGGCGCAGGTGGTCATGATTGGCAAGCTCCCGCCGCGCGAAGTGCTCCTCGCACAGTTGCTCGGTATGCTCGCGGCGCCCATTCGTTCCTTCCTCTATATCTTGGATACAAAATCAAAAGCCCAGCCGCAGGCTGCGGTTGCGGAGCAAAAGGTCGAGCTAACGCAAGCATAAGCATAAAAAAACATGGCAAATTTTGAAGATCTCATTTCAAAGATAGAATCGCTCACGGTGGTGGAGCTCGCGGAGCTCGTGAAGAAGCTTGAAGAGAAATTCGGCATCTCGGCAGCGGCTCCGGTCGCGGCGGCAGGTGCGGGAGCAGCCGCGGCGGAAGAGAAGACCAGCTTCAACGTTGTCCTTAAGTCCAGCGGTGCGAGCAAGCTGAACGTCATCAAGGTGGTGCGCGAAGTAACGACCCTTGGTTTGAAGGAAGCGAAAGATTTGGTGGACGGCGCGCCGAAGACCGTGAAGGAAGGCGTGAAGAAGGACGAAGCCGAAGAGATAAAGAAGAAGATCGAAGCGGCAGGTGGCACGGCAGAGATCCAGTAAGGACCGCACGCAGCCGTAGTAATCATAAAAGGCCGTCGAGTTCGCTCGGCGGTCTTTTATGTTACAATTTTCTCATAGTCACATGCCCGACGAGAATTTGCTGAAGTATGTGAAAGACGGGTTGGCGATGGGTCGAAGCGAGGACGTTATTCGTTCCATGCTTGCTTCGACTGGCTGGGCGCAAAAAGACGTGGATGATGCTTTTAGTTTCGCAAAAGGCGGCCAGCCGACTCCGCCCACGCCTCCGCCGACCAACAAGAATTTTTCCGCTTGGCGCTGGGTGGTTTTCGCGATTATCCTCGTGATAGTTATCGCCGCAGGCGCGTTTATTTTTGTGAAAGCGATGACCGGGAAGTTTAGTCAAAGCGTTCCTAATGCAACAAGTACTCCGGCAGCAACTCCTTCCTCAAGTGACCCCTATGCAGGGTGGGCAACTTATAAAGATAGTACTGGCCTTTTCTCAATTCTTTATCCGCCACAATATAAAGTTCAACAGAAATTGATTTTTACTGGCGTCGGAGAAGCGGATATCTATGCAGTTTCCGCCCCTACCACCCCCCTCGTTTCGGTGAGTTATTCTCCGGCGGGGAGCCAGACACCGCAAACAGCTTTGGCGTCTGCTATGAAAAATATTTTGGCGGCACAGAAAAAAACGCTTGTGGTAACCTATACTACGAGCACGGCAACGATTGCCGGGGATATTTCCGCGCAAGCGCTTTCACTTTCCGGAGAGAATAGTGATGGGGCGATTTATTATTTCAACATAGGGGGTACTCTGTATCAGATTGTTGCCAATTTCGACGCCGGCAGTTCTACGGACGTAGCATCCAATAAAACGTTAGCTGAAAATATTATTGCAACTTTTAAAACCATCTCTCCTTCGGCCACCCCCACTAATACCGATTGGCAATCATATACCGACGCTCAATTCGGCGTGACGTTCCCGTATCCGCCCGGATATTTGGTTCAATCAAGCCTCGTGATCGGCGACTCGGAGGATATTTCTATCCGTCCGACCGACGAGCCCCAATTGAGTGGGATCATCCTTGTGACTATCAGCATTTCTCCTCAAGGTACGGATAGCCCGCAGACGGAAATTGCAAAATGGACAAAAAATTTCCAATACGCAAGCGGGTATGCTATTTCCACGAGCACGGTAACCGTCGCGGGGAATTCTGCAACAAAATTCTCAATCGTAAAGTCTGGTGATAACGGCGCTATCTATATTTTCGGCGCAGGAAAATATACCTATGTGATAACCGCAAACTATGATCACGCATCGTCCGCTCAGAGCTCACCGTCATCAGAGGCAGACAATAAAGCTGCGATTGATCGCATTCTTCAAGGGCTTGTGGTAACGGATTAAAATGGAAGACGAGCCACTTGATGAGCGGGGAAGCGCGGTGCGCTTTATGCTTCACCATCCGAGCACCACAATCCCGCCGCTTCTTATCTCGTTGCCCTTTTTTGGATTTACCTATCTTTTCAGCGCGGGTAATCTTTTTGAATGTTTGTATCGCGGCGCAC
Organism: uncultured Candidatus Saccharibacteria bacterium; assembly: GCA_964577245.1. Lineage (GTDB taxonomy): Bacteria > Patescibacteriota > Minisyncoccia > UBA6257 > 2-01-FULL-56-20 > CAVYIK01. The sequence continues at coordinate 2,617 of CAZNYI010000041.1, forward strand.
CGGCGCTTTTGTTCTTTTTTGGATTAAGTTATGCCATGGTGCTTAACAATCTTCGCGTAAAGAAGCGATTTCAGTCGGCGCTCGTTACCGCAGCAAGTAATTCGCCGGCCATCCCTGGTGCCATACTTTCATCCGCGGATATCGCCCTATCGCCAAAGTATGTGTCGGTGCGTTGGGGCACGGAAAACTCTTATTTTATGGCGATTTCCGTGATGTTCGTCGTAGTTTCTTACTCAGCAGTGCTTAATGGTGCGTCACTTCCGGTACTCATCGCCGCCTTTGTTTCATGGTGTGTGTGCTACGTTAGTGTTGCTCATTTTCTTATCCATGCAAAAAAGAGAAACTTTTATTTTAAGTGCGACGACACGGAGATTGAAATACGAACGGGTATTATGAATCAAAAAACAGCGGTGCGATCATATGATCAAATTACCGACGTGGAGATTTGGCAGGAAAGGAGAAGTGTTGGACGTTCCGGCGTTCATCTTCTTGATCTCTACGATGTTTCAATAACCGCGAACGGGTCACTGCATTTGTATGGCGGTTTTACGCAAGAGGACGGCCAGAAGATCATTGATTTTATTTTGCCAAGAATAAAATCGAGGGATCCTGTGTTGGGTTGAATCAATCTTCGTTTTGTTCTACAATCTCTCGGAAGGGCGTTTAGCTCAGTGGTAGAGCGTTCCGTTCACATCGGAAAGGTCGCAGGTCCGATCCCTGCAACGCCCACACGAACATGAAAAAAATAGTTTTGATCGGGGGAGGGGTTGGTGCGTCCACCTTCACGAAGGCGGTGAAAGACCTGCCGGTCACGGCAACCACGATCGTGACGGCGTTTGACGACGGCGGTTCCACGGGTGCGGTGCGCCGCGATTATGGAGGTGTGGCCTTGGGGGACTTCCGCCAGTGCGTGATGGCGAATCTTGACCTTGATGCGGAAACTGAAAAGACGCTTCGCCACCGGTTCGGTATCGGCAGCTTGTTCGGCGTGAACGTGGGGAATCTTCTTTTGCGTTCTTTCCTTGATGAGCATAAGAATGAAGAGCAGGCGGTGCTTCATTTGCACGAATTGCTCGGAATAAAGAACAAAGTATTTCCCGTCTCATACGATTTCGCAAAATTGTGCGCAAAACTTTCCAATCACCGCACGCTCGGCGACGAAGGGCAGATCGCGGAGCATTTCAGTTTTGCCGAAGCGCCGATCAAAGAACTTTTTTTGAAGCCCCACGCAAAGATCGGTGCGCAGGCGCGGCGGGCGATAGCGGCCGCCGATTATTTGGTCTTCGCGCCGGGCAACTTCTTTACCAGCTTGCTGCCACATCTTTATGTGGACGGGTTTGCGGCGGCATGGAAAAAAAGCAAAGCGAAAAAGATCTGGTTCGTGAATCTGCTCGCGCACCGCGGTCAGGACAGTTTTTATACGCTCCGCGATTATCTCCGCTGGTTTGAAAAAAAGCTCGGCCGACGCCCGTTTGATATTGTGGTATTGAACAAAGAGATCCCTCCAAAAATACTCAACCTTGTAAAAGATCGCTTTGAAAAAGTAAAAGTGACCGAAGACGACCTGCGCTTTTTGAAAAATCAGAAAGTAAGTGTGGTGACTGCCGATCTCGTATCGCCCTCAGTGTATGTGCAAGGGAAGAATGACGCGGTCATGCGCGCGCCACTCCGGCACGATCCGGTGAAGATTCAAAGATTTCTCTCTGCGCTTCTTAAGGGCTAAAAGTCAGAGTGGGGAATCGTTATTTTCCGCGTAAAATCGGCGAACGGGCACAGGCTGTGAATATCTGGTGCGGACGATTATGAAGAACATAGATAAAACGGTGCTTGCGCGCCTATTTTTTTATAAAAAAGCTTTCTTTGACAGTACGGCATAGTGGTTTATGATTAAACAAAAGTGGTGGGTTGTGGATAATTCTGGGGATAACTGCCACTTTCTGTGCAGAGCG
>CAZNYI010000041.1:4665-7614 GCA_964577245.1 uncultured Candidatus Saccharibacteria bacterium
AGAATATTGATCCCTGATTATCTCCGCAAATATGCGGGCCTCACAAAAGAAGTGATCGTTGCGGGACTCTATAACCGCATTGAGATCTGGGACGAGGCCGCGTGGCAGTCCTATAAAGCAAAGACCGAAAGTTCGTCGGAAGCGATCGCGGAAAAATTAGGGGAGCTTGGCATCTAGCGATCCCGTGAAACACGTTCCTGTTCTTTTAAACGAAGTGCTCAAATATCTCGATCCTCATCCGGGCGAGTTTATGATCGACGGTACGGTGGATGGCGGAGGCCACGCGTCGGCGATTATGGAGAAGATTGCGTCAGGAGGAACATTTCTTGGAGTAGATTGGGATGAAGATATGGTGAAGGCGCGGATCGCGGCGCGGGAAGCACGCGGCAAGAATGATCCATTGCACAAAGTGCGCGAACACTATGTGCACGGCAATTATGCGGACCTGCCGGAAATTCTCATAAGCGAAAAGTTAGGGAAGGCGGACGGTTTGCTCCTTGATCTTGGTTTTTCTTCGGAACAGCTCGCGAGTGCGGGAAGGGGATTTAGTTTCAGCGAAGCGACGCGCGATGATCCGCTTTTGATGACCTATAGCGACGAGCGGCCGCCGGTCGCGGAACTGATCCGAACGCTCACCGAGGAAGAGCTCGCCAACATCATTTTTGAGTTTGGCGGCGAGCGGCTCTCGCGGCGGATCGCGAAAGCGATCAAGGACGTTGGAAGGAAAACGCGTATTACGACGAGCGGCGAATTGGCGGACGTGGTGCGCAGCGCGGTGCCGCACAACTACGAGCGGGGGAGGATAGATGCGGCGACGCGAACCTTCCAGGCGTTGCGGATCTACGCGAACGACGAATTGGGAAATCTGGAGCGCGTGATCAATGACCTACAAAATATTTTGAAGCCGGGCGGGCGGGCGGTCATCATCAGCTTTCATTCATTGGAGGATCGCATCGTGAAACAGTCATTTCAAAAAGCGGCGAAAGAGAAAAAGGTAACGATTTTGACGAAAAAGCCGGTAGCGGCAGAGCGGGCGGAAATTGTGGAGAATCCACGCAGTCGGTCGGCGAAATTGCGGGCAGTATGCATCGGGTAGGGCGGCGAAAGGGTAAACACAAAACATGACTTTCATTCAACCAAACAAGCACGGCGGCATAGTGAACACGATATTGGCGTTGCTTTCGGTTGGGTTGGTGGCCGTGATCTTCGGCATGGTGGCGCTCTATAATACGACGGTGAATTTGGGCCACAGCATAACCGATGCAAAGACAAAGCTTGATGCGATCGGCGCGCAAAGTACCGACCTTAGCAATACGATCGTTGCCAGGTTGAGTGGTGACGAGCTCGCGGCCCTTGTGGCGCAGCAGGGCCTGGTGACAGAATCAAAACCGAAATATTTGCCCGTGAACCAAACGAACGACCAAAAATGGCCTATCGCTTCGCACTCCTAATTGTGGTTCTTGTTGGCGCGTACGCGTTATTAGGATTTCATCTTTATCAAATACAACTGGTCAAAGGGGATTATTATCTTGCGAGGGCAGAGACGCAGGTGCTGGCGTCCCGCGGAACGCACGGCGATCGCGGCTCTATTTATTTCACCGATAATAATAGTAGCACCCTGCCGGCGGCGATGGAAAAACAGTTCCCGATCGTCTATGCATCGCCCAAAGTGATCGACGATGCCGCAGAGGCGGCGAATACCGTAGCGCCCATCCTTGGCATGCCGGTCAGCACCCTGCAGAAGATCTTTTCTCGGCCGAACGACGAATATGAATTGCTGGTGCGGAAAGCCGACCAACCGGTTGCCGATGCGATCACGGCCGCCAACGTAAAAGGGGTCTATGCCGACTTTGCACTGGAGCGATTTTATCCGCTTTCAACCATCGCGTCGCAGCTGCTTGGCTATGTGGGACCGAACGCTTCCGCGACCGGTGATGGCGGCCATTATGGCGTTGAAGGATTTTATGATGACGCGCTCGTTATGGGGACGGATGTGACGCTCACGATAGACCCAAATGTGCAGATAGAAGCGGAAAAGATTTTGGACGATCTTATTACGTCGCAGAACGCCACGGGCGGGAGCATTATCGTGGAAGACCCGATGACGGGAAAGATCCTCGCGATGGGAAGCCATCCGAGCTTTGATCCGAATAATTATTCCGCATCGCCGATCGCGGATCTTATTAACCCCGCGGTGCAACGGGTCTATGAACCGGGGTCGGTCTTCAAAGTGCTTACGATGTCGGCCGGCATTGATGCGGGGAAATTGACGCCGGATACCACCTATTATGATTCAGGCACGGTGACGGTGAGCGGTAAAAAGATCTCAAACTACGACCTTGCGACGCACGGCGCGTATGGCCTGGCGACCATGACGAACGTGATAGAGCACTCTATTAATACGGGCGCGGTCTTTGCAGAAGGGAAGACCGGCAACGCTATTTTCACCGATTATATGAAACGATTCGGGCTGGGCGAGAAGACCGGCATTGATCTCCCGGGCGATCGCGCGGGGAACTTGAGCCAGCTCACGCCGAAGGCACCGCAGGTGGCGTTTGCGACGGCGTCCTACGGGCAGGGAGTTGCCGTGACGCCGCTTGAGCTTTTGAACGCGATGGCGGCGATCGCGAACGGTGGCAATCTTATGCGGCCTTACGTGAATGCGGCGCTCGCGCCACAGGTGATCCGTCGCGTGATAAGCACGACGACGGCAAGCGAGGTGACCGGCATGATGATCTCCGCCGTCGATAAAGCGCAGGTGACGAATATTGAAGGATATTCGCTTGCCGGGAAGACCGGCACGGCGTTCATTCCCGACCTGGTGCACGGCGGCTATACCGACACGGTGATCGACTCATATGTCGGCTTTGGGCCGACCACGCACCCGCGCTTCATCGCGCTTATAAAAATCGACACTCTGCCAAGTTCGGCGCTCGCGGCGCAAAGCGT
>CAZNYI010000042.1:0-7486 GCA_964577245.1 uncultured Candidatus Saccharibacteria bacterium
AACGACGGAGGGGTTTTTATATTCCAGCGACAGTGCATGAGGTTTGACAAACGCACCTTAGTATTTTTGCATCCTTGCCCACTGTCTTGATAACCAATAGCTTACCCATTCCTACCCCATGCTCTTTACATCCAAACGACAGTCAAACAACGTCATTCAGCACTGGTATGTCCCGATGGACAAATTCCAGTTTTCCGCGCAAGAGTTCTACGCCGAAGTGGAGAAAGAATTGGCGGCACGCCAAGTGCCTGGCCTCACCATCTCGCGGATTGATTTTCACGAGGGCGGATTGCTCTCCGACAAGCGAGTTTATATGCGCTTGGCCCGCGAACGACTGGCAATGGAAATTTGCGCTGCCCCGTTTGGCCGCACTTATTTCTTTTCCCTTCGCGTGGTAGAAAAACCGCGCTTGGGCTGGTTAGCCCTGCTTCTACTTCTATTTCTTAGTGTTGCCTATTATTTTGCATACCTTCAGGCACGCGGCACGACGCTGACCATTGCCGGAATCATAGCCGTTGGCGCATTGCTCTATTGGATGTTTCGACCGCAACCCGTCACATCTGCATCACTTGCGAGTGCTGCTGCAAAAACTCCCGCGACACCCAAAGAGCTTCCCAACTTCTCAGCCTTCCTTTTAGATTTGCCAATTATTGGCCCCTTGTATGAGCGAATTCGCAAGGACACCTATTATCGCCACGACACCAGGGTAATGTTTCTGACGGTCGTGAATGACATCGTAAAAATGAAGGTTGAAGAAGTCACTGCGGCCAAGGGTGAAAAGCTCATTCGCAGCCACGAATATAATCCGATCTTAGGCAAGCTTTACAAGACAAGGACGACCAACCTTGAAGACAGGAACCCCGACGATTGGCGACATGGCGATCAAAATTGAAAATTTGAGCACGCGTTTCCAACAATGGGAACAGCGCACTCGCGGCTGGCAGGTGCATCCCCAAGCGGTTGCGCCCGAGCCAGCATTTGCTTATTTCACTATTCCCGACCCGCTTAAACAGCCAATAATTGATGATGCGAAACGCCCGACCGCTGTAACTTCATGGATGCGTAATCTGTGGCGTGCCCCCATACAGCCGGAAACTTCGCCGGAGGAGAAGGAAGCGCAGGGGCCAGCCCCCTTTGAGCGTGAGTCGGCGGTCGAGTTCCCACTTTTTCTAAACGACACTTTTTCGCCAAAACCGCAGGAATATGTGCCATTCCTAAGCAGCATTGCTTTGGCGGCAGCGCCGATTGCCTTTGAATTGATCGGCACGCCGACCCACGTCACGGCGCAACTGGTCGCAAGCAAAGCGGACGGGGTGCATCTTAACCAACAACTTCGCGCAATTTTTCCGGATGTTGTCAGTGTGCCGGTCAGTGGCGGACTTGAAGCCGCCTGGCACGCCGCTGATGGCAGCGAAACCATTGTCGCAGAATTTGGCCTTGCACGGGAATCTATGTTGCCACTGGCAACTATTCAGCACGATCTTTGTGTTCCACTCATCGGTGCCTTGAGTGAACTTAAAGAAGGCGAGTTTTGTTTGTTTCAGGTATTGTTTGAACACGTTAAAAATCCGTGGGCAGAAGCGCTCGTTAACGCTGTCTCCACGAATACAAGCAAGGCCCTTTTTGTCAACGTCCCCGAATTGTTAGAAGGTGCCAAATTAAAATCCGCCCGCCCGCTTTTTGCCGCAGTTGTGCGGGTTGCCGTGCGGAGTCCTGATTTTGAGCGGGTCCAGCAGATCGCCCGAAATCTCGCCAGTGCGCTCAATGCGTTATCCCAGCCGAACGGAAACGAATTGCTACCTTTGCACAACGAGGAATATCCGTTTGCGACCCATGTTGAAGACATTTTGCGCCGCCAGTCACACCGCAGCGGAATGCTTCTAAACGCCGACGAATTGCTTGGTTTGATCCGGTTTCCCACCAGCGCCGTGCGCTCTCCAAAATTTCAGCGCCAAACACGAAAGACTAAGCACGCCCCTCCCATTACCACGGGAACACAAGGGCTTGTGCTTGGCATTAACACCCATGCTGGCGAAACAAGCACGGTGGTTCTTACCCCGGAGCAGCGAGTGCAGCACACTCACATCATCGGCGCATCAGGCACGGGCAAAAGCACACTGCTACTTAACCTCATCCGGCAGGACATCGAAAGCGGCCAGGGCGTCGGCATCCTCGATCCCCATGGTGACTTGATAGAAAAGATTCTTGGCATTATTCCAGAGAATCGAATCAAAGACGTAGTGTTGCTTGATCCTGCCGACGAAAATTTTATTGTCGGGTTCAACATTCTTTCGGCGCATTCGGATTGGGAAAAGAATTTACTGGCCTCAGACCTTGTTTCAGTCTTTCGCCGTCTGTCCACAAGCTGGGGCGACCAGATGGGCAGTGTGCTTGGAAACGCGGTTCGCGCGTTCCTTGAAAGCGAGCGCGGCGGCACGCTCGCAGACATGCGTCGTTTCTTTTTAGAACCGGCGTTCCGTGAGCAATTCCTGAATACCGTGCGCGACCCCGACGTGGTCTATTATTGGCGAAAAGCGTTTCCGCAGTTAGGTGGCAATAAATCCATTGGCCCGATTCTTACCCGTCTGGACACGTTTCTCGGGCCGAAGCCCATCCGCTACATGGTGGCGCAGGCCAACAATCGGCTCGATTTTGGCGACATCATGGATAACGGAAAGATTTTTCTGGCGCGACTTTCGCAAGGGGCTATCGGAAATGAAAACGCCTACCTGCTTGGCAGCTTGTTAGTCACCAAGTTCCACCAGCTTGCCATGAGCCGCCAGCGCCAACAGGAATCGGCACGCCGAGATTTTTGGCTTTATCTCGATGAGTTTCAAAATTTCATCACGCCCTCGATGGCCGAAATTTTGACCGGCGCGCGCAAGTATCGCATCGGCCTTACTCTCGCGCATCAGGAATTGCGCCAATTGCAACGTGATCCCGAAGTCGCTAGCGCCGTGCTCACAAACGCTTACACACGCGTTTGTTTTCGGGTCGGAGACCAGGACGCGCGGGCCTTGGAAAGCAACTTCTCAGCATTCGAGTCGCGCGACTTGCAAAACCTTGGCACGGGCGAAGCCATCTGCCGGGTCGAGCGCAGCGATTATGATTTCAACCTCACAGTCACTTGGCCCCAATACCCGGAGGCCAAAGTCGCCGCCGACCGAAAAGGCGAAGTCATTGCCGCTTCCAGGGAGAAATATGCGCTACCCCGCGCGGCAGTTGAAGCGACCATCTACGCCTCGCAGCCATCGGCTCCACTGGCAGCATCCACTCCCGCGCCGGAAGAAAAGAAAGCTCCCCCCAAACCAGCGGCCCCGCCAATGGCAACCGAGGCTCCGCAGTCCCCACCAGTTGCCCCTGTCCTAGCCGCGCAGCCGGAATCTGTCCCGTCACTTGTTAGAGAGAAAAAGTTCAGTGCCCCATCGGTTGAACTAGGCAAAGGCGGTGTGCAACATCGAGCCATTAAGGCCCGAATTCAAGAAGCGGCTCAAAAGCTCGGGTTCAGAACAAAGGTAGAAGCCGATGTTAAGCACGGCGAAATTGATTTGGTTCTTTTGCGCGATGAAGTGGCATTGGCCTGTGAGATTACTATTTCCGGCCAGCTTGATTACGAGGTTGGCAATGTGAGCAAGTGTATAAAATCCGGCTATTCCCAAGTTGCGGTAATTGGCGTTGACGAGAAGAAGCTGACAAAACTAAGGGACGCGGTTGCCCACAGTCTTGGCCCCCAGGTTGCCGGATGCGTGAGATACTTTTTGCCCGATGATTTCCTAGCGTGGCTTGACGAGCTGCCGCCGCCGCCGCCCTTGCCGACCACTGTAAAAATCTCTGGCGGGCGCAAATCCACCGCAACGTATGTTCGCCTTTCACCCGAGGAAACCCAGACTAGAGAAAAGGGCATAATCAATTTGATGCGAGAGGTGATGAAGAAACCGGGGCCGAACAGCCTGAAGTAACAGCCAACCTTCTTTTCTTTTACCATGAATTATTTCTATCGCGACAGCCAAGGCCGAGAAATTGGGCCGCTTCCCATGTCTGCTTTGTCGCAATTGCGGCAATCGGGCTTGTTATCCGACGTAACCCTTGTGCGTGCCGAAGGTGAATCCGGCTGGGTCGAATTCAGCAAGGTCAATGCCGAACCCGCAACATCAACGGCACCAGTAAGCCCCTCCAATGACACGCCTTCCCCGGCTCCGATAAAAGTTGACCGCATGGCGCGGGCGAAGAAATTTTCGTGGCTATTGTTTGTGCTCGCAGTGCTTTGCTTCCTTTTGCCTTTCGTGGAGGCGACGAATCAACAGCATCAGGTCTCTGTAAGCGGATTTTCACTGATAACGGGAAAGGGCGGATTATCTCCCAATGCCTCTCTCGTTCTTGGACTTACTATCGTCGCTTTAATCCTAGCGATCTCTCGTAAACCGTTTGGCCTTTTTCTAAGTGCGGTGAGTGGATTCATCGGAGTTGCCTCACTATTCATGTTGAAATCTTCCCTTGATCAAGTAGCGGCCCGAGGCAGTGAGGTGCTCTCGATTCAAGAAGGATTTTGGCTGGCCTGTGCACTTCTGGCAAGCGGCGCAGTAGTCCAGTTGATTTTATTCAGACAGTCGCGAGTAAGCGAAAGTTGGAAATTTCGCAAACCGCATTGCGTCACAATTGCTTGTCTAATTTTAGCTGTGGGAGTTTTCTATATCGCACCCGTCATTTATGACAACCAGGCCAATGTAGCACCATCCAATCAAGTTCTTGTAACCGAAATTGCGACCAAAATGCCCACGGGTTTTCAACGTTTCAAAGTTCTGACTACAGAACCAAAGTTTGACAAAACTGGCGAACAGGTAAGCGGGAAGGCCAAAATAACGTTGGCACTTATTGCCCCTCTTTACAGCACCGACGATTTTGCCCGTCGCGCTCTTGAGAAGGGCGATGATCCGCAGGCTTTTGCAACTGCTTTAACTCAGCGTAGTTCGCTTCCCCAAGACTTGGCCCCCATCATTCCCAATAGTAGGACTTCACCAATCTATGCTGTCGCCAAACCGGAGGGCGTTCAGATTTCAGTAGAAGTGGATTTTTCGGGCAGTAAAGTCCCCCGCAGTTGGTCATTCGCAGACGCATTGAACAATTGGTCAAAGCACCGTGCCTGGACAATTGATAAAATAAACTGGCCCCAAGCCCCTTCTGAATTTTCCGGCTTGGCATCCAGGATGGAGTTGCCACGGGGGGCTTTGATTCTTGAGGACTCGTCCACGCAACAGACCTTGCAAAACTATGTCGAAAGCCGCCACGCCTTTGTTGCCTCGGTTGACGCTGCCGAAACCTTGAGTTTGAAGCGGACGATAGAACGAACCGTCTCTGACGCCGTGCGAATTGATGCGTCGAGAAATTTTAGACCCAACAACGCTTATTCCCAACCTAACGTTAAGGTCAATTTTCCTGACGGCAGTTTGACTGACAACACCAAACACACATTTACGGCTTCGATTGTTCTTGAACAGACAGTTGACCTCTATCGCCTAGCAAAAGTGCAGCCGCCGCAATGGCCGGAGTTTCAAGCCGGATCACCTTATATGATTGCGAAAAACACGGTGAACCGTTTCCGCCTCAATACCGTTGTGCCCGGTTCTCAAAACGTTAGGGTCTATGAGCTTGCTTCACCAGCCCACACACAAGTAACAGGCTCTCTCCAGATTGAGGTGAAAGACTCCAACATCGCACCGACCCTTTCCAGTATTCAGTGGCAGAGTCAGAATGACAATGGCGCAGAGCAAATGGTTACGGTTCAAAACGTGGGCCAGGACTCCCTTTTTGTTACTACTGACCCCAACCTTCCTTCAGTTGACGCCTATCGTGCCAAGATGAAGAAGTTCGCAGATGAGGTGAATATTCCACAGCAAGGAATGACATGGTTTGTGCTTCCTTTGAATATGGGATTTGCGTGGATTCCGCCCGGCACATTTACCAAAGGCATTACAGCGGACGAGCGCACATTGGCTGCAAAACTTATGTCTGGAAGCTCACCGACTGCCTTTAGTGAGGAAGTGCCACAGAGCCAAGTTACATTAACCAAAGGCTTCTGGATGGCACAAAACCTTGTTACTCAGTCTCAATGGCAAGCAGTCATGGGCACAACGTTGACACAGGAAAGGGACAAGGCGCTCAACCTGCTTGGAAAATTATTATTGTCAGGAACGGATGCGATGCCCGTTGGCGGCAGTGGCCCAAATTTTCCAATGCACTTCGTAACTTGGGAAGCGGCAATGGAATTCTGCCGTAAATTGACGGCATCGGAAATCGCAGCAAACCTCTTGCCTAATGGCTACGAATACACTCTTCCGACTGACGCACAATGGGAATACGCCTGCCGAGCAGGCACCACCTCTTGGTATTATTTCGGGGACATATCAAGCAACTTTGACAATTTTGGATGGTATGACGGTAACTCTGCGAAGACAACGCACCCGGTTGGACAGAAACAGCCTAATGCCTGGGGTCTTTACGACATGCTGGGTAACGTATGGGAATGGTGTCTCGATTGGTATGCTCCAAATGTCGCAGGAAGCGTTACCGATCCAACCGGCCCTTCCACCGGAACCGCGCGGACACTTCGCGGCGGTAGTTTTATGCAGCCTGCCATGCTTGATCATTCTGCCGAGCGAAATCATTTTGACCCCACGTTACGGAGCCAGGATTTAGGGTTTCGTATCGTGCTCGTCCCCAAAAATTGATGCCTGTCGGTTTGACCGGCACGATAAAAAAAGACCCGCCAATGGAGGCGGGTCTTGCTACTGTGATTTTTAATTCGCACCGACAACGGCCAATTCCGCATGGGGCGCTTCCCTTTCAACTAGACCAACGTGCCGGTCGAGAAGCAGATGAAGTGCTTCCGTGCGCCTTGGCAAAGCCATCAGGTTTTCGCCCTTGAGCGTTTCAGTAAACGCATTGAATAGGCTCCATGCAGTGCGCGGCGCGAAGTCATTGTGCGCTGGATTGCGCCATTGATTCAACACCGGCAGCATTGTGCGCGAACCAATGGCACCAATGAGAAGTGCGCGGACAAGGAGATCGTGAACTTCACTGTCGTAGAGCGAACGATCCTTGTAAGCGGCAATGCGGTGTTCCTGCGTTTGCCATTTCTCGACAAGCCGGGCAATGGCTCGTGCAGCCAGATTCGGTAAATCACGCTCGATAAAGCGTGTGTGCTTGCGAGCGAACTTCACTTCTCCTCCAAAGGAGAGGTTGTCGCAGACAAATACCTGCGTCCCGGCCACAATTCCTGCCGGGAAGGTTTTGTCATGCGAGTTGCGCAAGCCCAGCACCCAAGCGTAATCGGATTCCTCGCGCCCGTTGCGAATGTGCATGAGCCCGAAGTAGCGCGATGTATCTTGGGACAAGCAATGCGCTTGGCTAACTATTTTCAGTTGGCAGGAGTTCAGCGCCAGTTCGACTTGTTCGACAAGTCGCAGGTGCGGGATCGGTTGCCACGTTG
>CAZNYI010000043.1:0-4375 GCA_964577245.1 uncultured Candidatus Saccharibacteria bacterium
AACGTCCCCTCCGGGCGAAGCAAGATCTGGCTTGGTCGCCAGGGCCGTTGTGTCCGCCGCTCGATCCGCTCCGGAGAGGGCCGAAGAAGAAGTAGAAGCAGCGAATTTCTCCATCGACATCTTGCAGTCCTCGGCCGCCCCCTTCGCCAAAAGCGTGGGAGCGGCCGTTCTTTATCTGGTCCTCATTTGAGAATTAACACGAAGCGATATAGAATAGGGAAGTCATGAAATTAGAAGTAGGCATCGTGGGGCTTCCGAACGTGGGGAAGTCCACTCTTTTTAAAGCGCTCACCAAACAGGAAATTACGATCGCGAACTATCCGTTCGCTACGATTGACCCGAATGTGGGCATCGTTTCGGTTCCCGACGAGCGGCTGGAAAAACTGAATATTTTGAGTAAATCAAAAAAGAAGATCCCGGCCGTCGTGGAATTTTTTGATATCGCCGGACTCGTGAAGGGCGCATACAAAGGCGAAGGGCTTGGTAATCAATTCCTTGCGAATATCCGCGAGACGCAGGCGATCGTGATTGTGCTGCGCGTGTTTGAAAATCCGGAGATCATCCATGTGGAAAATTCTGTGGACCCGTTGCGCGATTTGGAGATCATCAATAGCGAACTTATTTTCAAAGATCTGGACGCGGTCGGGAAGCGCCATGTAAAGATAGATGCCGAAGCGCGAAGCGGCAAGAAGGAAGCAGGGCAAGATAAAGAGCTTCTGGAGCGCCTTAAAAAGCGGCTGGAGGCGGGCGACTTGCCGTTGGGCGATGCCGCGCTGGTGCACGATTTTGCGCTGAACGCGCGCCTTGCGGACCTGAATCTTTTAACGATGAAGCGGCAGCTATATCTTTTGAATGGAACGGAAGCCGAAGTGCCGCCCGCACTTATTGAGAAAATAAAATCGCTTGGCGCGGATTATTTGGTTGCCGATCTTTCGGCCGCCGATGCCGCCGTGCCGGAGCTCATCAAAAAAGCATATGAGATACTCGGTCTTGCAAGCTTCTTTACGACGGGCGAAGACGAAACCCGCGCGTGGACCATTGTGCGCGGCACGAAGGCGCCGCAAGCAGCGGGCGTCATCCACACCGATTTTGAAAGCAAGTTCATCCGGCTGGAAGTGATTGAATACGATAAATTACTCTCGGCGGGTGGTTGGACGCAGGCGAAACAAAAAGGCTGGGTGCGTATAGAAGGAAAAGAATATGAAGTGAAGGATGGCGACGTGCTTGTGGTGCGCCACGGGTAGTTTATTTTGGAATGAAAAAGCCGCCAGATGCCTGGCGGCGTGCGCGGAGTTCGCGCGATTTTCGACTAGTGGAACAGCAAGCGGATGGCGATTCCGCCATCGCTTGCAAAAGGAACGTAGGCGCCCCGACGCAGGGTGGGGTCGGAGAATTTGAGCTTCCCGAGGTGTACCCACGGGTTACCGCGTTCGTCGTAGAGAACGGTGACGCCGTTCACGGTGTCCCACGTCATGGGGACTCCCTTGCCGATGAGAACCTCCTCTCCCTTCTTCCTTTCGGTCTTGCCGAAAACACACAGGAAGTCTGTGTTGCTCGGCGTGAGAAGCGCGCTCATCATTGCGTTCGTTGTCGTGCCCATCGGTGCGCCCCCTCCTTAAGAAGGCATCAATGCGGGCTACTGATTAGAAAATAACAGCGCGGTGATTTTTAGTCAATAGTAAGAAGTTGCGCGTGATATTTACAAAAACTATCTTCTATGGCAGAATGTGCGCAGAGGAGGAATCAAACAAATGCAGTCAGTGGAGTATCAGAATGGAGCGGTGTTTCTTGGGATGCTGCTCTTGCGGTTGCAGAGCGCGTTCAAGGACTACTGCCAGCGCTGCCGTGACAATCGGCTGGTGATTATCCCCAGGGAGACGGTGCATCGGATGGTGACCCTCGCCGAGTTCTTCGAGGGATTGGCCCAAGAGCTTTCGATGAACCACTTCGATCCCGTCCCCGGCATCCCGACCGTTCCGCTTTCGCAGCCCGCCCTGTTCTTGGTTGGGCGGTTAACGAACGGGGTTGGCATACAAAACGCAGCCGAGGTTCCGGGAATCATAAACAAGGCCCGACAACTTGCGGGGACGCTCAAAATCGTGGCGCGCGCGCAATGGGCTGACGCCGGCTTCGCGAAGGAGGTTCTGTCTCTTCTCACGGGTGCCGTGGGAGCTGCCGAGAGCATATTCGAAGTCGCCGTCGCGGCCATGTAGTCCCGCTACGCCCTTCGTTCCAGCGCGGATGAGAGCGTTTCGTCGTCCGCAAACTCTATTTCACCACCGGTTGGGAGCCCACGCCCCAACCGGTTTATTTTTTTGGCGAATGGCACGAGCTCTTTCATGAGGAGCGATGCCTGCAGATCGCCGAGCGAAGTGGGGTTAAAAGCCATAATGATCTCGTCCGCTTTGCCGCCGGGCAACGCTTCGATCGCCTTTTTCAAACTTTGCAATCGTGTTTTTTGCCAGTCCTCAAGTAGTCCGGTCTTTGGGATCTCGCCAACAATAAAATAACGCCCGGTGAACTTATGGGTGTTTTCAAGTGAAATGAGATTTGTTTCCTTTTCAACGATCATAATAACGTCCTGTGCGCGTTGCGGATTTTTGCAGATGTCGCAGAGCGTGCCTTCATTCTGGTGGATAAAAAAGCATCGCTCGCAGATCTTGATGTCCGCGAGCCCGGCAACGCCGAGCGCGAGTCCGCGGATATTCTGCTTCCCTTCACCGATCAAATAAAACGCAAGCCGAATCGCCTGGCGCGGCCCGATGGAGGGCAGACGGGAAAGTTCGTCAACGACAGTTTGGAGTGGCGCAGGAAGCTTCATGCAGCTATTTTACCACGTGCGCCCCGCCCTCGCACCTAGAGCGCCGGCAGTTCGCTATATCGCTTGTCGATGGTCTTGAAGCTGACCCGTTCGGCATCAAAGGCAACTTCCACTTCGCCGATGGGGCCGTTGCGGTGCTTTGCAATAAGGATCTGCGTGGTGTTCTCGCCGCTTCCGAAGCTGTTGGCGGTCCCGCTGCCGTCGCCGCCGATGTCGAGTGAATCCGCCGCCTTGTCTTTGCGGTACAGGAACATCACGATGTCGGCATCCTGTTCGATGGAGCCGGAGTCGCGCAGATCGGAGAGCCGCGGCACTTTGTGGTCGCGTTGTTCAACGCCGCGCGAGAGTTGCGAGACGGCAAGGAGCGGTACTTTCAATTCGCGCGCGAGCGCCTTCAAGCCGCGCGAGATCTCGGTGACCTGATTCACCATGTTGTCGGAATTCGTGCGCGGGCGGATGAGCTGCAGATAGTCCACAATCAGAAGGTCCAGACCGTGCTCCACCTGCAGGCGGCGCGCCATGGAACGCATCTGCATGATATTGAGCGAAGGGGAATCGTCTATGAAAAGTTTTGTGGCGGAAAGGCGGTCCAGCGCGCCCTGGATCATGCTGAAGTCCATGTCGGTCTTGATGCGGCCGGTCAAAATATTCCAGAGTGGCACCTGCGATTCTGCGGAGATGATGCGGTCGATCACCTGTTCGCGCGACATTTCTAGCGAAAAGATACCCACGGTGTTTCCGGCCATCGCCGCGTGACGGGCAATGTCGAGCGCGAACGCGGTCTTTCCCGTGGAAGGCCGTGCGCCCAAAACAATAAGGTCGGATTTTTGCAGACCGGAAAGCTTGTTATCGACGGCGGTGAAGCCGGTTCCCACGCCGCGCAATTTGCCGCCGCCATCCGCAAGCTTCGCCATGCGTTCGTAAGCACCCTTCAATTCTTCTTTGAGCGGAATGAAGTTCTGCGGAACGGATTTTTGCGAGATAGAAAGGATCTTCTGCTCAATGTTGTCCATCAGGTCTTCCAGCTCCTGCCCTTGTGCCGAACCGAACGCATCCTCCGTGATCTCGGCCGAGGCCTTAATGAGGTCGCGCAAGACGCGCTTCTCTTTCACGATGCCGGCGTAGTGCGCCACGTGCGAGGCCGTGGTCACCTGGTTCGTAAGATCGGCAAGATAGCTGGAACCGCCGATGTTCTGCAAGAGATCGTTTTCTTTCAGAAAATTCCCGACGGTCATCACGTCAATCGGCTGGCGCTTTTCGTAGAGCGTGATGATCGCTTCATAGATCTTCCCGTGCGCGGGAGAATAAAAATCGTCGGCCACGAGCACGTCCGCCACGCGGAAGATCGCGTTCTTATCGATCAAGACGCTGCCCAACACCGCCTGCTCGGCGTCAAGATTCTGCGGCGGGATCTTTAATTGTGATTTTTTTGAGATGGCCATAAGAAAGGTCCTTGAGGAGTATCCTCAACTTCATATCCTAGGCCTTTTATTTCCTTTCGCAAGGCGTCGGACTGCTCAAACTGTTTACTGGCTCTGGATAATTCCCGTTCGG
>CAZNYI010000043.1:4475-6764 GCA_964577245.1 uncultured Candidatus Saccharibacteria bacterium
GATTCCTGCTGCGCGATCTCCGCTTCGTGATGGGGGAATTTCAAATCAACGCCGCCGCCGTGAATATCGTATTGCGGCCCGAAATAAAATTCGGTGATGGCGGTGTCTTCAATGTGCCATCCGGGGCGGCCGTTGCCGATCGCAGCCGTCCAGACCGGCTCGCCGGGCTTTGAAAACTTCCAAAGACAGAAGTCGCCTTTGTTGCGTTTCTCAATCGCCTCATCAATGCGCGAAACGGAGTCTTCCGCCTGGAGTGCGGTGCGGCCGGAAAGCTTTCCGTAGTCGGCATCTTTCGTAATGTCGAAATACCAACCATCACCCTCTATCTTATAGGCATAGCCCTTATCAATGAGTCGTTCTGCTTGCGCCACGATTTGCGAAATGAATTTCGTTGCGGGGGCATAAAGAATTTTGTTGGCGCGATCATTTTCGTCGTCGGTCATGGCGATGCCGAGCGTTTCCATGTCTTCCAAATATGCCTCCGTGAAGAACTGAGCGACTTCCTCGGTTTTTTTATGTTCCTCTGCTGCGCGCTTGATGATCTTGTCGTCAACATCCGTTATGTTCTGGAGATAGAAGAGGTCGTATCCCTGCGTGCGAAGATAGCGTGCGAAGAAGTCAAAGAAAAGATACGTCCGTGCGTGGCCGATATGTGCATAGTCATAGACCGTCGGGCCGCACACAAAAAAGCGGATTTTCTTCTGGATGGCCACCTCCGGAAACTCTTTCTTTTCCCGCGAGAGCGAGTCGTAGAGCTTTATCATTTTGAATGAGTAACGATTTTTAAGAGTTTTAGGAAATTTCTTGTTTCCTTGGTCCATCCTACCGTTACGCGAACGAAATTACCATCGAATAATTTGACGATAATTACTCTTTGCTTTTCCAGCAACTTTCCAAGAGGGCCGATCGTCGTTCGGTCAACGCGCAAAAGGACGAAATTGGTTTTCGAGCGGAACGCTTTTACGCCATCTAATTTCTCCACCGCTCGTATGAAGAATTCGCGGTCGGCTATGACCTTCTTTGCATTATGGCGGTAATAGTCGTCGGATTCAAGCGCGGCAACCGCCACTTCTTCCAATATTCTACTAAAACCGAGATATCGGGTTTGATAATGCAGGAGTGGATCCACGCTCTTGCCGCAGAGCGCGAAGCCGATGCGCAGGCCGGCCATGCCGTAATACTTAGAAAACGTGCGCAACAGCATCACGTTAGGGTATCGTTTCAGAAGCAAGAGGAACCCTTTCTCGTCGTAGTGCTCGTCAAAACCGTAATAGGCCTCATCGATCACGACGAGCGTTTCTTTTTTGACGGCCGCCAATATTTTTTTGAGATCGACGAGGGGAATTGCGTCGCCGGTAGGATTGTTGGGCGAAACAATAATAAGAACGCTCGGCCGCACTTTTTTATATTGCTTAATGCAATCATTTATATCGAATGAAAAGGCGCCGTCGCCCTCAATGGTTTTGAACGTGTGAAGCGATATTTTTTTCGGGTTCAGGTATTCGTCAAAATAGGAGTAGTGGAGATCCGACAATAGGACGGAATCAATTTTGGGGTTAAGGGTGTCGAAAACGGTACGAAAAAAGTCCTCTTCGCCGTACGAGATAACGATCTGTTGCTCCGGAATCTTGAACTTTTTCGAGAGCTTGGAGACGAGGGCCGAGTGGTAGTAACCCTCGAGATAACGGCCCACGTGGTCAACGTCGAACCGTTGCAAGACGTCCAAAACTTTCTTCGGCGGCGGATACGGTGCTTCGTTTCGATTAAGAAAAACCTGCTTCATTGAAAACTAAAACCAGTCCTTTTTTCTGAAATACAACACCAGCACGAGCATGCTCGCGACCATGAAGCCAACGATGATCCAAAAAGCGCCGGGGAGGTTCACGATCGGCATGTCGCGCGTGTTCATGGTGAAGATGCCGGCAATGAGCACGAACGGGAAGGTGAGGAACGAAAGTGCCGTGAAGGTCTTCATTACATTTGAGATCTTGATATTCATGAGCTGATTGTTCGTTTCCTCGAAGTCGGAGATGGTCTCGCGATAGTCCTCGAGTTGTTCCACTACTTTCAGGTGGTCACCAGCAAGGTCGTTCAAATAGGCCTCGGTGTCGTCCGCGTCCCAGAACTTTTTACCTTTCGCAACGAGCGAACGGAGGATGGGTCCCTGCAGTTTCACGACGATCCGATATTCGGAAATGTCGCGCTTCAAATACATAAGGCGCTCCAATATTTCTTTTTCTTGCCCTTTGAAAAGATTCCGGCACACCGATTCCACTTTTTCGCGCACAT
>CAZNYI010000044.1:0-2995 GCA_964577245.1 uncultured Candidatus Saccharibacteria bacterium
CCGGCGACCATAGATATCGTTGCAAAATCATTTGACCTCACGGACGCCGAAAAAAACTTTTTACTCGGCGCGGAAGTCGGCACCGGCATCTTCTTTGCCGGCAAGCGCCACGTGGCCATCCAGATCGTGCCGTCGTACTTTGAGGACCAGATCATCACCACGAACCCCGAGCAGTTGCTTGAGGAGAAAAAAGACGTATAGCGCGCACGAGGCACATCCACATGGAGGACGATAAAAAAATAGATTGGTTCGGCACCGAAGCGGTCACTATTTTTGTGACGGCCGCCGTCGGCGATCTTCTTTGTATTTTATTGATACCGCATTATGTTGCCGGTGCTATGGCATATGGTTTTTTGTGGCCGAAGACGCAAGGGTTCCTGGCAAAACTGACGCTCGTTATAGCTTTTATTCTCCCAATTCCTTTAATTCTTTCTCTTGGAGCGTGGCTCGCAATACTTTTATCTAATAAGTTTATCGCCCAGCTTGCTGAGGACGCATTGCTTGCGGCCGCCGTTGTAGCAACGGGCGGCGCAGCAGCACCGGCAGCGGCCGGTGCCCTTGCCGCAGAAGCAGGAGCTGAGGCGGGCGTAGTAGCCGCAGAAGCCGGTGCAACGGCGGCGGCTGAGGCAGGAGCCGCAGCTACAGAGGCGGGAGCAGCGACCGCTGAAGCGGGTGCCACGGCGGCGAGTGGCGCCGCAGAAGCCGGAGCCGCGGGCGCGGAAACGGCAGCGGGCGCGGAGGGAGCCGAAGCAGCTGAAGCAACAGAAGAAGGAGCTGAAACCACAGAGGAGGGCACGCGCAGGGGCAGGAGAACTGGAGCAGGGGCCGGGGAGGAAGGAGTTGGCGCGGAGGGAGCCGGCGGGCCCGAGATTGCACCGGAAGCGCTTGGCGAAGAGAGGCCGCCCATGGAAGAGCTTGAAAAAGAACTCTCCGAGGGACCGACCGACAAAGGACCAACCAAAACTCCGGAAGAAGAAACATCGGAAAAGCCGGAGACCGAGGCCGAGGAAAAAGCTCGCAAGGCTCGCGAAAGAGCGGAGGAGCTTAAAAAGTGGATGGACCGACTCCGGCCGAAGGAAGAGGAAAAACCAAAAGAAGAGAAGGAAGAAGATGAGAATGAGGACGAAGGTGAAGAAGAGCTACCTTTGGCAGCATAGAAAGAAGCAATGCGCGGTGTGATATAATAGAAATATGGCGCAAAATGGTTTTTTGAAAAAATCGGTGTTGGTGAGCGCTCTTATTGTTGCCGCGTTCGCTTTCACGCTTTTTACTGCTCTTCAGGCAAACGCCCAAACAACACAATCGTCCGGGCCGCAATTTTTAATAACCTGGCGCGCGCAAAGCAGTTTCGTGCCGCTTTTTTATGCCGGAAAGGCACTTCCAAATGCGCAGTCACAGATCGCCGCATCGCTTACACTCATTTCCAACGGACAACCCGTTGATCTAAGTTCTCAAACGATCTATTGGTATTTGAACGACACGCTTTTGGGTGGCGGCGTCGGGACGCAACATATAACTTTTTCTCCGTTCGGCGGTTCTTTCGGAACGCTTACTCTGCGGGTTGAATTGCCGGATTATGCAAGTGGGATTTTAATACACGAGATAACGATCCCCGTGGTGCGCCCGATCGCGGTGATCTATGCGCCCCATCCTAATGATAAATTTTCGGACAGCCAAATAACCGTGAATGCGTTGCCATATTTTTTCAGCGCATCTCCATCGGCGCTTTCCTTCCGATGGTCTGTAAATGACGCCACGGGAACGAGTCAGGAGAATCCCGACGTCCTTCATATCAATCTCCCCAATGGTACTCCGTCCAATTTTACGACCGCAGTCTCGCTCACCATACAGAATCCAAACGACTCAACCATAGCGGTCGCATCAAAAAATCTCACCTATCAAAAATAGCTATGAACTTTTTTACCGCGATCGCTCACGCAGTAACTATAAACCCCAACCTCCCCGGCATGCCGGCATCGGGCAGCGCCGGCGCGAACCCCGCCGGATATATTAATGGCTTCTATTCGTTCGCTCTCATCGTCTCAGGCATCCTCGCCTTCGGCGCCATCGTTTACGGCGGCATTCGGTATGCCGTCGGGAAGGGGAATCCATCATCAGAAACGGAAGGGAAGGCATGGATCACAAGCGCACTGCTTGGCCTGCTCCTTTTGGCGGGCGCGTATCTTATCCTCTACACCGTCAACCCTCAAATTGTTGGTTTGAATATTCAAGGATTGACGCCGATCGCTGCTCCGTCAGGGGCATATGGGGCCGGAACGGGGCAGGGTGCTTGTGGATCGCTCACTTGCCCAGCGGGGAGCAGCCCCGTCAACACGCAGACCGATCCAAACGGCACGGCCCAGTGTTCTTGCCAAAATAGCAGCGGGAAGGTTTCTTGTGGCGGACAGGACAATGGCTCGTGCCCTAATGATGCGAGCGGCAACCCTCAGTCTTGCGTACAAACACAAGCCAGCCCTGTTGTATGGGGATGCAAATCCAATGCTGTAGTAAACGATTGCGGCGTTCCGCCAAACCACCCGGGAAATTGTGCCAATACCAGATATTCTTGCACAAGAACAGATAATAATCCGAACGCAACCTCCGGGAGCGCAATCTATGGATGCAGATAACGAACTAAAATGAAACGCTACATAATTATAATTTTCTCGATTCTCATTATTGTCGCCATTGCGCTTGGGGCGTATTGGTTTTTTGTTGTGCGCAACGCATCGTCCGCTCCCGCAACAGGAACCGGTGAAACGGGAACGCTGCCAACCACCGGAACGCAGACGGGGACAGGCGAGACCACCGGGAACACCAGTGGCACTTTGCCGAACGGCGGCGCACCGGGCACCACGGGGGTCGCTACACAATTCGGCGTTGTTTCGAATGAACCGGTTTTGGATTATTTTGTTGACGCACAAAATCATACCACCGTCGTGGAGCCGGACGGAAAAATTGCGACTATCGCGAATGGGCAGGCGACCTTTTTGAG
>CAZNYI010000044.1:3095-6583 GCA_964577245.1 uncultured Candidatus Saccharibacteria bacterium
TTGATTTCCCTCCATGCGCAGGATCTTTCTGCCGTATGGCCCAGCACTAATAATATTGTTCTTTTTGATAAGCCAAGTGCGCTCGCAAACGGGTCTGCGTTGCTTTACAACGCACAAAACAAAACCCTCGCTCCGATCGCCCTTGAAACGCCCGGATTTAGCGCGCTCTGGAGCGGCGCCGCGACGAATGCAAGCACGACTCCGTTCGGCCTCGCATTCTCGGCAAACACTCCGCGTGTCGGCGGACAATTGCGCCTGGTGGGCGCCTCAGGGAATACCATCCAAAATATGAATTTTCTCACTATGCCTTCGAAGTGCCTTTTTAACCGCGAAGCGTCTACCACCGCCACCACGCCGGGAACGCCCTACCTTGCCCTCTATTGCGCCGTACCACAGGACCAGGACGGGTTCGGGAGCGCCTGGCTGCCGGATACCTACAACGAGATGGCACTCTTTACCGTAGACACGTTCTACCGCGTTCACACCGATACCGGCGCCGTGGACACCATCCTCTCCCCGGCACAAAGCGTGGACGCCGTGAACCTACATTTATTCAATCGGATTCTTTTCTTCGTCAACCGCTACGACCAAAAACTCTACGCGATCTCGCTCGGTAGTTAACACTAACCGCCCGCCACTGCGGGTGGTTTTATATCGGCTTAATAATAACGTACCGCTCTTTTCCTTCGCCCATTGATTCAGTCTTTACTTCCGGATGGATCGCAAGCGCAACATGCACAATGCGCCGCTCATATGAATTCATCGCGGGGAGAGAAACTTCCGCTTTTGTTGCAAGCACTTTCTTTGCCGCCGCGCGGGCAAGCTCCCCGATCAAATTTTCACGCTCCTGCCGGTAATTGTTCACATCAAGGAAGATAAGTTCGGTTGAATTCTTCTTCGCGATCATTTGGAAGAGGTGATTTACGCTCTCAACAATCCCCGGGATATTCTCTTTGAACGAAACGCCGCCATCGTAAATAAAGAGGGAGCCACGTTTTTCTTCGAGCTTCATTTCTATGTGATAGTCGCGAAAGCCCATGAACTCCACCATCTTTTTTGTGATCGTTTCCCAGGAATCCATAATGAGAGTACTATTCCATATTTTTAGAACAAACGCAAGCGGGGGCTCTGCTGGGGCATGGCATTATGCTTTAGGGAGACGGAATAAAATCCCCCTACGGGGATTTTTTCCTGAGCGCTCGCCCCGCTCACCGAAAACACGCAAATGTGTTTTCGGACCATGCTGAGCGGGGCTGCGCGATCCTCCCTAAAGCATAATGCCATGCCCCAGCAGAGCCCGAGTGTTTTTTTAAATCTAAAATCGTAAATAGTTTGTGAGCTTAGATTTAAAAGGGCGGTCCTAGAAGGGCCGCCCACCTCGCCGCTCACTTTTCCCGCTGCCATAGAGCCATGCAGCCGCTTGGAGAGAGCCGCCCTCCGATCCTTGCCGTGCCCGCCCAGAGCTCAACGGTCCCGTCCGACTTTGCAGTTAATCGTAGCGCTGTGGGATCGATCTCGTTGATCACGACACCCATCAGCACCACGGCTCGCTCGTGCCCCACAAGCCCTTCGGGTGGGTTGACGATCATAACCAACTGTTTCCCACAAGGCCCGACTGTTTCGTCGCGAGCCTTGTTGATGGCCGCCCTGAAATCAATTATCAGGCGGGTCTGCTCGGAGAGATAGGCTTCGCGCTCGACCCGAATCAACTTCTCGTTATACTGAACCGCCCAGCAACAAGCGAGAATGGCCAGCGTCATGAACGCACCGATAAACACCACTCTTCTCATAACGGTCTCCTGGCGTTGGTCGCCGCCCTTTTAATTTTTCTGCCAATATTATATCGCTGATGGGGCTTTCCGTCAAATCGTGTGTACCTTCGGCTGATGTTTTTGTTATCATTGGGGCATGGAGATTCTTCCTATTCCGAACGAGAAAAAAGAGGTGTGGCGGCAGGCGTTGCAACGCCTCGAAAACGTTGTGGACGGATTGGGCAAGCGAATTGATGACGGGGCCAGGGAAACCGTCGCCGCGTTTAATGTAAACGGTTTTCCGACCTATGGATCGTGCGAGGGGCATTTCGAGGAACGTCCGGGAAGGCTGCCCAAATTACATCCTTACATTGCTGTCGGCCTCAATGAGCCAGAGCAACGGTTTGTTGGCGAGAAAGAAATCAGAAAGCAAATTGCCGACAAATTTCACATCTCGCCCGATAAATTAAGCGAAGGGGGCGAGGCGGGAAAGGCATATTGGAATTACATTAAAGAGCATGGCGTGGAAGAAACTGAAGAATATAAAGCGGTGCGGGAGGAAAATATTATTTTAAGAAAAAGATTTTTTGATTTATTCGCCGAGTTCCAAAAAAGTGACATTGCTTCGCCGGAAATGCAGCTCAGCATACAAGACATTGGAGCGGGTGGTCATTTTCGAATCGAAAGCAGAAAAAAGAATCCAAAAAAGATATCTGCAGATCAAATTCCTGCCCTACAAGAGGAATTGGCGCGCGAGAAAGCTGAGATGTCGGCGCTTACAGAATTCCTAAAACAAAGATTTTTCTCAATAAAGGGGGGCGAATAAACAGAAGCCCTAGATCGCGGCGCTCTCTCCTTGTTTGAAGTGCCGATTGATAATGACTTGCTGGCCGATGGAGAAAAGCGAGGTGGCGAGCCAATAGAGGCCGACGGCCGCGGGCAGACTGTAGAAAATAAAGATGGTGACGAGCGGCCCAATGAAAGACATCTGCCGCGCCATTTTTTCGGGGGCGGAAAGCGGGGCGGTGCTGTCGGGGTTGCGGTAGATGGCTAAGCGCGCTTGAAAATATTGCGCAAGTGCCGCAAGGAGGATAAGGATAACGCTCGGCACTGCAAGGTTTAAAACGCCAAGGAAAAGCGGGTTTATGGTGCCCGGTTGCGCGACAAACGAGTAGAGGCCTGAAAGATTGCCCGGCGTGAGTCCTGAGCGCACCACCCAATAGAGCCCAAGCATGATCGGCAATTGAATAATGAGAAGGAAAATACTTGAAAATGGATTCACGCCATGTTCCTTATAAAGCTCCATAAGTGCCTGCGCCTGCTTCTCTTTGTCACTCTTGTGCAACTCTTGGATCTTTTTTATTTTCGGCTGGATGCGCTGCATCACCATCTGTTGTTTGGCACTTTTATGGAAAAGGGGATAGAGCACCAGCCGGATAAGAATGGTCACCAGAATAATAGCAACCCCAAAATCGCGAATTGCGACGGTCTCGTAAAAATAAACCAGAAGGTTCAGAATGGGCCGAGAGAAGATAATGTTAAAAAGATATGCCATGTTATTTTTTTAATTTTTTGATCGTATTAAGAAGTTGTTCGCTGAATTGTTTTTTGGTGAGGGCACGCACTCGCGGAGAGAGAATGAGAAGAAAATCATTTCCCGCACTTTTTGCCGTGCGCAACCCTTCCCGCGCCTGCCGCTTCCAAAAATTTCTCTTTGCCGCGCTTTTATTGACGGCC
>CAZNYI010000045.1:0-3076 GCA_964577245.1 uncultured Candidatus Saccharibacteria bacterium
ACCCCGCGAGCGGCAAGCTGAAGCTGAAGACCGAGCCCTTCCCCTCTTCCGACGTCGCCCATATCTTCCCGCCCATCTTCTCTATTATTTCGCGCACAATGAAAAGGCCAAGGCCGGTGCCGGTAATATCCTGCGTTTTTTCGGTCTGCACGCGGTAAAATTTTTCAAATAATTTTTCCTGAGCGGCGGGTGCAATGCCAAGACCGGTGTCTGCCACATGCGTCACCAGCACGTGCGCGCCGCCGCCCGCGGCGCCCGCGGCGAGTTCGTGCGCGATTGTTACCGTTCCCGCGCCGCCCATATATTTGATCGCGTTCCCCACCAAGTTCACCATCACCTGCTTTACCCGCTCGGCATCGGCCTTCACGTGCGGCATATCCGTAGGCGGCTCATAAACCATCGTCACGGATTTTTCATCAGCAAGCGATTTCAATTCATCGAGGACCGACCGGATCGGTGGCGCAATATCCGTCGGCGCCACTTTAATAGTAAGCCGCCCCGCTTCCGACCGCGCCACCTCCAATAGATCGCTCACGAGCTGCACCAGACGGTTATCTGAAGCGATCACCTTCTCTATATATGCCCGCGTGGGTTCGGTGATCGCGCCCGTCGTACCGTCCAAGATGAGCGATAGATACCCCTTCATGGCGGCGACCGGGGTGCGAAGTTCGTGCGCAGCGATGAACACAAATTCGTCTTTCAACGCTTGGAGTTGCTTCAACCCCTGCACCATATCATTGAACGAAGCCCCTAGGCCCTCCAGTTCGTCGCGCGTTCGTATGTTCACCCCTTCATTGAAATTCCCTTGCGCCACACGCGCAGCACCTTCCTGCAGTTTTTTGATCGGGCGTGCGAGATGCGCGGCGAGCCAAAACGACGCAATGAGCACCGTGAGCAAGATCACCGCAAGCGCGAGCGCGCTCCGCAGTAAAAGATCGTTCACGATGGCATTCGCTTCATTTGCAGGCCACTCGGCCACCAATTCCCATCCGAGCGAAGGAAGATATTTTGCGGCCGCAATGACCGTCGCACCGGAACTGTTTTTATAACTCATCTGCGTTTCGGCCGTAAGAAGATCGTTCCCAATGAACGGCACGCTCGTCGTTGCCGTAACTCCTGCGGTGTTCATCGGCCCACCACCACCGATCACCGCACCCTGCGCATCAACGAGATAAAGATACCCGGTGGTCCCGATCGTTCCGCTTGCGACGATCGCCCGCACTTGCGCAAGGTCCGCACTGCCCGTAATCACGCCGATCACGTTCCCCGCGTCATCAGTCGCAGGAGAAGAAAAAATAACGGCGGGCATGCCCGTGCCGTAGGTCACGGAACCGACGTAATAGCTGCCCGCCCGCGCCGTACGGAATTCGGGCGTCGCGCTTAGGTCGCGCAGGTCCGCGACGGCGTAGCCATCGGGGTGAGTGCGATCAACCCGCACCGTTTCTTTGCCGCTTAAGTTCACGAATGACTCCGCGTTGAGGAACGGTAAAAATTGCATGGTCTCTTCGACCGTAAACATTTGCGCCGACGTGGAATTTTCTATCCCGCCGCCGGCAGGGGTCACCACCCGCGGATGGCCCAAAATACTACTCGCGACATAATCATTTATCTCCTGCGCTTTTTGGGTGAGCACCGACGCCTCAAGCCGCGCTACGTCCTCGCGGTGCGCATTCTGCACCACCACCATGCCCAACGCTGCCGCAACCACGACCGGCGCAAGGCCCACAAAGACCACTAAAAATATCTTATTTCGCAGCTTCCACCGCAGGGGGCGCCGTGCCGGTTGCTCCATACTTCTATTCTACACTGTTTACGTTACAATGAATCGTATGGCAGACCTTTTGAACGTTTCTGAGGTGAGCGTGGCCTTCGGCGGCGAGACCACGATTGATCATGTTTCGCTTTCGCTCGCGCCTGGCGACGCGCTTGCGATCGTTGGCCCGAACGGCGCAGGGAAAAGCGTTTTCCTCCGCGCGCTCCTCGGCATGATTCCCTACCGCGGCACGATCACCTGGGCACCTGGCGTGCGCATCGGCTACGTTCCGCAAAAAATAGATGCCGACCGGCACCTGCCTATCAACCTCAACAACTTGCTGAACGCAAAAGCGGCACTTCTCAAGCTCACCAAGAAAGATATCGACGCGGTGGTTGCCGCCGTCGGCCTTGATGCAAAATTAATGAAGACCTCCGTGGGGCACCTTTCGGGCGGTCAGTTCCAGCGCGCACTTATTGCGTTCGCGCTACTCGGGAAACCGAACGTGCTCATTCTTGACGAACCGACCGCAAGCATAGACAAGCCGGGCGAGGAAGCAATGTATGAACTGATCCACCGGCTGCAGAAACAATACGAAATGACCGTCATCCTTGTTTCGCACGATTTAAGCTTCGTCTACCGCTATTCCACCAAAGTGCTCTGCCTGAACAAAACCGGCGTTTGTTTCGACGCACCCGAAAAAGCACTCACGCCAAACGTGCTTGAGGAACTCTATGGCTCACACAAATTTTTCCATTATTACCATCATTTAAACGACGATCACCCGAACGAACACCATGAGTAATGCTTTCCCCATCATTCTTGCCATTTTCTCCGCGGCGGCGGCCGGCCTCGTGGGCGCCTTCGCGCTCATGAAGCGCACGATCCTTGCGGGCGATGTGATGTCGCATATCGCGATCCCCGGGCTCGGCCTCGCTATCATCTGGAAAATTAATCCGCTCGTGGGCGGCGGACTCACACTGCTTGCCGGCATTCTTCTCATTTGGCACCTTCAAAAAAGCACCGAGCTTTCCGCCGAAGCCGCGATCGGCGTCATCTTCGCCGCATCGGTGGCGCTCGGCGCGCTGCTCATTAATTCCACCGAAGCGCTTGTGGATGCACTTTTTGGCGGACTGGGAAATCTTTCAACCGGCGATTTCATATTCGGCATGGTAGTGAGCATTGCGATCATCGCGGCACTCTGGTTTTTGCGCAACCGGCTCATCATCGCGCTCTTCTCGCCCGAACTTGCAAGCTCGGCGGGTGTGAACGTGAACGCCACGAATCTTTGGTTCCTACTGCTCTTCGGCCTCGCCATCCTCG
>CAZNYI010000045.1:3176-6529 GCA_964577245.1 uncultured Candidatus Saccharibacteria bacterium
AACGTGAACGCCACGAATCTTTGGTTCCTACTGCTCTTCGGCCTCGCCATCCTCGTCTCATTGCGGTTCTTGGGCGCACTGCTGGTCGGTTCGCTCATCATCATCCCCGCCGCTGCCGCACGGCAACTCACCCACTCGCTCGGCAATTTCCTTATAACCTCTATGGCGCTCGCGGTCGCTGCCATGCTCATCGGTTTTTATCTCTCCGCGCACTACGGCATTGCGCAAGGCCCCACCATTGTTGTGGTCGCCGCCGCGCTTTTTGTGCTCAGCTTGTTCAAGAAGAAAGAATAACTGCCGCCGGCGCTCTATAAACCCGCACCCGTATCAACAGAACGGTTTTGTTGCATTTTTTGAAGGAACGCGGCCTTCAAATTCTCTGCATCCTGCTTACGCAAGGCAGGGATAATAACCTGGTTATCGGAAATCCCAATGGATGGTTTTGCCCCAAATCCCAATCCGGAACTTGCGGCATTTTCAACCACCACTTCAGCAAGACCGAATAACCGATGCGGAAAGTCCTGCGCCACTTGAACGTCTTGTATCACCGAATACGGAAACTGTCTCTGTTCTTTTTTTAAAATACCGTCTTGCACGGTAAACACCGCCTCATCAAGGGAAAAATGAAAATTATTTCGACGAAGAATGTTCGTAATGATCCCGGGCAACGTAAAAACGATCCAGAGCAGGACAAAGAATCCGATAAAGATGATTAAAAACGGGGAAGAGCTTTGCGCCCTAGCCAAAGCGGAAGCATATAGTATAGAAAATAGAACAATGATCACGGGGAAAATGACGAGTGAATACAAAGGAGGACGACCAACCCGTGAACCCTTGCTGCGCCCAACGCGGCCGATCAACGCCCACCAACCGCTTATCGGAAAATCTTTTTCTTTCATTGTTGTGGTTTCTTGCTAATGCGAGCCGTCACAGTATCAAGGATCTGTTTGCGCAAACCGTCGGCAGCACTCTTTTCCACGCCGTCGATATGAGCTTCCATGCCAGACGCATAGGTGGCGCTCGATAAATGAACATCATAGAGGCCAAACATCCTATCCAGAATATCTTGATCAACATAAACATCCTGGACGCGCTCATACGGGATAGTGATCTCGCGGGGGGTAATAGGCCCTTTGCGGATAACAATGTGGTCAGCATCTAATTCATAAAAGTAGGTTGCAAAATACCATCGCTCATAGAGATAGGCCGCTATTATAAAAACCACAACCAATACGAAAAACACCCACGCCATGGTGCCCACATAATTGCTTCTGTTCTGATCTTGATTGGCGACATATGCCACAATCGCCCCGAAAATAAAAAGTGCCACGATCCACCCTATAGTCCCTGCAATCGTCTTCTTGATGATCTTTTTAGCGCTCAGCGGATACTGCATCCTTGTTGCACTCGTCGCAATATTCATGTCTTCATAATATCACACTCGGATTGGTCGACAATCCGCCCGTGGTAGCTTAAAACAGAAGCAGACCCCTGCAACGCGCATCCCTAAATAACGCGACCACGGGTACAGAAAGGAAATCATGCGAATCGGGATAAGCACGAATGTTCCCGCGCTAAGAGAAGGATTAGAGGTGCTCCTTCATGACTGCGCCGAGACAGAGAGCGAGTGGACGTTCATCGACCCATCCCATGCGGAGGGACGATGCGACGTCATCCTATTGGCGCAGTATGGCAACCTCGTCACCGCCGGCACAAACGCGCTAGCCCTGCGAGAGCAGCAACCTCCGCCAAAACCCCCCGTAGTCATCATGACCGACCAAGGCGGACTAAGACCATTCACCCTCTTCACGCTTTTCCGCGTGGACGGCATCCGCGGCGTCATCGCATTCGACGCAACGCGAAAAGTGATCCAGACGGCCCTCGCCGCAGCGACCACGGGGAACCACTTCGTCGACCCGACCGTGGGTTCGTTCTCCTTTTTGGAAACTACCCGCCCGTGGCGCCCACCGACCAAAAGAGAAATGGGGGTTTTTGCACTTCTCGCCTCCGGCGCGACCGTGAAAGACATCGCCAACGCGCTCAACTTGTCGGTGAAGACGGTTGAGGCGCACAAGTGCAACCTGATGCGTAAGCTGGGCGTGCACAACAAGGCCCAGCTCACGCGCGAGGCAATACAAAACGGGATCGTCGCCATCATCCAAATGGAGGCGGCCATACGGCAGTAACCGCGCATGCCACAAGAGGACACCGGCTCCGCGCCGCTGTCCTCTTTTTAAATCCTCTTTTTAATTTCTTCTCATCACGCTCGGCCAGCAAAAAGAACATGTGCTTCTTGCCGAATTCATTCTTATGCACGAGGCAAGAAGCACATGTTCTTTTTGCTGGCTGAGCGGGTGAAGGGAATCGAACCCTCGTCCATAGCTTGGGAAGCTATTGTACTGCCACTGTACTACACCCGCGACAAACGTATTGTAAACTAATCCTTTTATTATTCAAAGGGTCTGCGAATACGCCCTTCCTCAAGACGCTCTACTCTGTCGTTAAGATTTGCAAGTTCGGCATGGTGGATATGAATATCTTCCTTCACTTCTTTCATATCCTCCTTCAAGGCATGGATATCGCTTTTTATATCGGTCATCGCGCCGCGAACTGATTGGAACCCCGTTTCCACGTGACGCGTCAGATCGTCGACTCTCTCATGTACTTCGTCGAAACGCCGGTCAATATTTTTAAACTCGCTCCCCATCATGAAAGCGAGTTTTTCAAGTGTCATTTTCCCCATACTGTTTATAGTAGCCATCGTTACCATTTCGTCAAAGGTTCTTTAATAATTTTTTAATCATTCACGGAGCTCGGTGCAGTGGAACTTCCTTCCGGCACAATAATGATCATCGTCTCGCCCGGCTTTTTATAGTTGAATCGCGCGCGTAATTCCTTTTCCAAATTGAGCGGGTTCGCAAGATACTTTACCTGCGCCCGCAAATTCGTCTCGTCATACTGCGCTTTCGTAAGGCGCGCTTCAATATCGGCAAGGTCGCCGCTCAACTGCTGTTCCTGCATGAAGAACGAATACACCTTGGTACCAACGAGCACCAGAACGATAAAAAGGATTGCGGCCGCAACAACTTTCATACTGGTAGTTTAAAATTTTAACGAAGGATGGGCAAGAGGACACAAGAGGCACTCTTGTGTCCTCTTGCCCTACTTTTTCAAAATTTCTCTAAATACCTCCGGTGATAAATTCACGCGGGCCATACCCTGCAGCCGCTCCTTGCCGCGTTTTTGCTTCTTCCACAGCTTCATCTTGCGGGTGCGGTCGCCGCCGTTCTTGCCAAAATCCCCAAGCGCCTTCTTCATCGCCGGGATCGTCTCGCGCGCCACGATGCGGCCCA
>CAZNYI010000046.1:0-4023 GCA_964577245.1 uncultured Candidatus Saccharibacteria bacterium
GCGCGTTCGCGTGGGGCACTATCGCGGGCATGTTCTTTTTTTCGTGGCTGATCCCTATGTGGGTTTCGATCTTCATCATTTTGTTTGACGTCTATTGGCTTTTGAAGACCATTTATCTTTCATTACATCTTCGCGCCACCTTCACGGCAATGAAAGAGAATCTGGCAGCGAATTGGTCCGCGCGGCTCCGCGAGCTCACGAGCACGCCGCGGTGGGAAGAGCTCTATCACGTGGTGATCCTGCCGATGTATGACGAGCCATATGTAGTGGTGAGGGAAAGTTTTGAGCACTTGCTCGCAACGCACCATCCGAAGGAAAAGATGATCGTGGTCTTGGCAACGGAGACGCGTGCGGGCGCCGTGGCGCGCGAATGCGGGGAGCGCATCCAAAAAGAATTCGGCGCGCGGTTTTTTAAGTTTATGGTAACGGCGCATCCGGCTGGTTTGCCCGGCGAGATCCCGGGCAAGGGATCGAATGAAACATGGGCGGCGGTGCGTGCAAAAGAAACGTTGCTTGACCCACTCGCGATCCCTGCAGACCGCGTGCTTGTTTCGGTGTTTGACGTAGACACGCAGGTCTTCCCGGAATATTTTAGCCGGCTCGCATATGTATTCCTTACCGCGCCGAACCGTTTGCGCGCCATTTACCAGCCGATCCCGCTTTTCACGAACAACATCCACGAGGCGCCGGCCCTTGCGCGCGTCGTTGCGTTCTCGTGCACGTTCTGGCAGATGATGCAGCAGTCGCGGCCGGAGCGCCTTACTTCTTTTTCTTCGCAATCCATTCCGCTCACGGTGCTTTTGGACATCGGCTTCTGGAACAAAGATATCGTCTCGGAGGATTCGCGGATCTTCTGGCAGTGTTACCTGCGCTATCACGGCGACTTCCGCGTGGAGCCGCTCCTGTACCCGGTCTCCATGGACGCGAACGTGGCGCCCACATTTTGGCAGTCATTGAAAAACCTTTACAAGCAGCAACGCCGCTGGGGGTGGGGCGTGGAAAACATTCCGTACATGATGGAGGGATTTCGCCACGATCCCGAAATTCCCGCCGCAAAAAAACGTTATTGGACGTTCAACGTGTTTGAAGGATTCCATTCGTGGGCCACGAACTCGCTCATGATCTTTGCCTTGGGATGGTTGCCGCTCTTTCTTGGCGGCCAGCATTTTACGAATACGTTGCTTTCTTACAATCTGCCGCGGATCACGCGCTTCATTATTTCGCTTTCCATGATCGGCATCGTGAGCTCTGCGGTCTTGAGCATCCTTTTATTGCCGCCGCGCGCGCACGGCCTGCGTTTGCGTCTGCGCGACTACTTTATTTATTTCCTCCAATGGGCGCTCATGCCGATCACGCTCATTATTTTTGGTGCGTTCCCCGGGCTTGAGGCGCAGACACGGCTCATGCTCGGCGGCCGGTTCAGGTTGGGCTTCTGGGTAACGCCAAAAGGGCGCCGGGACACGGCGGCGCCGGGGCGGGGTGATACAATTAAAGGATGAACACGAAGCGTGGGTTCACGCTGATGGAGCTCTTAATTTTTTCGGCCGTCTTTACCATAGTAATGATCGGGTTTATCACGGTGCTTATTACCGTAGTGCGCGTGCAGAGCCGCCAATCGTCGGCGACCGACGTGGAAACGCAGGGGCAGTTCCTGGTGCAGCAATTCCAATATTATATCCAATCAGCGCGGCTTGTGGACATGGCGTCGGATGCGGCCACGGGAACCTTGCGCTTGCGGATGGCCACCTCCTCCGCCGACCCAACTATTATTACGCTTGCGACGGGAACGGTGTATATAAGCCAGGGCATCGCTGGGGCACTTCAGGCGCTCACCTCAAACAAAGTGACGGTGTCTAATGTGTCTTTCGTGCGCCACTATAATTTGAGCGGAAGTTCGTCGGCGTATGGCACCGATTCGGTTTCGTATTCTTTCACGATGGCAGCGAACACCACGAATGCCACCCAGAAATATTCACAGACCTTCCAATCATCCGTGTCCGTCATGGCAGTGGTGCCAAAAATTGCGCTTATACAACAGACGAGTACGGTGACGTATGGAACGAGCACAAGCGTTGTGGCGACCTATGCGAGCGCGAATGCGACGGGCAGTTTGCTCATTGCTGCCGTTTTTAATACGAACCTTGTTTCAGTCTCGCTCGCCGACAGCGCCAGCAATACGTGGAGCAAAGTGGCGAGTACGACGTATCCGACCTACGGGGAAGCAATTTCTATTTTCGCCGCGACGAACGTGAAGAACAGCTCCAATACGGTAACGGCGACGTTGGGCGGCACCGGGGGATTCAATCCATCGCTTTTTCTCTATGAATATCGCGGTGCCGCCACGTCGTCTTCGTTCGACGCTTCCACAACGCAAACGCAATCAAACACGACGAATGTTACGAGCGGTGGGGCAAATGCCACGTCGGCCGTTGAGCTTTTATTCGGCACGCTCTATTTGAATGCATGGCCAGCAACACCGCCCACGGCCGGATCGGGTTTCGTGATTGAATCATCTTCCAGTGCAAGTAACGCGTTTATTGAAGATGGAGCAATGTATGTGACTGGATCCGTCGGCGCCAACTGGACGCTTGCGGCGGCGGCAAGCTCGTCCGCTACTGTCGTCACGTTCCGATAGGCACCGCGAGAGTTTGACAAAGCAATCGGCGCGTTGTAATTTACCCGCAGCGTCTTTGACAGACGTGAACTCCAAAAGAAAGGAACAGCAGCCATGAATCAGCGAGAAATGAACGAACGGCGTAGTGCCGTGTTGGTTCTCTTCGGCCTCGGCTTGAGCTATCAGGACGTGGCTAACGCGCTCGACGCATCGGTGAGTGCGATCATCAATATCGTACGGCAGGCAGGAGGCGTGAAAGCTTTCCAGCAGCGGAAAGCTCCCGCTACCGCAGAGGTGCGCGACGAGGCGTTTCAAGACGTCTTAATGTACTACGTACGGATTCGCGATTCGCGGCCGCCGGTGGTGCTTAAGAGAGCGTTGGAGCGTTTTTTAGGGCTGAGGGAGGCCTCGCTCTTCGCTCACGCGGTCATGCTGAGCATGGAGGTGCTCATGCAGCCGCAGTACCCGCCAACGAAGGAGGGCTACTATCGGTTCATGGCGGCGCTTTTCGGTGAGCGTGCTCTCCCGGCGAACGGCGTGCCCGTTGCTCCGAACGGCGTCGTGCTCAATCGATATCTGGACGCGCTCGAGTTCAGTGGAAGCGCCATTCCAACGCGTGACACGCTTGGCGGAGAGATCGTCAAGTTCTTCGTAGCGGAGCAGCGCGACTTCATCGCGCCGATCTGGCGGGAGGATTCGGAGTTGTATGCCGAAATTGACCGGCAGATCGACCAGCTTTCCGCTGTGGCGCGCAAGGTTATCCATATGCGCTTCGGCATGGGATGGCCTCGCCGGCACACCTTGGAAGAAGTTGCGGCCGACTTTGGCGATCGTGACCGTGCTCGGGTTCGGCAGATCGAGGCAAAAGCAATTCGGCAGATCGAGTGCGGCCCGGATGCGCACAAGCTGCAGAAGTACATGCACGTGCCGTCCATGTGATCCCGTCTTCGGACGGATGCCCGCCGCATTGTGGCGGGCTTTTTGTTTTGGAATATTTGACTTTGAAAATGCGGAGGGCTATAACGTTTACAGGAGGGAAAGCCCCATGTTACAACAGTTTGGGTTTGGCTGGGTGTGGTTCGTCCTCATCCTCTTCGCCCCGCCCATTTTTGCGAGCGCCGTCGCGCACCGTACGTTTTCCCCGCGCGAAGAGGTGATCGTGGGCACGATCCAATACTTCCTCGTGGGTCTTTTCACCATCTTGCCGATCGTGATGTTGTGGAATGATTTCCACCATCGCCGGATGGTGGAATACGAGGCAGGATTGTTCACCGTGATCGTGCTCGCGGCGATGGTCATGAACGCCAAGTTCATTGAGTCGCTCGTGCACCACAAGACGTCGCCGTTTTCCGTCATTGGCTGGGTGGCCGGACTCGTGCTCTGTCTCGGCTACATCGCGTCGCGAGGTG
>CAZNYI010000046.1:4123-6373 GCA_964577245.1 uncultured Candidatus Saccharibacteria bacterium
CGCGGGCAGATCACAAAGACCTGTCGCCCTTCTTTTACTTGTTGTTTGACGAAGGCGTAGACGCCTGCTCGTCCGGCTGGCGGAACGATCTTTGTTTCAATTGGTTTGCGTCCTCTCGGAAGTTCGGTGATGAGCGAGAGATCAAGGTCGCCGAAAACGGTGAGCATGAGCGTGCGCGGAATCGGCGTGGCGGACATGCTCAAGAAGTGGGGGACGAGCCCGTTCTTTTTCTTTGCGAGCTCCGCGCGTTGGCGCACGCCGAAGCGGTGCTGCTCGTCGATGATGATGAGGCCGAGATTTTTGAACGACACCGTTTTTTCTATGAGCGCGTGCGTGCCGAAGACGATGGCGATCTCGCCCGCGGCCACGCTTTTTGCGAGTTCCGGCTTTGTGACGGTTGCTGCGAGCGCATTTTCGTAGAGCACCGTGGCGCCGCTGCCGGTCACGAGCCCGATCGCGGGTTGCAGCTCTTGTGGCATGTGCGCGAGCAGGCCCTTCATGGTTTCAAAATGCTGGCGCGCAAGAATTTCGGTTGGTGCCATGAAGGCGGTTTGGCATGCGCTCCCTGCCGCCATCATGCCCGCGACGGCGGCCACCACGGTTTTTCCCGATCCCACGTCTCCCTGCAGAAGCCGGTTCATCGGCCGCGGCCGCTCCATATCTTTTATGATCTCCCACAGTGATTTTTTCTGTGAGAGGGTGAGTTCGAACGGCAGCGCCGCAAGGATCGTTTTTACTTTCTCTATGTCTTCCGCAATGGCGGGCGCTTTTTCTTCTGCAAGTTTCAGCTTCTGCTTAATATTCAAAATTTGCAGAAGGAATAATTCTTCAAACGAAAATCGCCGTCGCGCTTCGGCTGCATCGGCAAGTTTTTTTGGAAAATGGATCGTGCGAAGCGCCTGATTGATCTCCGGGAAAGCGAATTGCGTGAGTGTGGGCGCGGGGATCCATTCTTTGAGCGGAAGCGTGCGCTTAATGATGGACTGCATGATGAAGCGTAGGCCGCGGGAAGTGAGCCCGCGTGTTTCGGGATACACGGGCACGAGCCGCGCGGTATGCGTGGTCTCGCGCGCCGGCGCACCGGGAGCGCTCTCGCCTTCGTGTTCATGCTCGCCGATATCTATCGTGGTCGTTGCTGGGCCGCGCAACATTTCATATGCCGGATGGCTCAAATAGCGTTCGCCGTCATCCGCAAGCGAAACTTTCCCGGCAAAGTTCGCACGCTTGCCGGCTTTCAAAATGTTCGCTACGTACGGCTGGTTGAACCAGACCGCGCGGATCGCGCCGCTTTCGTCCGCGATCGTGGCCTCCACGATGCTCATGTGCTTGCGCCAGCTCTGGCTTGCGTGTACTTCTTCAATGACGCCCTGCACTGTGGCTTGCTGGCCCGGCGCAAGATCGGCGATCGGATATATTTTTGAAAAATCCTCGTAGCGGGAAGGGAAGTGCCACAGAACGTCGCGCACGGTCTTAAGGCCAAGCTGTTCCAGCCGCCGTAAAAACGCGGACTTTGCGCCGAGCACTTCATACAGCGGGGTATCAAGCGCGATCTGCGGCATAGATTTGCCCATAGTATAGCATGCCGCGTATGATTAAGGAAACACGACGCACTATGGGCATCCTTCTTGCGGTGACGGCATTATTCTCCTGGGGTCTGGGGGATTTTTTGATAGAAAAAAGCACAAGGAAGTTCGGCGATTGGATCGCGCTCTTTTATATCACCGCGTTCGGGGCAGTCATCCTTTTCCCGTTCGTCTTCTCTGCCATTATTCCCGCGTTCGCCGCCAACTGGCCCATCCTTTTGCTCACGAGCTTTGTTATGCTGCTTGCTGCACTTTTCAATCTTCAAGCGTTGCGGGTGGGGAAGATCTCCGTGGTGGAACCGATCTTCGCTTTTGAGGTACCGGTCGCCGGATTTCTTGCCGCGTCTCTTCTGAATGAGCAGCTAAGCTCTGTCCAGATAATTTTCATTGCCATATTGGTTGCGGGCATTGTTCTTGTTTCCACGCGTTCGTTTAGTCGTCTCAAAAACCTTCGCACGGAGAAAGGGGTTGGCTATGCGATTATCGGTACGATCGGTTTGGGCGTTTCCGGTTTTCTCTACGGTCTTGGCTCGCGGGAAACGAGCCCACTCATGATCAATTGGGTGAGCAATGTCTTTATGGCTGCGGCCGCTCTTTTATATCTTGCCGCCGCCGGAAAACTTTCGGGGATTGCGGGAAACTTCAAAGAAAACAAGCGCTTGATCCT
>CAZNYI010000047.1:0-6275 GCA_964577245.1 uncultured Candidatus Saccharibacteria bacterium
ACAACGAATCCAACGGCCACGAGCACCGACACCACCCCGCCGTGCACGCCATACACCAACCATCTTGTGATCGCGGTGGTACAGATCGCGGGCGCGGCGAGTGGCACGAGCGCGAACGATCTTGTGAAGATTTTTAATCCAACCACCGCAACGGTGGACGTGAGCGGCTGGAAGCTGCGGAAAAAATCAAATACCGGTGCCGATTATTCGTTGCGCGTTTTTCCGGAGGGGAGCGGGGTGGTATCCGGCGGATTTTTTGTGTGGGCGAACTCCGCGAATAGTTTCGGCGATTCTATTGGGGCGAATGTAACAAGCACGGAAACACTTGCGGCGGGGAATAGCGTTGCGCTCTTTGATACGATCGGAACGGTCATTGACGCCGTCGCGTGGGGTGAGGGGACTGATCAATACGTTGAGGGGGCGGCGTATCCAACCGACCCGTCGGCGGGCCAAGCGCTAAGAAGAAAGCTCACGAATGGCGTAATAATAGACACAAATAACAATACCAGCGACTTCGTTCTATAATATGAAGCATGAAGCTGGTGGTTGTGCTCCATAATATTCGA
Organism: uncultured Candidatus Saccharibacteria bacterium; assembly: GCA_964577245.1. Taxonomy (GTDB): domain Bacteria; phylum Patescibacteriota; class Minisyncoccia; order UBA6257; family 2-01-FULL-56-20; genus CAVYIK01. The sequence continues at coordinate 567 of CAZNYI010000047.1, forward strand.
AGCGTCCATAACGTCGGTTCCATTTTCCGTACGGCTGACGCGGCGGGCGTGCTTAAAATCTATCTCTGCGGGATCACGCCTGCGCCATTTGATCGTCTGAAAACGCTTCGGCCCGATTTTGCGAAAGTTGCGCTTGGTGCGCATGAATATATTGCGTGGGAATCGGCAAAGAGCACCGCGGCGGTCATTAAAAAACTGAAAGGCGAAGGGTATAAAATTTGTGCTATTGAACAGGCGAAGAACGCTATTCCGTATTTTGAGCTTTCTCGTGCCCGTGCCGGTGCGGCGAATGTTGCGGACGAGAAGATCTGTCTCGTGCTTGGTGCCGAAGTGGACGGCCTACCGCCCGCGCTTTTGAAGCGCGCAGACACCATCCTTGAAATCCCCATGTTCGGCAAGAAAGAATCGTTGAACGTTGCAGTTGCGTTCGGCGTCGTGGCATTCGGTTTGCGCGTCGTGGTACCATCTAAGAAATGGAAAAAACGATGATCTGGATGATGGTGGGAATTGCGGTGATCGTGATTGCGCTCGTTGCGGCATATTTTGCAGTGTTTCACAAAGCAAATCAGCCGCTTTCCCAAAATGAATTGAAGATCGGGAATTCGGTTTTTGCCGTGGAGCGTGCGACGACCATGGCCCAGCAGGCCCGCGGACTTTCGTTCCGCCCGAATTTGGCTCCTGGCACCGGGATGCTTTTTCTTTTCAGCCGGCCGGCGGTGCAAAGTTTTTGGATGAAAGATATGCAGTTTCCGATAGATATAATATGGATCGCGGGGAACAAAGTGGTCGGGTTTGCGCAAAATGCGGCGCCGCAGCCAGGCGTGGCGTTGTGGAGCTTGCAGATTTATACCTCGCCGGACGGCACCGACAAGGTGCTTGAAGTGAATGCGGGCACCGTAGCCAAAGACAATATCGCCGTGGGCGATATTATTACTCTTCAATTATAAGAGGTAGGGAGGCGTGGCCCCGTGCACACGCTGCTTTTTGAAGCCATGCGAGAGGGCCATAAGTGATAAGCGTGATGGTAAATCAGAAGTAAAATAATCCACAGCAACAAGCAGACATCCATCTCTCCCGAAGCCGGCTTCAAAAAGCAGCGTGTGCACGGGGTGATATCCTTCCCGATTTGATATAATAGAGGAATGGCAAAAACACGCGTGGCGATAAATGGATTCGGGCGGATCGGGCGGTTGTTCTTCAAAGCGGCGTTTGAGGCGCCGGATTTAGAAATAGTGGCGATCAACGACTTGGGCGATGTGGAAAATCTTGCCTATCTTTTGAAATACGACACGGTCTACGGCCGATACGACAAGCCGGTCACGGCCGATCTTGCGAATGGAAAACTGGTAGTATCGGGCGCCGAGATACCCTTTTTGCAGATAAGCGATCCAATACAGCTCCCGTGGGGAGCGATGAAGGTTGATGTTGTGGTTGAGTCAACGGGGTTTTATGAATCATATGAAAAGAATAAGGCGCATCTTGCGGCGGGCGCGAAGCGCGTGGTGATCACGGCGCCGGCAAAAGACGAAGACGGTCCCGACGGAAAAACGGTTTTGATGGGGATCAATGAAGACGACCTCAAGACGTGCGCTATCACTTCCAATGGTTCGTGTACCACGAACTCGGCGTCGCCCGTTATCCAAATACTTTCCGAAAATCCCGGCATCGTGAAGGCGATGCTCTCCACCGTGCATTCATATACCGCAACGCAAGGCATTGTGGATGGCCCGATCCGTGGCGGGAAGGATTATCGGCGCGGCCGCGCAGCGGCGCAGAATATTTCGCCGTCCACAACCGGCGCCGCGATTGCCGTGACGCGCGCCATTCCCGCGCTCAAAGGAATGTTTGATGGCATGTCGTTCCGCGTACCGTCCGTTGCTGGTTCCATTTCCGATATCACGTTCGTTGCGAAGCGCAAAACAACTGTGGAGGAGATAAATAAAATCTTGACGGATGCGGCTGCGTCGCCGCGCTGGCAGGGGATTTTGAAGGTGACGAGCGACCAGCTGGTTTCTTCGGATATCGTCGGCGACCCTTACGGCGCGATCGTTGACCTCGGTTTTACAAAAGTGATTGATGGCGACCTCGTGAAAGTGTTGAGTTGGTATGACAACGAAGCCGGTTACGTAAGCACGCTCGTGCGGCACGTGCAGAAAATTGCGGCGCTTTCATAAATTTTCAATGACCATTTATATTGGTGCGGATCATGGGGGGTTCGCGCTCAAAGCGCGCCTGAAGCAGGTGCTCGCGGGCGAAGCGTATGACGTGGTAGATTGCGGCGCGGCGGAACTGGTTCCTGGCGACGATTATCCGGAGTATGCTGCCGTAGTGGCGCAAAAAGTGGCAAGCGCCCCGGAGCAAGGTCGCGGTATCGTGATCTGCCGCTCCGGTTTTGGCGTAGACATTGTGGCGAACAAGTTTGCAGGAGTGCGCGCGGGACTTGCAGGGTCGCCGGATCAGGCCTACCAGGGACGCCACGACGACGATATTAACGTGCTCGCGCTCGCTGCGGATTTTGTTGACGAGGCAACGGCATTGAATATTGTAAAGGTTTTTTTAACGACGCCGTTTGCGAAAGAAGAGCGGTATGCACGCCGGCTTCAGGAAACTGAAAAGATAGAAATTGAAAACAAGTCCGATACATAAAGCGCATGGAAATTTTGCCTGTCATCAATTGTGCCGAATTTGACTCCGCCCGCGCGCGGGTGGAAACGGCAAAAAAGTTTTTGGAAGAAGGGCATTTTTTGCATCTTGATATCGCCGATGGTGCGTTCACGTTCCATAAAACGTGGGCGGACCCGGTTGCGTGGGCGAATCTGCATGCGCCGTTCCGGCTGGAGGTGCACTTGATGGTGGAGAAGCCGGAAAATTATATTGAGCCATGGCTTGCGGCGGGCGCCGAGCGGTTCATCGTGCACATTGAGACGATAGATCTCACTTCCTTTGAGTGGATCAAGGCACGCTGCCGGGCGCGCGGTGCGGAGGTGGTGCTTTCCTCAAATCCCGAAACGGCGGCAAAGAAGCTTGCCCCATATTGCGCACACTGCAAGCGGTTCCAGGTGCTCTCGGTGCATCCGGGGCCTGCGGAACAAAAATTCCTTCCGCTCACGATCGATAAGATAAAATTTTTGAGGCGGCTTGTGCCGGATGCTATCATTGAAGTTGATGGTGGCATGACGCCCGTGACGGTGAGGCGCGTGATGCGCGCCGGTGCAAATATCGCGGTGTCGGGCAGCTATATTTTCGGGAACGAAAACCCAGCAGCGGCCTACGAAGACCTTGTGCAGTTGCGCCCGCCGCGTTCTGCGTGGCATCGCGCGACGGCCCGTGCTTCGGCTTCTCATACCATGGATTCCCTCACTGACAAAAAATTGGAAGCATTGGAGCTTACCGCAACCCGCTTGCGCACGGACGTGATCAAGATGGTGCTGGCGGCGGGTTCGGGTCATATTGCGGGGCCGCTCGACATGGCAGAGATTTTTGCCGCGCTCTATTTCCATATTTTGAAACATGATCCGAAGCGGCCGCATTGGGGGGAGCGTGATCGCCTAGTACTTTCGTGCGGCCACATCTGCCCGGTGCAATACGCTGCGCTCGCGCACGCCGGCTATTTCCCCGTGGACGAATTAAAAACACTGCGCAAGCTCGGCACCCGCCTGCAAGGGCACCCGCACCGCAAAGTGCTTCCCGGTGTTGAAACGACCTCCGGACCGCTTGGCTCCGGCATCTCGCAGGCCGCGGGCATAGCGCTCGCCGCGCGCATGGACGGCAAAAAATGGCACACGTATTGTATTACTTCCGACGGCGAGCACGAGGAAGGGAACACATGGGAGGCGATCCAGTTCGCGGGAAAGAATCGTTTGAGCAATCTCACGGTTATTGTTGATCGCAACAATATCCAGATAGACGGTTTTACGGAAAACGTGATGCCGCTCGAGCCATTCCGTGAAAAATATGAAGCGTTCAACTGGCACGTGCTTGAAATAGACGGCCACAGCTTCCATGAGATCATTGCGGCGGCGAACGAGGCGAAGGCGATTTACGAAAAACCGACGGTGATCATTGCGCACACGATTCCTGGCAAGGGTGTGGACTTTATGGAGAACGATTACCATTGGCATTCAAGGCCGTTCAAACCGGGGGAGGCGCAAAAAGCGCTGGCCGAACTCCGGACGTTACGCGGAAAGATAAAGTCAGAACACGAATAAACAAATAAATTAAATTATAAAAAACATGAAAGTAGTGAACATTGTGCTCGCAATCGGTACGCTCATCATCTTGGGGGCGCTCATCACCCTTGGCATCAAGGCATTCTATCCGGAACCGGTGTCGCCGGATTATTCGGCGATCGTGAAACCGGTGGCGCCGTATCCGTCCGCGCCCTGCGCGGCAAATGATACCCAGTGCAAAAAAGACCTCGCGGCGTATAATACGCAACAACAAACCCAGCAGGATCAATTCAACGCGGCCCAGACGGTTTACGATACCGCGATGAAGGTCTATAACCGCAACGTCTTCATTGTGGCGAATGTCATCGGCATCATTGTGTTCGTGATCGGTTTTTTGACCGTGCTCTATGGCGGTCTTGCAGGGCAAGGAGCGCCGATCGGCATTATGATGGCCGGGCTTTGGGGCATTATCTATGGCTATGTGCGCGGATGGTACAGCATTGACGACCAATTGAAGTTTTTTGTCGGCCTCGTGGTAGCCGTGCTCGTGATCGGCGGCAGCATCTGGCTCATCCAACGGCGTGAGAAGCGATCCGCGGCCGTGTAATGCAGCGGACATGAAATAAACCATGCTGAACCCTGCCGCAAAACTAAACCCGAAAATATTTGACGAAAGCGTCGAACAAGCGTCAACTCGTGATGGGTATGGCGAGGGGCTTCTCGCGGCCGGAGAAAAAAACAAGAATGTGGTGGCGCTCTGCGCCGACCTTGTGGAATCCACGCGCACGGAAGCGTTCGCGAAAAAGTTTCCGGAGCGATACATAGAGCTTGGCGTTGCGGAGCAGAACATGGCAACTGTGGCAGCCGGTCTTGGCATTTCCGGCAAGATCCCGTTCGTTGCGTCTTACGCCACGTTCTCTCCCGGGCGCAACTGGGAACAGATCCGCACCACGATCGCTTATAACGATTCCAACGTGAAGATCGCGGGGCATCACACGGGCGTTTCGGTGGGACCCGACGGTGCCACGCACCAAGCGACAGAAGATATTGCCCTCATGCGCGCGATGCCGAATATGTTGGTGTTCGTGCCGTGCGACGCGATCGAGGCGCGCAAGGCCACACTTGCCGCGGCGGCGGTGTGGGGACCGATCTATCTGCGGTTCCAGCGCGAAAAAACGCCGATCATGACGACCGAATCAACGCCCTATGTGCCCGGCAAAGCGGAAATTTTCTGGCAGTCAAAAAAGCCGGATGTTTTGATCGTGGGGTGTGGCGGCATCCTTTATAATGCGCTCCTCGCCGCGCACGCGCTTGCAAAAGAAAAGATCGGCACGATCGTTCTGAACTGCCACACCATAAAGCCGCTGGACGAGAAGAAAATAATAGAGCTCGCGAAAAAGTGCGGTGCGGTGGTGACCGTGGAAGAACACCAGGTGAATGGCGGTTTGGGCGGGGCGGTGGCGGAGGTGCTTGCAAGGCACGCGCCCACCCCAACGGAATTCATCGGCATGCAAGATACGTTCGGGGAATCCGGATCGCC
>CAZNYI010000048.1:0-6251 GCA_964577245.1 uncultured Candidatus Saccharibacteria bacterium
CCATAGAGAATATTTCCTCGCGCGCAGGGTTACCCCCCTCTACCAGATCAATGATCTGATTGGTGATCCCAAAAAAATGCTGATGCTGCTCATCAATGGACGGGATCCCCATGCTGTATTCTTCTTTCCAGACAAATTTTTCCATAGAGGGAATGCTTTCATTATACCACACAGGAAGCGAACAAGGGCCTTATGAAAGAATTATTAAATGATATTTGACAGTTCTCCTGTCTTTGGTAGACTAGAAGCACAATGGGCTTCGGCCCCCCGAGAAATCCCTCCCTCAGGAGGGATTTCGATTTCCGGGAGTAAGCCCCTAAACACTTCTGTCATTTTAAGAAAATCCTCCTCGGGCAGCTCGTCGAGATAGTGGACACGCTCGATATGAACGAATTGGGCGTCCGCCATAAGTTCAAGGACGAGGTGGCGCGATACGGCAAATTCAGAAAAATGGTGCTTGGAAAGGATAAAGAAAGCACGGATGGACTGAGTAACGATGCCGATCTGAGAACCTATGTAAAATACCTCCTGTCAGAAGGAACCATCCTCGAAAAACGCGACGTACTCGCCAACCTGAAAAGCAAACTGATATTCCGGGAAGGCAAGGTCGCGCTGCAGAAATAGGCCTGCCGTCCGCAGATAATTCAGTTAATTTATGACGCACCACCACCCCCGCCACCTCCTCCTCCACCCGCACCTCCGCCAGCACCAGCGCCACCACCAGCCGCACCAAATGCTGAGGAAAAGCTCGAACTGAACGACGCAGAAAATGTTGAAGCTGAAAATCCTCCGCTACCAAAAGAACCATGACCGCCATAGACATAAGCTCCCTGACCCGAATACCAATTCGGAGGCGTGTTCACTACTCCCTCGAAAGCTTTCGCCCATTGCCGCTCAACACCAAGCACCATGGCATATGGCAAATTCTTTTGGAACATATCTGGTGTAAGTTTTTTCAAGCGTTCCGTTTCAACAACCGATAAAAATTCTTTGAATCCAAGCGTATAATTTTGCATCTCTTTTCCCTCCGCAGTGAATCTCATCATACCCCAGAAAAATTCTCGAATAAGGATCGTAAACATAGCTACCGCAAATACTATTCCCACTATGCCGATGCCGCCATTAAAAGAAGGAGGAATGGCGCTGTTGGTAAAAATCAAAACACCCAACCAAACCAAGACAAAGAAGCCCGTGCCAATAATCTTCTTCGTTTTTTCGTCCCTCACGAGATCGGTCTTAGTAATTTCTAGATTCTTTATTTCTCGATAAAGAGCATGGCGAACACCTGGCATCCGTTTTCCTAATATGTGTTGCTGCGCCAGGCCTCCCTTCCGCCTCGTAAGAAACTCGTCTTTTCCCTTAAACAAGGCTGAAAGGAGAAGATGCTCGTATTTGCGGAGGCTTTGATCATCCTCGAAAGCTCTCTTTTTCTTAAGAATGTAAGAATCCAATAAGTAATATTTCTTAAGATACGGATACGTAGCAACTGCAACAATACAGACTACCCCTAAAGCTATCAGCGCCCATTGTATGCTGAACGTCCATAGGGCAACGACACCGACCACTATGAACACTATCGGCAAAATCATCTTTTGACTAAATTGAGTGTTCTTATCTTCCTGAATCTCAAGATAGCCGCGTACAGCAAGATCAATAATGGTCGCACTCCATGCCTTTGAGGTAATTTTCCGCTTTGCTAAAAATTCAACAATAGCTGGCGGTAAATGTTGAGGAGGTTCATATTGAGCGATGACTGTTTTTGTCTGCTTCCGCTCAAAATAGATGATTGCAGCACATATCAAAACGCAAAGCAGCAAAGCTAAATCTACGATTAAAAGTGTCTCATAGTGATGAATGAGATCGGCGGTATAAGCAGCCTGACTCACAAGTCCTTTGGGAAACTGAGCCCAAATTGTAAATGGTTCCTGGCTCGAAAATTTCGTCGATTCTACAATAAGCGTCGATCCATCAAGAATAGTGCCTTTGACCTGCTTTCCTAGTCTATAAGCAAGGATGCTAAGCGCACTTCGATCTGATGGTGCTGGAAGATGAATTGCTGCACCTGATAGATCGACAGGAACGTCATAGCTGCTAAAAATATTCCAGTAAATCTCATCGTGGTTATTGTAGAAACCTATTCCTCCATGCACTACATATTCAATAACCCATGAATGAGTAGTATCGGCAAGGTCGTAATACCACTCAATATGATATTCCCCGTTACTAAAATAGGTCGTGTATTTACCCCAACTTGCCGGGTCAGTCTTGTCGAGAGTTGTTGGGCTATAAATAAGCTCTTGATCCGTCGCACCATCGATGACTTTAACTTGATCCAGATAATCAAATTTATTTAATGGGATATCGCGATCGCCTTGATGATACTCTCCTTGAAAAACATAGGTCTGCATTTCATCAACCGTAAATGTAGAATCTTCATGCACTGCAATATCTGCGTTGATCGCAGCATAATGATAACTTCGAGTGCTTTGCGCATGCACAAAAAACGGCCCTGCTAATAAAATGATTCCTATGGCGAAAAGTAGCTTTCTTTTCATGTCTTTAAATAGTATTCGCGTCTCGACAAGAACCGAATACCGATTGAGGAACGGCGTATTGTTCCATGAGCGAGCATGGCGGCAATCCGGACACCGTATAAATAGCATTCCATTCGCCTCCTTTCTTAATTAGGATGGCGGAATAGAATAGCTGTATTTCGTTTCCCACGTCAACCTTCGCGAAGCTCTCTGTTGACGACGGGAAAACGGCAGCCCCCTTTGGATAGCCCAGAGCTTTTAAATAAGGCATATCATCTTGAAGTGTCGCCGTGATATCGTGCGTGAGAGCGCACTGGAAATACCATTGAGAAAGATACTGCCAACGCTGAGGCGACTGCATAACGCAATGCAACACACCGTCGCTGCTCACGAATCCTTTTCGCAAACGATAAAACGGTCCGTTATCCGTGGATGTCGAAGTATTATAAGGATCGGGCTGAAATCCGTAGTTGACCAATAGCTGGTTGGCATATTGCGTAAGATTCGCGACCGCCCGGCTGGTGGTTGCGTCCGTCAGGGTATGAAAATATGGAGAATATACTTGATACCACCCGCCGAGAGGAACCAAATATCCATCCTGCGTTCCCCAATATGTGGTTGAGGAGGATGCGTAGAATAGTCCAAGCGTGGAAGATCCATGTGCCTGGATGCTGCTCATCACGAAGTTAGACAATTCGACCGGATTGTTTATCTGGACGCCGGAATAAATTGACGGCTCATAGGTTCGATCCAAGTAAACCAAATAGGCCGCAAGGCAGATGACAACGACGGTACCGACAATTGCGCCAATGTTCAGAATATTTTTCCATATGACATTGCTCTCGACAGGTTGATATTGAAACTTCTCGTCGGGAAGTATTTGCTTCGCGTGCCAAGCTTTTACACAATCACGTGCATCCTCGCCAAGATCGTTCTGCAATTTCCCAAGTTCTTCTAGCACTTTCAACGAGTCCGCTTCTGCCGTCCACAACAAATGACGGGCAGCAAGGAATTTAACTCCGTTGTCTTTATATTTTAAAAAATCCCTTAGCCTCCAATCCTGGCCTCTCCGTTTTAATTCCAAATAAACGCCCATAGCTTCTCCGCCCGCCATCCTGATTTTTTCAGTCTCATCCTGGTCAGACAGATACCATTTCTCCATATTTTTTCCTGTCCAGATATACCAAGAAATGAGTTCGCCGACGCTGAATTCCGTCCAAGCTTTTTTACGCTTTGGCTTCCATAAATCGAAAGTGAACAAACATATTATCAAAACGATCCCAAGCAATGTTGAAATCACCCGAGCGGCGAGACCGTAGATCCCGGAAAGAGTAAAATAATGAAGCAAATACGACCAAAGATAAAACAGCGTCATAGCGTAACTGAGCAAGAGCATCTGTCTTGCCCACAGATAGTACTCCAGTCGCCATTTGAAATAGAAACACAAGCACCACCCGGCGCTAAGGATTATGAGCGCCAAGTCGATGTAAGTATGCAAAGGTTGATCCACGTACGAAAGGCCCCAGACTCCCACGACCATAATAACTACCGGAATGATGATTCCTAGGACTTTATTATTCATGTTTTCCGGTATGATGAACCTCCGTCGAAACCGTTTCAGTTTCTGATGATGCGGATTCATATTTCTCGCGGGCAAACCAATAATAGATTGCGCCTAACGGCAGCGGGATCGCGAATGCCCAAAAACTTTGCAGAGATTCAAAGACCCCAATCGTCACATTGAATGTGATCAACGGATCAATAGCTGATGGATTCGGGCTGCTGATATTGAAATAAATTGATAAGAAAAGGATGATCAAAAACATCAACCATCGCGGATTGCGGGCTTTCATTAAATATCTGAATGCCGTGCACAGAATAAAGAGCGGCATAAGCAGAGCAAAGAGGAGAAACACGCCGTCGGCGGTAGTAAATCCCGGAGTCGTGCCGAAGAGAACCTCTTCTGGCTGCGCGTGAACGCCGATCATCTTCAAACCATCCCCGCTATTTTGAGCAGTCAATTCAACGAGAAGATACGGATAATTGGGATCGTTATTGGTGATCTCGTATGTTGCATCGTAAGTAGTCCAATGCTCCGGCTGGCCGCCCCACGTTGCCCCCGAAAAAGTTTTCCAATACCATCCCACGACTCGCATCTGACTCGTCGTGCTCGCGAAGTGGATACTCAAGACTTCGAGCGAAGATGTTGTGGTACTCGCAGCAACCGTCGGGTCAAGCAAGATATATGCCTGACTGACATTTTGTTGTTGTAAAAGGGTGATGTATTGTTTGAAGAAATTGTCCTCGTCTTTTGTCACGAACGTCTGCATTGACGCCTGTGACAGCTTCTGCGCGTATGGAGTTAAAGACCACAAAGGGGCAATAAAAACGAATAAGGCGTATGCAAGAATGACAATAAATTTCCATTTATTGCCCTTGATTGCCTCACGCAGTGTTCGCCCGGACGGCCCGGCTTCGACCCGTTCTTCCATGCTTAAAGCATAAACCTAAAGTCCGAATTTTGAAATTGCCGGGCGATCTTTAAAATCGTGGCAAACAGAGGCCTCTCGGTCTTAAAAGAAACTGCCTTGATTGTTGCGGGAACTGGAAAACTTCAGGAACGCTTTATTGACCGGCTTTGACGATGGATGAGAGTTCATTTCCCGGCCCGGTCGATTTTTTTAATATGTTTTTGGGCGTCGTAAATCATTTTTTGCGCAATCTTGGAAGAATCGCCCATATAGAGTTGGAGGACTTTTTCAAAAGAAACCTTCGCTAATGAAGTGTTACCCTGGAGGAAGTAAAGTAATCCTAATGGATAATGCAAATACGTTTTGGCTGAATCTTCTTCGAGGGATTTTTCATACCATAACGCGATTAATACTAATTGGTCGCCGATTCGCAAGGGGTTGGCATTTAGACCTTCTTTGATATATTTTCTACCATTGACAATATCTCCCTCGTAATAAGACATAAAAGCCATATTCAAGCGGGGCGCAGGATCTCTTGGGAAAACACGAATACCGTCAGCAATAAGCTGCCTCGCTCCTGGCGAATTTCCGCGTGCAAATTCAACCTGCGCTTTAACGAGAAGAGCTTGCTCAGGCATTTGAATATTCTCTATCTCGCTAATTATCTTTTCTGCTAGTAAAATATCTTGATCTCGCCGCGAACTTCCCGGCCAAAGTTCTAGCTGCTTCACCTTGCCGTTAAAAACCGCCTGGATGATCCATAATATATTGGCTACGGCCGTGGCGTTATCTTGGGATTGAATTGGACGTGCTTTATATTTCATCAGTACTTTCGCCAGAATTTCGCTGGCTTTATCGAAATCACGGAAGAAATATAAACCGAGACCAACGATATAGAATGACATCTCCTCGATGTTTTGGGCAACATAATTTCTATCGAGCACGTTGTTATTCTCCGTAATAATCCACCGTTTTTGTTGTAAAAGTGCACCGATATTCTGGCCGATGCCAATAACATCCTTCGGGGGCAGCGGCAGAATATATGAAAAATTAATCGGAAGAAATACCGTTGCTTTTTTTGATTGAATATTCCCGCTATCGACGTTACCCCAAATGATGAGGTTCGCTCCGCACCGATCGCGTAAAGCGTAGGCATCTTCTTTTTTCCGTGGCGCCAGTCGTTTTGGGGCTAGCCGCACACCAACTCGTGTCGTTAGATTTTCTGCTTGGATTGCCGCTTCTATAC
>CAZNYI010000049.1:0-6201 GCA_964577245.1 uncultured Candidatus Saccharibacteria bacterium
GAAGCGCGGCGGTGGGAAACCGTGGGTTTCCCAGACCGGGGGTCGGGGTGCCGCGGAAGGGTTCGATTCCCTTTTTTCTAGCCATCCAGAGATGAGCTTGAGGCCCAAGGAGTATAATTAGAAATGTGAAGTTTAAACAAATCGCAAAGAGAATAATCGGCGTAAGTATTGGCATGAGTGGCTTTTCTGTTGGTTTTTCATGGAGTCCGATAGTAACAGACAAAAAAACATGTTAATGAAATCATCGCTTATCTAGAAGATCGGCGCGTCTTATATAACCCCAGCGAAATGGAAACGCCAAATCACTGCGTTGAATCAGTTTTAGATATCCGAAAGTTTTTGACTACTAAAATAAGCGCCGTTGAAGATAAAAACTTGATTGCAATTTTAAGAGGTATGCGCTCCGTGTGCCGTAAGTTTTTAGATGCCGTTGGAGCAGATGAGGGCATTATTCGTTTTGGTAATTCTCACGGTCATTGGGCTAGTTGGTCATTCAATGGAGCGGTCGGAGAATTAAGAGGCGTGTTTGGTTTATATCTGGCAGAATTAGCTACACTTTACAAACTAGACATCGAAGATAATTTCGCTAGTATTTTGCCGATTTCAGATGAAGGAAAATGACCCGTCCAGGAAACATTGTTTGATAAAGTAAAACCATTCTGCATCCCGAACCCGTCACAAACTGTGACCGGTTCAAAATTGATGTGGTCACAGATTGTGACCACCTGCAGATCTTTGAGATAACAATTTGTGATCTCAAATTTGACATCGCAAATTGCGATATCAAAAACATTAAAAAATTCTAAAGCCATTCTTGACTCCCCTCACCCGCATACTATAATTGTCGTAAGGGCAGCAGCCTGGAGAACTACGGGCTAGTTCACCGCTTACCATGAAAAGCGACCGCGCATAGCGGCCGTTTTTCATTTATCCACTTAACAGAGTTTTAATCACCTTTTTGCTATGATGCCTCTGCTGTGGAGTATGGGGCCGTAGTTTATTTAGTAGAACGCTGCCTTTGGTAAGCGGAGAATCCGGCGCACATCCGGACGGCTCCACAGCTCCGCGGAAATATTCCCCACCCCTCCTCGGTATTAATAGAGCATGACAAACAAAGAATTCTATATAAAGACGGTTGAGATGGAAGCGCCGGTGTTCGTGCGAGTCATTAAAGCCGTTCCGGCCGACAAGCTGGATTACAAACCGGGCGAGAAGGCGCGGACGATGGGGAGTATCGCGATGCAGCTTGCCGCGCAGCCGCTCGCGATCTTAAGCGTGGCGGTGAGCGGCACTCCCGGGATGGGCGGTGACCAGCATAATAAAAAGGGTACGCCTGACATCGCGGCGCTCGCGGCCGAAGCGGAAACAAATTTCAAAAAATTGGTGGATGGGCTCGCTGCAGTTTCGGACGATGATTGGGAGAACAAAACGGGAACGCTCGTGACGCCAAACGGAAAATGGGAAACGAAACGATACGGCATGGCGTGGGGATTTCTTTTTGACGCGATCCACCACCGCGGACAGCTCTCGGCCTATCTCCGTGGCGCCGGCGCAAAAGTACCCTCTATCTACGGCCCCTCAGCGGATGATAAGGGTGAAATGTAACTATAGCCCCAGCGACTGTCCGGTAAAAATCGTGAAGAGAAAATTCACGACGGGCAATAATAATTGGAATCCGAAAAAGACAAACGCAAGTACAAGGATGAGTCCCCAGCGTTCAAGCGAGTACGCTATGCGATAGGTGGTTTGTGTTTGCGGGAGCGCCGCAAAGAGCACGCGTGAGCCGTCGAGTGGCGGAATGGGAATGAGGTTGAAAAGACCGAGTAGGATATTTATGAATACGATAACGCCGAGGAGCGAGAGGAACGCGTCCGGCACGGCGGGGAAATAGGCAAGGATACGGATTGCAAGCCCGAACGCGAGTGCGAGGACAAAATTCGTGCCGGGTCCCGCGAGCGCGATCTTAACGGACCCGCTCCGCGGGTTTTTGAGGTTGCGCGGATCGTAGGGCACCGGCTTTGCGGCGGCAAAAAAGAACGCGCCACCGGAAGCGACATATAAAAGGATTGGCAAGAGCACCGAACCGAACGGGTCCAGGTGCTTTAAAGGATTCAGCGTGAGCCGCCCGGCATTCCGCGCCGTGGGATCCCCCAGCTGTTCTGCCACATAGCCATGCGCAATCTCATGCAACACGGCGGAAAAGAGCAGCACCACGAACTCAAAGACGATGATTGTAATGTTCACGTTACTCATTGTACCATTGGAAGGGTAAGAGTGGTGCATAGTCGGCGTGCCATGCCCTCGTGGTGAAATGGATATCACAGCTGCCTTCGAAGCAGTTGGTGGGGGTTCGATTCCCTCCGAGGGCACACAAGTAAAAACCACACGGATTTCGCCTCGTGCCATAAGAATGAATTCGGCGAAATCCGTGTGGTTTTTGCTTGCCGCTCTTTTGAAGGAATCGAATAGAGGAAAGGGGTCGGGGAAACCTTAGGTTTCCCCGTGTGGGAAGGTCCGCGTTCTTACGCGGACAGTTCGGAACCGTGGGTTCCGAAGGAGCGAGCTGGTCTTACTGAGGAGCGACGTGAGATTCCCTCCGAGGGCACAACGCAGTGAGACCAGACCGAGATGCGTCAATGCTATATCATGTCGAATGACATAGTAAAAAAATTATTCTCCTTTCTCTACTTCAAGAAAAAGCTCCCGTAAAGAGTTCTCTAACGGAACGGATATAACTATTTTCACGCCCTTCTTCGAACTCATCCTTTCCTGTTCTTCTTGCGCGGCCTGCTTGAAAGCATTTTTCTCCGGAGTTATCAGGACAGATTCAACGATGTATCTCATAGCCTCATTACTAGCGCGCATACTCTGCCCAGTTGGGTTTGGATGCAATTTCAATTGTTCCTCCAATTTCTTGCTATAAAGTTCCATCAGCGTACCGATTCTCTCGACGCGGTCAGTCTCGTCAGGATAGGCTCGGGCAAATCCCTCAATAGCCACCGTGAAAGGATTTACTCTACCCTCCTCCGGTTTTGCATATGCCCGAAGTATTTCCCTAATCCTCTCTTGAGGCTTTTGGGTTTCTTGTTTCGGAGTGTGATCGGGGCTTGGCTTATCTTTTTGCTCTGTACCGCGTATGCCTCGCCTTAGCTCAATCGTCGACGGGCTAAATTCTCGGGAAAGGCGCTGATTGAACGCCAGTCGCGCCTCCAGATCTTTTTTGGCTCTTCCTTCCGGCGCTTTCTGAAGTTCTTTAAAAAGATCCTTGTACTTCTCGGAAAGATATTCTTCCCAGCCTTCGTGCGGATCGTTCTTCTGTCGTGCCTCGAATTCGTCGACTTCGGCGAAGGCGTTATTCAAAAAATCGATCTTTTCCGCATACCTGTTTTGCTGGGTATCATCTCCTACGCGTTCATACGCTTGATCCACAATAGCCTGCTCCTCCTCAATCGCACTTCTCAGATCATCCGGCGACAACCCGGGCCTTTCGAGGCTACCGTCCAAACTCTCCTCCTCTTTTCTCTTCCGTTTTGCTTCGTTCGCGCGCCCGAGAAATATCTGAAAAGCCATTCGTTCTTCCCCATCGGGGACGTGCAAGTATTCCATCGCCGCCTTCGCGTCATCCGTGGAGAAGGTACCTTGTTCCAGCTTCTGCGAAAACTCGGATAGCTTCGCAAGTCTAGCTGCCAATTTCTCGGATCGTTCTCGAGCGCTTCGGTTCAGCCACGAGACATACTCAGTCTGCTTTTTGGGGTCACGGTCAGGATTCTGAAATGCATATTCACGTGTCGCTTTGTCGCTTCTTTCGGAACCTTCTTCCTCGGAGGAAATCCTCTCCCGCGCCTCTTCAAATTTCTTTTTTATATCGGCGATAGTGCCATCTCCTTCGTTCAACATGTTTTCCACCCGGCGTGAAAGGCGCTCCATATTTTCGCGTCCAGCCACTGCGCCCGCCTCGGTGGCAAAAAACTCCTGTTGTCTATTTTTCTCAGGAGACTTCGATGTCGGAGATTTTTCCATGTCATTATTTTATCATAATTTCAAACAATCAATTGTAATCATCATTTATCTTTCCTAATGATCAGACATTCTTCAAGCCACACATCATTATCCACTCCAGACACCCGCACGTCGATCGGTTTCAACTCCCACTGTATATTTTCTTCGGTAGCCATTTTTACCAGCATTTCATTCCATCGTCTATACGATTCTTTAAGTCCCTCGAGGTCACTACCCTCTGATGCCCGTTGTATCGGATAGATTCTTATCTCTCCGCCTTTCTTGATTGCTTCGAGGGCATTCTTAGAGATTTTCTCAAGGTCAAGATCTTCCGCAAAGGCGGAGATAGCACCGACCGAAACGGCATAGTCCGCTTCCTTAACAGGTAGTGATTTTTGGAAATTTCCTTTGAAAAAATTACCGGCATACTTTTCGCGATCATAAGGCGCCTTTTCGTCGATACCATAAATTTTTTCACTAATTCCTCTATCTAGACATTCTTCAACGAATTCGCCATCGCCGGAACCCAAATCAATAATTATTTTATCTTTTAAGTCTTCAATCGAAAGATTGAGGCCCTTCATATAGCGATCAAATGTTTTTCGTTTTTCTTGCTCAACCGTGATTTCTGACGTATTTTCTGGATTGCGTTGATTATCTCGAATCTTTTCGTCAATATAGTTTTTGAATTCATCGCTCCACGCCTCGCGTGATAACGAGATCTGTTCAGCTAAAAACTCCGGTGTTATTACTTGCTCGTGGGCTGATCCAGGTTGTTCAAACATATTTCCCATAGTAATCTTTGGTGCTGGCTTTATCAAGGAGGTAACCGACCGAGGTACCTCATAAAAAATGGGAAGGCGGATTTTTAAAATCCCTAAAAATGCTTGTGGGGTTTGCATGGGGTGATATCCCCAAAAGTCCAAGACCATGAGAGGGCACCGAGAGGAAAAAGGAGGATCAAGGCTTTTTTGCAGCCGCATTTTTTAATCTTTTCTTTAGAGAATTTTAATGTCTGTGGAGTATAATGGCGGCATGACCAACGTTCCACTCCGCAAAAAAGCCGAGGCGCTCCGAAGGCGCGGATTTAGTTATAAAGAAATATTCGCCGAAATAGGAGTAGTCAAAAGCACGCTCAGTGAATGGCTAAAAGATATCCCACTCAAACCGGAATATCGCGAGCGCCTCTATACGAAGCAGATTGAAATCTTATCCCGCGGTTCAAAGAGTCAAAAAGAACGTCGGGCACGTGAAATTGACGCGATTGTAGATAGCGCAATAAACGAAATTCGTTTTCCGCTATCGGACGATGCTTTTAAACTTTTTGGTGCGGCACTTTACTGGGCAGAAGGAAGCAAAGGAAAAAACTTTGAAATAGTCAATTCCGATCCTCGATTGATTTTATTCATGGTGCACTGGCTTGAAATAATATTTGGCATTAAACCAGAAGTGCTCAAGGCGTGGCTTAATATATATTCACAACAAGATGACCTTGCTTTAAAAAAATTCTGGTCAGATCTCACCAAAATCCCACTTGCCCGCTTCGGGAAAAGCCATACCAAGCCGCCGAATAAAGGATATAAGAAAAATAATCTTTATTATGGAACGATAAAGATTTATATCCCAAAAGGAATCGATATGAAGCACCGCGTCTATGGGTGGACAAGGGCGGTTTTACAAAATCTTGAAGACGATATATTATCCACAGAGCGGAGATGGATATCATTGAAGCAAACTCCGCGGCCGGTTAATTTAAAAACGCCCCTATAGCTCAATTGGAAGAGCAATTCCCTCTTAAGGAAAAGGTTCCAGGTTCGAGACCTGGTGGGGGCACGGTAAAACAAAAAGGTTTTGAAAGGAGTACTAAGAAGGGCTCCTTTCAAAACCTTTTTGTTTTATTTTTGGGGACAACTAAGAGTTCTTTATACTATTTATCCGTAATCACCGCGAGCACGACAACCGCCACGGCGGCAAGGCAGAACCCGACCCATTGATGCACGCGCAGCTTCTCTTTATTAAAGAGCAACCCCAATCCTCCCGCGAAGGCGATATATCCCTCGCTGACCCCCATCGCAATCGCGACGGGAATATAAAGCGTTGCGTAAGAAAACGTGATCCACGCAAGATTGTCAAAAAAGCTGACGTTCAGGATCAAGCGCTTGTTTTCTTTGAAGTTTCCCGCAATCCCCGAAAGTTTTCCGG
>CAZNYI010000050.1:0-6080 GCA_964577245.1 uncultured Candidatus Saccharibacteria bacterium
GGAGTGTGGGCCAGCCCGAAGGGGCCGGGGAAAACGGGATATCAAACCGGGCGGAGGGGGGCCTGTCAACGGTAATTGAGGGGGGTGGGGGTAGGGCGGTGACGGTATGGTGTAGGTGTTGTGACGGTGTTGTATTGGTGTGGTATCGGTGGTGTGTAGGGGCGGTGCCTCTGCCTGAAATTTGTCTCGCTGCCTGAAGGGCAGACGGAATAAAGCCCAGGATTTCGCGCCGCGATACCCTGGGTATAAGTGGAACAAAATCTTCCGCGCCCTGTAAGGGCGCAGGAGTCGGATCCCGCTCCACTGCCCCTTCAGGGCAGAAATATATTTATACTTTATTACCCAGGGTATCTCCCGCCGAACGGGAGAAACCCCGGGCTGGGTTTCATCGCCCCTTCAGGGCGAAAGACCAGTAAGCGAAGGCATGTTGAGGGCCGACCCGGCTTGGGCAGTTGCGTCTTTTCCCTTCACAGTTTGGCCTGGGGGCGTTCAAACCTCGCACCCCGCTTCCAGCCTTAACGAAATCATCTAGCGTTGGGCAAAATGCACAATCCGGACCATGGCCTTCGCAAAAGATCGTTGTTGATCTGGTCAAAATACACAATAAAGTCACTATTAAGCACAATCGGTAAACAATCACTTCAGATTGATGAAATTTATGAATAAAAATCGTCCGTTTGTCCTTAATTCAAAAACCCCCTTGACTGGGGTATCTAGGCGCCGGAGAAAAAAATCTCCTCATGGCGCTGCGAATAAATTTACAAAAAGTTGGGGAATTATATACAAAGTTACCCTTGGCCGCTGGCGGCGTTGTGTTCGCGGTCTGCATAAATGGCCTATGGCTTGCGGGGTTGGGGCGCAGCGGGCTTAGGCTGCGCGAGATTTGCTGCCGGGGCTTGGCTCGCCAGTTTGATAGCGGCCTGTTTCCCGGCACCGCTGCCCATGGCAACGGAAGATAGGATGCTTTGGAAGCTGCCCTTGACGGGCGGGACGATTTTTTGCGGGCGACTCATTGGGATTAGGCGGTTAGGGTTTTGTAGGGCAACTTTGTGCTTTCGGCAATACCCGTTACCACGTCGGTAAACACGCTTTGCATTTCGTTGGCGCGGCGGTTGAACCGGAAAGTAAATTCGTCAACGTAACGCTGCAAATGCTTTTTGCTCATCTGGTGGTAAACGCCGTGATAGCCGCGTTTGAACAAGGCCCAGAACGATTCAATGCCGTTCGTATGCACGTTGCCCCGGACGTATTCGCCGTCGCTATGGTTCACAACCGTATGGCGAACGCCCTTGATGCCACTGTAGGCGCGGTGTTGGTCGGTGTAGAGAGACGCACCCTTGGCGACGGTTTCACTGACGGCCTTTTGCAAGCGGTAACTGTCAGCGCAGGGAATCACGGTGGCGCGGACTTCGCCATCGCGGGCCTTGGCCCCAAAGATGATTGCCTTGCCCACTCCACCCCGGCCCGCGTGCATCCGCTTGCTGGCGTGCTTATTCTTTTCTTTGCCGCCGATGTAGGTTTCGTCGGCCTCAATGCGCCCGTAAAGCTGCCCCTTGTTCTGGTTGTGGGCCTTGCGGATGCGATGGGCCATAAACCACGCCGTTTTTTGCGTGACGCCAAGGTGCTTGGCGAGTTGAACCGAGGAAATACCCTTGCTCGTTGTGGAAAGCAGATAGACCGCCATAAACCACTTACGGAGGGGCAATTTGCTTTCGCCAAAGACGGTGTTCGTGCGGATTGTGAAGTCCTGCTTGCATCCGGCGCAACGGTAACGCTTGCCGTTGGCAAAGAGGTGAATTTTGCCATGGCCGCAATGGGGGCAGTATTCGCCATGGGCAAACCGGGTGGCGGTAAAGTGGGCGACGCAGGTTGCCTCATCGCGGAAGTAATCCGTGAAGTCGGTGAGGGTTTTGAACTCGAATAAGTTATTCATTCTGGTAGTAGATTACCCCAACTTCTTAGGGTTGTCAAGTGGTAGATTGAAGATTTTTGGAACTGTTTTTTGAGGGTTGCCAGACGGGGTAAGTAAGTGCCAATTTGTCGCATGAAATACAGCGTTGTCGCTTTAGGGGTCTTATTGGCCTTTGGACGGGTATATGGGCAGGCAGGAACGGCAGGGAGCGCAGCACCATCACCAGCCCCAAATAACAGTCCAAATGCCACTTCCGGCGCAAACCAATCCCAGCCCAACCAGAGCGCGCCCGGAAGCCTTCTTACCCTCAATGCATCGGGAAACTCCTTTGCAACCTATCGGGAGGCAGGCCAAACAAAGAAAGACTCCCAAGTAGAAGCGCCCAATTCGACTATAGCGCAGGCCACTATCGCCCAAGCAGTTTTCTCTTTCTTTTTGGTTTGTGTCGGGCTTCTCCAATGGTGGGTTGTGAGCAGGCAACGAGACATCATGACAAAGCAAACCGAAATTTTTGATAAACAAGCTGGTATCTTCACGCAACAAGTAGAGGCTGCTCGCGCTCAACATTCCGCCGCTCTTGAACAAGCGCGTGTTATGGGGAACCAGCTCATTGCAAATAAGGCCGCAAGCGCGGCTTCTCAGAAAACCGCCGATGAAACAATCGCCTCCATGAAGGCATCCTTGCAGCACGCCGAGGAAACATCCATCAAACAACTCCGCGCTTATATTACCGTTCAGCTTTCTGCCGTTGAGCCATTCCCGTTCTATATAAATGTGATTGAAGGGGGCGTTTTCAATTTTAACTTGAGGGTAAAAAATTCCGGCCAAACTCCAGCATCGGAAGTGAGATATAGCGGAGGCGAATTGAAGGTGTTCGATTTCCCACTGTCTGATGACTGGAGTGGTATAAATCCAATAAGCCATGAAGCTGGCGGTAGTAATGCTGTTTTTGGCGCAAGCGACACCCTGGATTGGCATGTAGGTAGCGGCAATTTTACTCCCGAACTTGATATGGGTGAAATCGGCATCCAAGACCCAAGTGGTAAGAGAAAAAGGAGGGAGCTTTTTGCCCTTGGGCGAATTGAATATAAAGATATTTTTGGGAAGAAAAGATTCACACATTTTTGCTACGTTTTGTTGCCTCGAGCCGGGGATGGCGCACTCACCCCTCGCATTGCCAATAAAGGCAATGAGACTGATTCCGAATATGAATATCGCTAAACCGCTACCCCATCTGCGTAGCCGCCTAGGCTTTCTTAGCCCTTCTGAGGGTTTCTGAGGCTTTCCGGCGGGGTAACTTTGTATATAAGTCCCAAAAGTTGGCTGGACAGTGTGGATTTATTAAAAATGTCCATGTTGGCTAGCAGCAGTGGCGGCGGCGGTGGCGGCGGCGGTGGTGGTGGTGGCAGTAGCAGCAGCAGTGGCGGCGGTGAATGTGACGGCGCGGTGAGCGGGTCATGCGATGTCGGGCGTGACACACGGGCATGCCCCGATTGGTGTTGGGCTGCGTGCGAGGTAATGCTTGGCTGGTACGATGACCAATGCGATGCGTTTGCTGCACAATATCCAAGCTTGGATTCCCTGTGTTGCACATTTGACGGTGTATGTTGCTCGTGCGGTGATTGGATTTGTGATCAACCGGGTAATGTCGGTGATCCAAGCTGGTATTATGATGGCTGTCCTTCCATGGAAGATGACTTGGATTACGGTTCGTGTGGTCTACCTATCGTGTGCTTTGTTGATGGCGGGGATCCGGATGTTGGGCACTTCCTCGTGCTTTATGCCTATGAGGACTGTAGCGAAAGCGACGGCCCTCAGACAGTGACCTATGTGGACCCTGCCGATGGCGACAGCCATACTGAGGATTACGACGATTTCTGTTCTTATTGTTATTCATACATGTGTGATGCATAATGCTGCACGCAACCACGAGGAATAACACTTATTCATTTTTACCCACTAACTTACCATGCCTATACAATTTGCTCCTGAAGGTATCAATGGTTGCTCCCTGCTTCGCAATCGATTGCTTGCGCGTCGCAGGGTTTCAAGGAGTTTCCACGAAGGAATCGCAGCTTTCATGGACGTGAGCGGCGATTCGCTTAATTTGAAAACGCCCCACGCGCAGTATGACCTTCTTATCGCTGATGTGCTCCGCGGGGAGGGCTTGAATGCAGCACAATTTATTGGCATTCGTCATTTGATCGAGGTTTCGGGTCAGGTAGTCGGCGCTGGCCAAGTGCTGCTCGACCGATCCGGCAAGCCCCATAAAGTAGGGAAGTTATCATTTGGCCCTTTTTCGCAGCAAACCGCCATTAGTTTTGGGCAGTTAGCGACACTTCTTGCTAATGA
The DNA here is from genome assembly GCA_964577245.1 of uncultured Candidatus Saccharibacteria bacterium. Classification (GTDB taxonomy): domain Bacteria; phylum Patescibacteriota; class Minisyncoccia; order UBA6257; family 2-01-FULL-56-20; genus CAVYIK01. Next base: position 4,265 of record CAZNYI010000050.1, read on the forward strand.
AGCCAAGGCCTACGAAGCCAGGTTTTTGACGATTCGCGCAATTGCGCTATTCGCAATCTGGCTTAAAGGAGAAGAAAGCGGCGACGACATAATTTACCCGATTGGGAATGGATGGGGGCGTCTTCAAGTTAATAGCGTATATACGGAGGAGGAACTATTTGCGGCCATTCTGCCGCACGCTCATACCGTAATTGAGTTGCATAGGAAGTGGAAGGAGATGAACTTTAAGATGTTTAAACCGGACAGGGTTAGGCCTAAAATGAGAACAAGCGGAGCCGGGCCGGATCCCGTGTAACCATGAATTTCCGCTCAGAGCTGTTGATTGCCGTAATTGCCATCTTCATCGTGGCTGTTGCCTGGAAGTTGAGTTCCTCCGAGGCGGAGCCCGCGCAATTGAAACCGACCGCATCAACGGTGGGCGCAAATAAACCGAGTCCAGCACCACAGACGACCGCAAAGCTGTTGCTGCCGTCGACAATTGGGCCGGTCGCATTAACTACTCCGGCTTCTTCGACACCGGGTAATGACTTCTCGCCCAAAGCCCCGGATAAAATTGTCACAGATGAATTGGGTTTTCAGTTTGGCCCGGAACCGCTGAATGGCTCCAAGATGGCCCTGGTGGCCATACAACTATTGTTAAAGTCAAAACAGCCCAACTTGCCCACTGTAAGCAGTCCAGCTTCTGTAGAAATAAAGGGACCTTTGCGGATTTACGATCTTCCAGTTGTGGCAATTGAAAATGGAGGCGGGTTGGGCGATGCACAATCAGCCAACTATCTCTATTATGCTGAAGACGCCGGAAAACCTTTTGCCAGCATCGTGGTATTGAGTGATGCGTCAGGTGCCGCCGTTAAAGTCATTGATACCTCTTATGGCCGCAACGGTGCGGCACAGATAGCGTTAAAAGCCGCGTTGCAGCACTTGTCATACGACAGCCAGTTAGACTTGAGAAGCTATGAGGTAAGACTGTTGCGGCAGAAATCAAGCGGCTTTGCGGCGGTGTGGTTAAAGTCCGCCAATGATGGAGCCGATCTGATATATTCCTATGAAGTAAATCCCAATTACAATATACTTAACATCAAGCCAGACACTTTGATATCCACGGACGACTTTATCAACACCGTGCGTGCGTATTATTTGGAACGCCAGAGCCGCCTGCAAGGATCAACCGGCCGCGGCGATTAACTCCACTCTGCAAGGCCTCGAAGGGAATAGGTTGGCTCAAAGTTAACGAACCATGCCAGCTTGGTGAATCAGTATGGCCAATCGAGGAACATAGGCAACTGAACTGGCGGTGTTTTGGGCCGAATTAGCAAGCGCAGTGGCACCGCGAGTGTTCGAATGGGGGGCGCCGCGTCTTTTCAGCATGGGCAGGGCGACAGTTGCCATGCCCATTCGGGCTAGAAACTTCCGGCGAGTTAGGGGTGGCTTTTTCATGACTTAAGGGCTAGAAATTTCTGTTCCTCATTGGTGCGTATTGCCGTCCGCCAGCGTATATGTTCGAAGAAAGTAATGTCAAGACACGACGCCATGCAATGCACGTAAGATTAAAAGTATTAGCAGCACTGATATCCTACGGCGATTTGAGGCTAGAATATTTAAGGGCCGAAAGGAGCCGAACGGTTGTTTTTTACCTGGGTTTTCGAAAGAACGGATTGGGTTATGAAACATGACGGTGGGATGGGATAAGTTCGCGGGATTGTCTGCGGGAGTCAATGTCGGGGTAGTGGCATTGCAGGGGTGCAGCGCAGCGGGCCGTCGGCCAGCGACGCCCCTACATGGGGAGTGCAAATTCCCGGCTGGCATTTTTTGGCGG
>CAZNYI010000051.1:0-1708 GCA_964577245.1 uncultured Candidatus Saccharibacteria bacterium
CGCCCCACGGGGACAGCCCCGCTTTGCCTACTTCTTCCCCGTACTCCCGAACCCGCCGCGGGTCTTGCCTTCCATAGCGTCAACCTCTTCCCATTCAAAGGTTGCAATCGGCACGAATGTGCCCTGCGCAATGCGTTCTCCTTTTTCAATGCGCACCGGCGCAGCCGTAATGTTGTAATACGCCGCCTTGATCTCGTCCCCTTCCCCACAAAAATCGGGGTCAATGATGCCAATACCATTCGCCATGATAAGGCCCTTCTTATGCGTGCCACTGCGCGCCGCAACCAAAAGGAAATGCCCCGCGGGGATTTCCACCACGGCATTTAACGGAACATAGCCGATTACGCCGGGCAGAATCACCACTTCTTCACGCGCCATAAAATCAAACGCCGCCGCACCTTCCGTTTTGTGCGCAGGGAGCGGTAAATTTTTATCTACCCGTTTCGTCTTTATCTTCATTTCTTTCGGCGTGCACGCACGCGGTGCAATTGTTTTGATTTTTGGGTGATGGCAAAAATGGAGAGCACCATAATATAGTCGGCGACCACTTCGGGCTCAAGCGCGTAATGCTGCCCGGCGAACAAAAACGCGATAGCAGCAAGCCCGAAAAGGAGGACTGTCCAAACATAAATAAAGAGTTCTCCCGGGTGGCGGCTGTCGTGAATATCATACCAACGGTCAAATTCCTTCGTGCTCGCGTAGAGCGTAAGGATGCCCGCATAGATGGCGCTCAAGGGAAGCGTGAGTTGCTCATACCGGTCAAGCGAGAAAAAATTGACGATCACGAAGGCCATAAAGACCACCGTCCACGTTGCGCAGAGAAACCGCCAGATCCGTTCGTCGCGAAAAGGTCCAAGCTTCATTACTTCACAAAATACTTCTTTTTTATCTCTTCTTCAACCTCCTCTTCAAAATCCCCTTTTTTCTCGCGCGCCGCAAGGGCAAGTTTTTTGAGCTTCGCGTCGTCCATTTTGTTCAGCACTTTCACGCGCGCGATCAGTTCCTCACGCTCGTTTTTCTTCGGGTCGTCCAGCACTTCTTCCAAAAGCGCGGAAAGGATCCAGCCCACGCGGTGGCCCGGCTGAATTTTCAAAATCGCCATCACGTCGTCGCCATTCACCTTCAGCATTTTGGGCGAGATCGGATCGTTCTTCACTTTCTCTATCATAAAAAGCAGGTGGCGATTCTTATAGGGCGTTGCCTTCGGCGTGCCGGAACCGATGCGGTCGGCTTCGCGCACTCTGAAAAGATCCGGCACCGTCTCCGGTCCCACGCGCGCAAGGAATCGCCGCACGCCGCGCTCGCTCACTTCGCCCACATTATAATAGAACATGTGATAGCGCACCAAATGCACCACCTGCTCTATAAATTCTTTCGAGTACCGCAGACGGTCAAGCGCCTTCGCCGCCATCTTTGCGCCGATGAATTCGTGCTGATAGAACGTGCTCGTAGCACCATTGCCCTGCTTGGCGCGGGGCTTCCCTACGTCGTGCAAAAGTGCGGCCATCCGCACCGCGAGCGAGTAGTCCTGCTTTGCGGCATAATCAAGCGCGCGGATGCTGTGTTCAAAAACGGTATAGACGTGGTGAAGATTCTGACCGACGCCGATCCCGTCGCGCAGTTCCGGCAGAACATATTGCAAAAGGTTCAACTCTTCAAGCAAGAGAATGCCCTTCGTTGCTCGCGGCGTCGCGATCATTTTCGTGAA
>CAZNYI010000051.1:1808-6062 GCA_964577245.1 uncultured Candidatus Saccharibacteria bacterium
TTCAAATTCATCGCAAGCGCATTCACCGTAAAATCGCGGCGCGAAAGATCTTCTTCCAGTGTTTTTGCGAACTTCACTTCGTCCGGATGGCGCTTATCGGTATATTTCCCTTCTATGCGGTAGGTGGTTATCTCTATTACTTTCAGCTTCGGGTCCTCCGATTCCGTTTTCACGCCCACCGTGCCAAAACTATTTTCATACACGCTTTCCGGAAAGAGTTTTTGGATCTCTTCCGGCCGCGCGTTCGTCGTCACGTCCCAATCCTTCGGCTCGCGGCCGATGAGCATGTCCCGCACGCAACCGCCCACCAGATATGCCTCAAACCCCGCCTCCGCGAGGGTTTTTGCCGTGACCACCACTTCAGCCGGAACGGAGGGCTTCTTCATTGCCTCATAACTATAAAGTTAATTAAGACCTTCTGCAAAGAGATTAAAAAATGATTAACTAAGGTTTGACTTTTGTGGGAGGAACCGTATCATAAAAACATGCCTGTGGGGCGCCAGCCCTATTCGGATGAGTAAGCCGAAGGCAGGCATAATAAAGATACCGCTCCGCGCGGTGTTTTTATTTTCAATCGGTTTCCGGGTTTCCTTTCATCCCTTTAAACAATTTCGCGTCACGCTGCTTACCGGTCACCCATCCCGGGATCACACTCCAAAAATGCAATGCGCCATTTTCACCGATGCTTCTCACTACCACTTTGAACTTATGGTTGTCTATGATAGCGATGATGCCCCAATAGCGAACCAATTGTATTTTGGTGATAGGTATCCCAAAATATTCCGCGGGGAATTCCTTTACGTTTTCTTCATATTCCTGATAAATGTTTGCGAAGCCTATTAATTTTATGGCAAGTGGCAATAGACTAAATCGCGCAATTTGTGATGCGCGGTCCCTTTCGGAGCGAGGATGGGTAAATAATATATGGTTAAATCCTTCGGCAGTGAAATGCACCTCTTTTTGGAAAAGAGGAGAGAAAACACTTCCCGCAGAGCCATAAAACAGTTGCGCCTCCGTTCGCAATGCCTCGTATCGATCTTGAAAAACATCTTCCATCCCGCTACTATAGCAGCTGGATGATTAAATTTAGCTTAAAGAATCCTTGACTTCCTATCGCACCACAGCGCCGAATTCTTCCGTCGTTTTTTTCTCTAGCGCGTGGTGGAGCGCGTCCACTTCGTCGTTCACGAGCGTCCGTTCGGTGCTGCGATAAACCACACGGTATGCGTAGCTGATTTTGCCAACGCCAAATTTTGCCTCGTTCTCATATTTATCGAGCAGCTTCACCTCTTCCACAAAATCGCCGCCAACATCACGGATCACGTCGAAGTAATCATTAGGCGCAAACGAGGTGGGAACCACAAATGAAATGTCGCGCGTGACCGGCGGATATTTACTCACCTCTTTGTAGGCGGTCCCGAGGCGCAATTGGCGCTTTACACGTTCGTCTTCCGACCATAAAAGGCGGATGTCGGGTAATTGCATGCTCAAAATCGCAAGCCGCTCTAGGCCGAAGCCGAACGCCCAGCCGTTGTAGATCTTTGAATCAACGCCGAGGTTGTCTAGTACTTTTGATAGCACCACACCGCATCCCAACACCTCCACCCAACGCTCGTCTACCTGGATCTCCATTTCCAAACTCGGATCCGTATATGGGAAGGTGTCTTTATTGAAGCGATACTGAATGTCCTTGCCATAGATCGCTTGCGCGATCATCACCAAAACATCCTGCAATTCTTTAAGCCCGATCTCCTGCTCGTCACGGCGACATAAATATAAACCGTCCATTTGGTGGAATATATTCATGTGATTCCGATCTATCTCGTCCTTTCGATACACTTTGCCGTAAGACAAAAGACCGATCGGTTCCCCCGCCGCAATTTTCTTTTTCGCATCCTCACGCAAGAGATAGTAGTACCACATGATAGTGGTATGCGTGCGCAGGATGAAATCATCATTCACATAATATGTATCGGAACGGCTGCGCACGGGATGATCCGGCGGGAAATTGAAAAGGTCAAAGTTCTCCCGCATGGGTACGATCTCTGGCACTTGCGCTACGGTGAATGTTTTGAAATCAGGCAGCGCAAGAATCCGCTGCACGATCTCATAGATCGGGCTTCCTTTTACGCGCGAAAGGTCCGGCATGCGCAAAAACCGCAGCATGCGCGTTCCCTCCGCATCCGTCCGCTTTTCTATTTCTTCGCGAAGACGCTTCTCTTCTGGCGAAGCAATAACGATCTCCATAAATTTTATGGTAGCAAAAACGCGGCGTTACCGCAATAAAATTGGCGTCCTTAATCCCTCATGTAAGGTGGCTTAGTTAGTATGATTGCGAAAATAAGCAATGGCAGTAAAATCTCAAGGCATCCAAGGGTAATTGCGAGAGTGGCCTTCCCGCTTTTCGCTTGATATCTCTTTGCCATGCGACAGGGTAATCGCGTAAATTTCATCGTGTGCGCGGATAACCACAATACGACATCTCCTTCTGAAATGCAGCCGGAACTATCGTGAAAATCCCCGCGGATAGGATTATTTCAACGCCTGAAGTTTGGGCAAAATACCAGTTGTAAATTCCGATGAATTAAGTACGGCCTGAACTAAACCGGCCTGCGTTAAGTTGCCGTTAGATAGGCCCGCCATGACATTGTTATAGCTACTGGTATCAACGGGACGGAATAATATGCAGCCGTAAAGCTTTTGAGCGAATTGGTTGTTAGTGATCGCCGGAGTTACGCCGCTTTGATAACCAAAAAAGTCAGCGTAAGTTTGCGGAATGGTCAGGGATTTATTTTGCAAGTTTCCCAACCAATAAGAAACGCCCGCTTGGTCCGGAGCATTGTTGTTCAAGACGCAGGAATATAACGTGCCTATAAAACCGCTCAGAGAAGTCGGCAATGTCGCAACGTTCACGGTACTATTAAATGCCTTGACCGTGTAATCCACATAATGGCTGGTATCACCTTGCGCATGGAGAGTGTAGAGCCTGACCTTAAGCATAGAACCGTCCGTAGGCAAGGCAGGAGAGTTTATGGTTTTACTGCTGGCCGTGGCTGGCAGCACACTCCCTGAGTTTATAATGTTACCGGAGGCGTCGCTCACCACCAACCAATAGCCGTAGGCCTGACTGCCACCCGACCAATAAAAAGTCGGAGCAGCGCTGGTTAGATTGGGCAATGTCGAACCCGGAGCGTAAACGGTTCCGGAGGCCGAAGTTGTCAATTGGGCTGGCGTGAAGCTCGGTGTTGATGTTGGAGTATTTTTGAGATTGCCACTTAAATCAAAACAGGGCGGATTAGGTTGGGCCGGTACGGCATTGTCGATCATGTTCAAAATTACGGTATCGCCTTGAGTGCCGGCTGCATTCACAACATTCCATTTAAACAAACCGTAGCCTTTGGCATAATATTCGTTTTCAACGGTACCGCCCCAGCTATAAGACAAGACAATGGCTTCGTCTTTGCCGATACTTCCGCCCCAATTGGTGCTCGAAGGATAATAGTTGGAAAGCGTAATTTGATATGGCCACGGTCGCTTAGAAGAAGTTTGAGCGCAGCTACTTGTAAATTCATCAATGGCACCCTGACTTCCCGATACGGTGTCGCCAACTTTCATATACCGGTTAGCCCAGATTGCGGGTGGATCAAACCGGTAAGGATAAACATCAGTGGAATCATCTTTTAAATAAATATAATTATTGTCATAGCTATAATGGACAATTTGGCCAGAATTATCCCATTTCTCCAAATAAAAATTATTGCCGCTTACGATCTGATGGAACGTAACCGTAACGCTCGGGTCGCTGCTTTTAAGACCAGTACTCGGGTCGGCCTTCAACATGAAACTTAAAATGTCGATGTTCGAAGGGATTATCGTGCCGGTTGAAGTTGAAACCGGATTGCCCTGGAATATAAGTTGCTGGTTCAGCTGCCCCTCAAGAGTTATGGTTTTGCCGATATAATACGACATAACCTTTATGGGGAAGGAGGAGCAGGTGCTGCTTGATGGTGGACATTGCGTCACCGAAAATGGTGCCCAACTTGAAACTTGAACTTTACAGCCTTGGTCCTCCAAGAAAAATTGCGTGCTACCGGCAACGGTAACGGTCCCCTGCGTTTGCAATGTTACGGAAACATATTGGGATGGATGATTTTGTAGGTCGCACACCGAAACTGTTCGGATGGATGTCACGGTGCCAATCTGCGTAGACCCTCCACCGTTAACTACGGATGGGCCACTGCCGGTACTGGATAT
>CAZNYI010000052.1:0-6024 GCA_964577245.1 uncultured Candidatus Saccharibacteria bacterium
ACCCCAACGTTTCTCTGCCCTTTGTTCCGTGGGGCGAGAAGAAGGCCATCTACATTCGCGGAGAATGAGGTGGTCCAGTAATCCCGCCGCTCGCGCGCAAGCCGAGCGGCGTTTTAATAACGTTTCTTACCCAACCTGAAATTATTTACCAATAAACAATCTCAGGTTGGGCGGGCAGGCACAGGGGATTTCCCGGTGCCTGCCACGCGTGCTACTCGGCGTGCGATCGCGGGTGCTCGGCGAACCAGAAGATCTGGCGGATCTCTTCTGCCGAAAGGCCGAGCCTTGGCAGGTCGTTCTTCTTGATGCTGAGCGAATCGATGATGCCTCGCCAGTCTTGGAGGGCCTCCGTCCGCGCTTCCCAGTTCTCCGCGTGGATACTTTGGAAGCGATGCTCTTTGGTGATCTCCTTGGCCGCCGCCAGGACGAGTGCGTCGGGGACGACGTGCTTCTCGTCTTGCGCGTAGGCGATCCACTGCACGGGGTCGTACACCTGTTCCCTGAAGTGGCAGTCCGGAACCACGGGACTCTTTTGTAGGGTTGTAAGCAGCGCCCGATTGCGGACCTTGCCGCGCCGATCGAACTCGGCCGATATCTCGTCCCGATAACCGGCGCGCTCGAGGAGGGGCTGGTTCACCCACGTGAAGTCCGTGAGCTCATTATTCCACTTAAGCACCACGCACCAGTTGTTGGTCTTCGGCGGCTCTTCCCGCGTGAGGGCATGGAATTCGGCGAGCTTTACTGCAAGCACGACGCTTTGCGTTGTGGTCTTGTTGGCGGCCGTCGCCGTGGTGGTGGAGGGTTTTTGCTGGCATCCCATGAAAAACAGAGAAGTCAGCAGGAAGGCGGCATACAATTTGCTGTTGTGCATGCGAAGCTCCTTATAAAACTGATGCTTCAGGGCTGCGCGCAGTATATCGCAATTATTGACAAATGTCAATGGTTATACTATCTTTCCCACGTCTTATCCTCCGGCGCAAAATCAACTTGATATTCCGGGATGCCAACTGAGACGCCGTATTGCTTCGCGTCTTTATAGAGCGTCGGATTGCGTAAATCTACTTTGAAAATTTTCTCGCGGTAAATAATATAGTGGTAGCTGTCGTTTTTATAATCCGCGTACCACTCATGGTTTTTATCCAGGCCGTTGCTTAGTGTGTCGGCAACCGCATCTGCGTTCGCTTCCGATATTTCAACCGCGTGCAGCGTCCACTGTTTTATCCATGGAGTTTTATGTTTTTCGGTAACCAATTCAACTTTCGTTGAAATGATTTTTACCCGGCCCAATACCGATGTATCATCCAAACTTTCTTCAATAATGACTCCGCGGTAATCCATTGCTAAAACGCTGGGCTGATATTCTTGATCACTCCGAGCACGATTCCCTGGATCGCGAATCCGACGGCGCCGTTCCGCACAATGATCGGCTCCATTTTTTTGTTTGCCGGCTGCAGGCGAATCTGCCCCTTCTCTTTGAAAAAGGTTTTGAGGGTCGCCTCGCCGTTGTTAATAAGCGCCACCACTTTCTCTCCGTTTTCTGCAACCGCTTTTTGCTGAACCAGCACAACGTCGCCGTTGTGGATGTTCTCTTCTATCATGCTGTTGCCCGCCACACGCAACGCGTAAATGTGCTCAAGGGAGCGGGGGAGCTGCGCCCGGGAGACCGCGATGATCTCCCTGCCTTCTATTGCTTCTATCGGGTGGCCCGCGGCGATCGTGCCGAGCAGGGGAATCTGCACCATCTGCTCTGTTTGATACACGTTGATCGCGCGCGGCTGGTTTTCTTCTTTGCCGAGATAGCCCGCGTTCATGAGCGCGCGCACATAATAATGCGCGGTTGAAACGGAAGACAGCCCGAGGTGTTTTTTGATCTCTTCAAGCGAAGGGGCGTATCCCTTCTTTGCCGTAAAGGCGCTGATAAAGTCCAAGGCCGCTTTCTGTTTTTTGGTGATCGGCATGATAATTTAGTTTTCTATTTATTTTCTACTATTTAATAGTAGCACGGTGCCGGCGCGCGGGAAGCGGAAGTTATCCACAGGGGGCGGAAGTATTGAAAAGGCCCCGCGTTTGCGAGGCCGTGCTGCTGATTCTTTCAGCTGGCGGTCCAACTGAGGGAGCAGCCGCGCTTGAAGCAGGAGAGGGCCTCTTTCTCGAAGGCCGCTTCTGCGACTGCGCGGATGTCGCGGGGAACTTTCCTTCGGGAGATCGGCGCCCAGGACGTTTCGTTGCGTCCCCTTGTTCTCGCGCTCCGCAGCTTGGGGGCGAAGGTGAGCTTGAACTCTTCCTTTCCGTCTATGTAGCCGGCCAGAAATTCAAGCGCACTGATAGAACACTCTAGTGTCGCGCCCTTGTGCCGCGTCGCCCCATAGAGCCTGTTGTTGAAGAGGCACCAGATTTCGCGGGGTGGGGCAGGGGGTTTCCGAAAGCGCCGGAAAAGCGCAATAATTCTATCTATCATGACTTCCTCCCGTACTGTTCGGGATTGTGGCATACGGCATATTGCCGCGTCAAGCGGCACTTGACAAAATAGGCGCAAAAGAGTTATAATTTATAACAGTTAAGGCAGTTTGTCATCCTAGGAAAACGGAGGAAAAGGTTTATGAAAACGAAAGCGTTCGCTCTCGCTGCTGTATTTTTCTTCTTCGCTGGATGCCTCGCGGCGTCCCAGCGGGGGAGTTCCCGTGGCTCGGCCGGTTTTTCTCGGGGAAGCTTTTCCCGCGGGAGCCGCGCCACTAATCGCGTCAACAACGCCGGACCGCGCGCACCGCGTGCACAAGGGCGCAGCGTTGCGCCTCGGACTTCATCGGTCCCGGCGCCGCGCCCGCACTTCAGAGCGAACTCGTCCGCTGCGCCTCGTCATTCGGCCTACGGCACGCTCACCGCGCCGCGCTTCAGCGGCAATCGTGGCGCCCATGGCAACGTCGTCGCCAACAATAACGGCGGCGGATGGCATGGCGGCCACCGCGCTCATCCGCAAGTTTGGGTGAGTAGTGGTTGGTACGGACCGACGTGGGTCGTTGGTGGGTGGTACTATCCTACCCGGTTTTACCCGAACACCTACTACTGGAACGGATGGGCCGGCTATCGGCTTGGATTCGTTTCGGAGAAGAAGAGCGGCCTGAAATTGGATCTCGGTCCAATCACGGATAAAACGACCAAGAAATATGCCGAAGGCGGCGTCGTCGCAATTGCGAATGGCGATGACGGCGAGTGGGCGACGATCGGTAGTGTCAAGCGAATCGCGGGGCATACCTATCCATTGAGTCCAGGGAACTACGGCATTAAAGTGATCTTCCCGGATTCGCGGGAATTGGAGATGACGGTGGAGGTACGTGAGCACAACGTGACTCACGCGCCGATATCGTTTACGGCTCCCGCGGATGCTCCGCCGGTTGCTACGCCTCCTGCGCAGCCGCCGACGGCGCCGCTCGTGCCCGCACCGGCACCTGGTACACCTGCTCCAACTCCCGCGCCAGTGGCGGCAGCGACTCCTGCGGCAACGCCGACACCGATACCCGAAACGGCGCTTCCAACCCCGACCCCAACCCCGGCGCCCGTGATACGGACCACTCCGTGGGCTGACCTGGAGGTAAGCGGCTTTGCGAGGGGAAATCGGGAGGGCTGGTCCTCGCTCGTGATCAAAAACGAGGCGGGAGAAGAAAGATTCTACCGGCTCGAAGATGGGCTCTGGATTCGCAAGGAGACCCGCGCTGAAGCACAAGAGCCCTTTCGGCCCGCCCCCGAAACGCCAGCGCCATCAACCACCACTCCTGTGAAGTAAAACGGGAGTGGTGCGCAGTAATTTCACCCCAGTCATCATGACTGGGGTTTTTGTTTGCGCGGAGTTGCCAATTTTTTGTTCCTGCCATAGGATTACCGCAGTACGCAATTCAACCTTAGATGAGAAAGGACGGAAGAATATGAACTTACCGACCGCACTTACCGTGCTCCGGATAGTTTTGACCCCATTCGTGGTCTGGGAGATCCTATCCGAACAAACCGCGGCGGCGCTTGTGTTGTTTGCCATCGCGGCGTTCACCGACTGGCTTGATGGTGCCGCTGCGCGGGGCTTGGAGCTTGTTACCAAACTCGGGGCAATCCTTGACCCCATCGCAGACAAGATCCTGATGGGTGCCACTATCCTCGCGCTTGCGCTGATCAGCAAGATACCGTGGTGGTTCGTAGCGCTCGTGATCGGCCGCGACCTTCTGATCTTGTTCGCCGCGGGAATTCTCTCCCTCTTTGCCAAGGTGCGGGCGTTCCCGCCGAGCAAGTGGGGCAAGTGGTCTACGATCATTCAGGCCGTGACGGTAGTGCTCTGGATGTTGTGGGGCATGTTTCCGTCCCCAGCGCTCACCGAGATCGCAAAGACCGTGCTTTGGGGATCCGCCACGCTTACGGTGTTAAGTGGGCTCGATTACGCTCTGCGCGGCGTTCGCATGATGCGGTGTGCGCGCGCTCATGCGCGCGCTCACACGCCCGCGTAGGCGGCGCGTCGACTCGCTTTCGGAAAAACACAAACCCGCCCGGGAAACTGGGCGGGCTTTTTTATGCCGCCAGCCGCTCTTCTTGCTCCGCTTGTCTGGCGTTCGTTCCCGCGCCGCCAAGCTTTCGCCTGACCGTTGCAATCAATTCTGGATCCGGTTCTCCGGTTGCGAAGTCAACTTTGGAGTGGGGGATAGTGATAAAAAATCCGCGGAGATTCGGCTGTTTGGTGAGTCGCCGATATTCCTTAAGTTTTATGCCGAATTTTTGCGCTTCGGCAAGTAAGTTGCTCGCGATATGTTTTGTCTCGCCGTCGTGTTCTATTTGGGCGCCGGGGAAAACAAGGGTGTCCGTTTCAATTATCTCAAGCTCGTCCGCGCCGGTGCTTTTTATTTGTATGGCGCGCGATGCGTCGTCCCACATATCTATCTTATTAAATGCGTCATCCCGCGGGTGAGAGAGTTGCGGGTGCAGGCCGAGCTCTTCAAATATCCGCATGGTTGCCACCTGCGTGACAATTCCTTTGCGCGTAATGTTGAGCTCTTTTGACAGCCCGGCGCGCCGGGTAATATTTTCAAGCGCGGACCAGAAAAGGGAAAGGAATTCCTTGTCGCCGTTGTTGGCCTTTACGAAATGGGCAAGTAGGAAATTTGCCTCGGTAAGATCCTGGTATGCCCGCAACTTTTCCTCTTTTGAATATTCCCGCGTGCGCTGTTTTGGGTCTCCGCTGAATTCCCGCCGTAATTCCAGGGTGGAACGTATGTCGAACAAGATATCGATTCCTTCAAGCTGGTCGGGATATTTTTCCATATATTCCTTTTTAAGGGTACCAATTTCCTCCAGGGTAGCGTTACCGCCAAGCATTGCAAACATCTTTTCCTGAAGCGCGTGCGCTTGCGCAAGCTCTTCGGGTGGTGCGTATTTTCGCATAAGGACCTCCTGGCGCGCGGATTTAGAATGATAGGGGACGCCGTATTTATCAAAGAACCATCGCGCCCGTGCCGCGCGCATAATCTCTGCCTCGGCTGGTTCAAGTGATTCGTCGCGAAGATACTTTTCAACCGGAAGGCGTTCCTCGTCGGTAAAAACACCAAGGTCCGCTTCCATTTCGGCCCGTTCGTATTCAACCGGCTTTTTCACTTCAGGCTTTGCGCCCCGCCGCAGAAACTCCCCAGATGATTCGCTTGGCATATGCTTATTTATAGCCACGTCTGGCAATTTAATCAAGCTTGAAAATACTTCGCCGCGGTTTGTGTAATAATAGAGATACACCACCATGAAGATAAAAAAATTCGGCCAGTGTTGCTTGCTTATAACTACAAACGACGTAACCATCCTCACCGACCCGGGCAGTTTTTCTTCTACCCAAAATGAGGCGACGGGCATTGATGTAGTTTTGATAACGCACGAGCATGCGGACCATTTGCACGTTGAATCGCTCGGCGCGATTTTGAAAAACAATCCGGGAGCTCGGGTTATTACGAATTCCGCTGTCGGGAAAAAACTCACGGAAGCAGGCATCGCTTTTGAAGTGGTTGA
>CAZNYI010000053.1:0-5737 GCA_964577245.1 uncultured Candidatus Saccharibacteria bacterium
CGCGTGGTGCGCGACGACCTTTTCACTTCCATCCACATTGATAATTACGACTGTGATGTGCGCGACACGAAGCTCGGACCGGAAGTCACGACCTATGACATTCCGAACGTTTCGGAAGATAAATTGAAGAACTTGGACGAAGAGGGCATCATCCGCATCGGCGCCGAAGTAAAAGCCGGTGACATTTTGGTGGGAAAGATCTCTCCGAAAGGCGAGTCGGAACTTACGTCGGAAGAGCGCTTGCTCCGTGCCATTTTCGGTGAAAAGGCGCGCGACGTAAAAGACACGTCGCTCATCCTCCCGCACGGAAAGCTTGGCCGCGTGGTGAACGTGAAAGTGTTTGACCGCGAGCGTGGCGATAAATTGGAACCGGGCATCATCCGCCGCATCCAGGTGGAGATCGCGGAGCTGCGCAAAGTGCAGTCGGGTGACAAGCTCGCCGGCCGTCACGGCAACAAGGGCGTCATCTCGCAGGTGCGCGCCGTAGAAGACATGCCATATTTGGAAGACGGCACGCCGGTGGACATCGTTTTGAATCCGCTCGGCGTTATCTCGCGTATGAACCTCGGGCAGATTTTGGAAACTCACTTGGGATGGGCCGCATCTAAATTGGGATACCGCGCGATCACGCCGGGATTGGATTCGGCAACCGAAGAGGAGATCCGCGGCGAACTTAAAAAAGCCGGCCTGCCGGAAGACGGAAAGGCGAACCTTTACGACGGCCGTTCGGGCGAATTGTTTGACGGTCGCGTGACGGTGGGGCAGATCTACATGATGAAGCTGAATCACCTTGTGGAAGACAAGGCGCACATGCGCTCTATCGGTCCTTACTCCTTGATCACGCAGCAGCCCTTGGGCGGCAAGGCGCAGTTCGGTGGCCAGCGCTTCGGTGAAATGGAGGTGTGGGCGCTTGAAGGATATGGCGCGCGGCACACGCTGCAGGAAATGCTTACTATAAAATCCGACGACGTGCTTGGCCGTGCGGCGGCATATGAATCCATCATCCGCAGCGAGACCATCAAAGAACCGAACATCCCGGCGTCATTCAATGTGCTTATGAACGAGTTGAAATCGCTCGGGTTCAACATGCAGCCGCTCTATAATAATGAGAATGACCGCAAAGACGATTTCTCGGCATTGAAGATCGGCGTTGCATCATCCGAAGATGTTTTGAAGTGGTCCCACGGCGAGGTGATCAAACCGGAAACCATCAACTATCGCACCCAGCGGCCCGAAAAAGACGGCTTGTTCAGCGAGCGTATCTTCGGTCCTACGAAAGATTACGAATGCTATTGCGGTAAATATCGCCGGATCCGCTATAAGGGCGTGGTCTGCGACAAGTGCGGCGTTGAAGTCACGCGGGCGGCCGTGCGGCGCGAGCGTATCGGTCACATCGCGCTTGCGGCACCGGTTTCGCACATCTGGTTCTTGAAGAGCATCCCGTCGCGGCTTGCCTTGGCGCTTGACGTCTCTTCGCAGAAGCTTGAGCGCGTCATCTATTATTCCGCCTATATCATCACCGAGATCAAAGAAGAGAACCGCAAAGCGGCGCTCGCCGATTTGGAGCGCGAGCTGAAGGGTAAATTGAAGACCGTCGGCAATAAAGACAAGACGGTGAAAGGGGAGATCACGGATGCGGCGGATACCACCCGGGATTATTTGGAAGACCTGCACGTCGGCCAGATCCTTTCGGAGAACGAATACTTCACGCTTTCGCGGAAGTTCGGGAGCATCTTTAAAGCGGGCAGTGGCGCGGAAGCGGTGCAGCAGATTTTGACGAAACTGGACCTCCGGAAAGAAGTGCGGGCGGTTGAAGCCGACCTTGAGGACGCGAAAGATCCGCTTGCGCAGAGCAAGATGTTGCGGCGTTTGAAGATGCTGAAGGCGATGATCCGCAATGGCAGCCGTCCGGAGTGGATGATCATGACGGTATTGCCGGTGCTTCCGCCCGACCTGCGCCCGATGGTGGCGTTGGACGGTGGCCGTTACGCGACCAGTGACTTGAACGACCTTTACCGCCGCGTGATCAATCGCAATAACCGTTTGAAGAAGCTTTTGGAAATTAAAGCGCCGGACGTGATCGTACGGAACGAGAAGCGCATGTTGCAGGAAGCGGTGGACGCGTTGATCGACAACTCGGCGCGGTTCGGCACGCAGCAGCTCTCGGCGCAGCGGCGCCCGTTGCGCTCGCTCGCGGACATGTTGAAGGGAAAGCAGGGCCGGTTCCGCCAGAACCTGCTTGGAAAGCGCGTGGACTACTCCGGCCGTTCGGTCATTGTGGTCGGCCCGCACCTGAAGATCGACGAATGTGGTTTGCCGAAGCGCATGGCATTGGAACTGTTCCGCCCGTTCGTGATCGGCGAGATCATCAAGCGCGGCCTTGCGCACAACATTCGCAGCGCCTCGCGCTACATAGAAGAGCACATGCCGGAAGTGCTTGGTATTTTGGAAGAGATCATCAAGACCAAACGTGTGCTTTTGAACCGCGCACCGACCTTACACCGACTTTCCGTGCAATCGTTCCGTCCGCAGCTCGTGGAAGGGCTTGCGGTGAAGATTCCGCCCTTGGTTTGTACCGCATTCAACGCCGACTTTGACGGTGACCAGATGGCCGTGCACCTTCCGCTTTCCGATCTCGCACAGAAAGAAGCCGTGGAGATCATGTCTGCGGGCCACGCACTTTTGAAGCCCGCCACGGGCGAGCTCATTGCGGCACCTACCAAAGACATGGTGCTCGGCGTCTATTACATCACGCGTCCTTCTTCGCACACAGGCGTTGCCGCAAAGCCGATGATCGGCATTGAGGAAGCCCTGCTTGCTTACGAAAACAACGTGATCACGTTCCACTCGCCGATCCGCGTGAACGGTGTGGAAACCACGCTTGGCCGGCTTGTTTTCAACGAATCGCTTGATGGCAAAGTTGATTTTGTGAACGAGACCGTCACGAGCAAGAAACTGAAGAAGATCATTGAAAAGATTTTGGACGTGCACGGCATGGACGTGGCGCGCGAAATTCTTGACCGCGTGAAACTGCTTGGCTTTGAGATGGCGTCCGTTTCGGGCATCACGTGGGCCATGGCAGACCTTCTGGTTCCGCCGGAAAAAGACGGCATCATGAAAAAAGCGGAAGAAGAAGTGGAGCTGATCCAAACCCAATACAGCGAAGGACTTTTGACGTCCCTTGAGCGCAAGGCGCGGGCGATCAGCGTTTGGGAGAAAACGAAGAGCGAGCTTGCAAAACTAGTGGCCGCGGTGCTGCCGATGGATAACTCCGTCTATCAGATGGTGGATTCCGGCGCGCGTGGTTCGTGGTCCCAGCCGATTCAAATGGTGGGTATGAAAGGACTTGTGGCGAACCCGAAAGGCGAGACGATCGAATTGCCGGTCAAGTCATCGCTCAAAGAAGGTCTCTCGGTCTTGGAATACTTCATTGCAACGCACGGTGCGCGCAAAGGAACCACTGACACGGCATTGAAGACGGCACAGGCAGGATACCTGACGCGCCGCTTGGTGGATGTAGCGCAGGACCTTACGATTCGCGAAGAGGATTGCAAGACGAAAGAAGGTATTGAGATTTTGCGTGAAGACGGAAAGGAATTTAATCAGAGCGTTTCTTCGCGGCTCTTCTCGCGCACGTCGCTTGAAGATATCCGCATCGGGCACAAGCTCATCGTGCGGGCAGGGGAGATTATAGACAAGGCGGCGGCGGAAGCGCTTGAGCAGTCCAAGCTCGATTCGTTCAAGGTGCGCTCACCGATCACGTGCCGCACGTTCTATGGCATCTGTGCCACGTGTTATGGCTATGACCTTGGCAACAACGCGCGGGTGCGCATGGGCACCGCCGCAGGCGTGCTCGCGGCGCAGTCCATCGGTGAACCGGGCACCCAGCTTACGATGCGTACGTTCCACGCGGGTGGTGCGGCTGGCGCGGACATCACGCATGGTCTGCCGCGCGTGGAAGAGATCTTTGAGATGCGCTCGCCGAAGGGCAAGGCCGTGCTTGCGCCGTTTGACGGCGTCGTGGAGCGGATAGAAGATCGCGGTTCGCAGAAAGTGCTGCGCCTTATTTCCGAAAACAAGAAAGCGAAGGCGCAGGAGATCGCCGTGCCGCGCGGTACCGTGCTCTTCATAAAGGCAGGTGAGAAGATCGCGAAGGGAGACCTGATCTCCGAAGGAAACATGGATATCCACGAGCTTTACGAACACCGCGGTTCGCTTGCGGTCGCGCGTTACATCGTGAATGAAGTCCAGCGGATCTATCTCTCGGAAGGTGCCACCATCAACAACAAGCATATTGAAATGATCGTGCGGCAGATGTTCTCGCGCGTGAAGATCACGGACGCGGGTGATGCGCCGGACTTTGTGATGGGTGAAATAATAGAGAAATCAAAGTTCCTGGAGGTGAACCGCGAGATGAAGAAGCAGGGCAGCAAGTCCGCAAAGTCCGAAGAGGTGCTGCTTGGCGTCACGCGTATCGCGCTTTCGTCCGAATCGTTCCTCTCTGCGGCATCGTTCCAAGATACCGCGCGCGTGCTTGTGAAAGCTGCCATTGAAGCGAAGATAGACCGACTCCGCGGGCTCAAAGAGAACGTCATTATCGGCCGCCTTATTCCAGCAGGGGATCGGGATTCCGGCCATGAGGCGGAAATATTGCACGAACCCGATGTGACGGGGGAACCGGCGGAAGCGGATGCCATGCTTGCCACGAAGGAATAATTCAAGTATACTCACGACAACATGGAAACCATGGAAGACGAAAAGGATAAGAAAGCATACGAAATAGCTTTGCTCTTGAAGGCCGAGGAAGACCTTACGGGCGCGGTGGAATTTGTGCATCAGCACAACGCGGAAGCGGCCTCCGAGCCCCGCGCGAAAAAGCTTGCGCTGGCTTACACCATAAAAGGCCACGACGAAGCAGTGTTCGCCTCGTTTGTGGTGAAGATGGCGCCTGCCGACGCGAAGCAGCTGGAGCGTGACCTTCTTTTGCGCCCCGAGGTGATCCGCTCAATGGTAATGATCGCTTCCACGCAGGCAGAACGCCCGGCGTTCTCCGGAACTCCGTTCCCAATGGCGCGCCGCGGGCGGCCGACTACTTCGGAAACACGCGAGCCACGCGAAGCACGTCCGGCGCCACCGCAGACATTATCTAACGAAGCACTAGAGAAGAAGATAGAGGAGATCTTGCAGTAGCTTTGCACTCTTTTTGAAACCGGCTTCGGGAGAGATGGATGTCCGCCTGTTGTTGCGGATTATTTTTGTTTCTGATTTATGATCACGCCTATCACTGATGGCCCTCTCACATGGTTTCAAAAAGAGTGCAAAGCTACTGCAAGAGCCCATCTCTTTTTCTCGGGCGTTTTTTTAAATGTCTGCGGTACGCGCCGCGGACTTTTTTGAAATTCCGGCGAGCTTGACAGAACGGCTATAAATATGCTAAACTGTATCCAGTTCATACACACCAATTTCCCTGATGACACGGAGCCGCAAGGCACGATTACAGAACAGGGAAAAGGAGGCGTTATGACACGACGCGAGTTCAGCTGGAGCGAAAGCGAGCAGAGGGCCGCACAAGCCTACATGCAAGTTTTCCGCGCCGAGTCCCTCGCCGTCACGCTCCCCAGCGCGATGGAGAAGACTCCTATCCGGCAGAACGGCCCTTCCCGGTATTACAAGGGGAACGGGAGTGTCCAGGAGATCACGAGAACGATCAAGGTCTTCAGTGGTATCGAAGGCATGG
>CAZNYI010000054.1:0-5713 GCA_964577245.1 uncultured Candidatus Saccharibacteria bacterium
GGATGAAGCGTGCCTCGCGCATATCTTCGACAGCCGTTTTGGCCAAGGGCATACCTGCCCCAAGTGCCACAAGCCCGCGAAGTGGTATCGCATTAGTTCCGAGCGGGCGTATTGCTGCGAACATTGCGCCCATCATCTTCACCCCACGGCTGGCACGCCCTTCCAAGACAGCCGCACGTCCCTGCATCTGTGGTTCTATGCCATCTACCTCTTTACCACGTCCCGGCACGGCGTTCCCGCCAAAGAATTGCAACGGCAGCTTGGCGTAACGTATAAGTGCGCGTGGCGCATGGGCGATGAAATCCGCAAGCACATGGCGCAGATTGACGGCGAGTTTCCGCTGTTTGGCGAAGTCGAGGTTGATGAAACCTATGTCGGCGGCGTTCACCCCGGCGTTCGCGGTCGCGGGGCCGCTGGCAAGACCATCATCATGGGAATGTTGCAGCGCGGCGGGGATGTAATGACAAAGGTGGTTCCCAACGTGGCGGGTAACACACTGCAACCGCTGATTGAGGCAAACGTCGCCAAAGGCTCCACGGTTCACACTGACGAACTGCGCTCCTATCGCGGGTTGGGCCGCAAGGGGTTCAAACACAAGACCGTCAATCACGGCGCGGGGCAATACGCGGTCGGGACGAAGCACGTCAATAATGTTGAGAATTTTTGGAAGCATTTGAAGGGGTCAATCAATGGCACACATATGCACGTCTCGAAAAAGCATCTGGGAAAATATGCGAAAGAGTTTGAATATCGGTTCAACCGCCGGAAGAACCCCGCCGGGATGTTTTCCGAGTTGGTTTCGACTTTTGCCCGACCATAAGGCCAAGCACGCCCTCAAAATGGCGACGGCTGGCCTGCGGGTGAGTCTTTGCCTTTTCGGCAATAAATTCGACTACCTTGTTTTTTTCTTTGGCTTCGCGGAGGTGCATGGATTTTAATTGCCAGGGGCAATTTGTGATGGGGGAATTTTTGCGTATCGAACGTATCTATAAATTGTCCTACCAGTGTTATTTTGGTCAACGACAGCATCATAGACCAAAGAATACCATCCATAATTTTCTATCTTGTATGCTACAATTATTTGAACATCGCACTTTCCGCTCATTATATCAGATGCGATGGCAGAAAAGTCATATTTTTTCTTGTCTATATCAAGAACCATACCAGCACTTACACCGGCATTGATTTCCGAAGGGCTAGAAAGGCTTGGCGGCAAGCTAGACTGTCGGGCAGGCGTTTCGTTTCCGCCTACATCACGATAAATAAACGCACAAACCGCAGAGCATTTTTCTGCCGAAAAACCCTTGGTTGATGTATTGGCAAGCGAAAAACTGATTTCGTAAACATCGTCTTTATTGTTGAGCGTTAAATTTACAATTTGAAGAATGTGCATTTCGGATTCTGGAAGCGGAGGTTCCGGGGGTGTCCAAAGGAAAAAATAAAGTGCGGACGCAATTATGAGACTAAGCGTGCCCGTCCAAAACAAACGCAATTTCTTTTGCTCAGGCTTGAACGGATGGGATTCATGCGCGGCATAAGTAAAAACTAACAGCGCGGCAATAAGTGCGCCATTGGCCGAGGCGGGATTCATTTTCCACCCCCAAACCAAAATAACCAAACCAAAAGCCCAATTAGACCCCTTGTGGCAAAGAAACCGCCATAATGAGCGCAAAAGCGGATGCCGGATGTGCGTTTGTGGATTGCTATGCGACATACGCGGTCAGCATGAGAATTGACTCCCGCGCCGTAAAGCACTTTGTTGGCTATCCCTCCTATGAAGACGGCGATCATTTTTGGTATGGCGTTTTGGGGATTGGTATGTGCGGTAAGTGGGCAGGCGGTTGCGACAGGTGGGGACACGTCAAAACCAGTGGCCCAACAGCCCAAAGTTGGCGTAGAAATCAAACCCCAGCCCCAGCAAGAACAACGGGCATCCACTAATACGCCTGCCGTCGCACCAACGATAAACGCCGCCTATACCGAAGAAAAAAGCGGCGGCAATGGAAGCGGTGAAAATCCAGATACTGAATGGACTGTTTTTGGGATACGGGCTAGGGCCACGGATATTTTGCTGACCGCTTTCAACTGCCTTCTCGTTGCCGTCGGAATCATTGTAGGCGGCCTTCAAATCCGGTGGATGAAAAAAACGGTAAAATCCATGAATGACACTATCGCGGTCATGGATGAAACGGCCAAGAGGGAATTGCGTGCTTACGTCTCTCTTTTGAATACTGAAATTTTGGAATTGTTTTCTGGTCAGCGAAACTACACATTTAAGGCTCTTATTAAATATAAAAACTACGGAAAAACTCCGGCGTATAATGTAAAAATTTGCGGTGCTTTGCGTTTGCTTGATGTGAGTGACGAGAAAATAATTGATTTCACTGTTCCTACAATTCCAAGCAGCACTAGCGAATTTACCCTTGGCGTTTCCCAAGAGGCAGTTTTTGATATAATAATGGATGGTTTCGTTTTGGATTCTGAGTTGGCTAAAGTTCGGGAAATGAAACCGAGAAACATTTTCATTGTTGGACAAATCGAATATACTGATGCATTTAATGATACGCGGCACACATATTTTAGGGAGGAAGGAATGTGCTATTGGACGAACAGCGCAACCGGGGCTAATACTCTCCGTTGGTGCACTGTTCGCTGCCGACGCGGGAATAGAGCAAATTAAAATCGCAAAAACCGCTAAAACGGCCATTTTTATGTCAAGGGGATAGTTCCGTAAACTTTTGGTAGGATTTCGGCAAATTGAAGGCCGAATTTAATTTTTTGGTCGGATTTGGTTGGATTTAGTCGGATTTGGTTTGGTTTTGGGCGGTTTCCCAACGTTCGCGTTGGAGGCGGAGGAGTTCGGCCTTATGATCGCCGCGTCGGAGCTGGGCCAGTTCGCGGGCGAGGGCAAGGAGGTCTCGGCGCTGCTGAAGGTCGTAGGGCGCTTCGATGGCGGTTTGATGGAGGCAGCGGCCGATGGCGACGGCGAGGGGCGCGGAAAGCCAGTCGGATACGGGAATCTGGCCGGTGTCTTCTTTGAGGCCCTCGGATTTGTCGACGAGGGTGCGAATCCACTCGCGAGTCTGCTGATGGCGGAGCCACTCCTCGAAGCCGCCTTGTTTCCATTCGCTGAGATTTTGCTCGGTGATTTCGTGGCTGGAGAAGTAGGTGGCGAGGACGGCGCGGACATCGTCGCGGGCGTTGAGCCAGGCGAGGAGTTGGGGGCCGGGTTCGCCGTCCTCAAGGCGGCGGTTCAGCTCGTCACGGACGGCGCGAGGGAGGCGGGCGATTTTGCCGTTTCTGGTCATTTTCCCCACCTTAGCTGAAAATTGGCGAGAGCGTGAGGGTTGGGTTGGCTGCGTTGGGACGGTTGGATGGGTTGGAGAGGTTGGTTAAGGAAAGGATGAAGGATGAGAAATGAAGAATGAAATAGGAGACTGCTGATCCCAAAGTACTTTATTTTTACCCGTTGACCGACAACCGAGTAAATGATCTATTCGCCGTAATCCCCAAAATTAAATGTCTAATTCCTCACAGTTACCCTCAAATCATAGTGCTGAGTGGGAGTCTATATGCCCAACAGTAAATGCTGAAGCTGAATTCTTAGAAATTGTACACGACTTCGGCAACCCATTGGAATTGCTGCGAGAAGCAATATCAAATTCAATCGATTGGGGTTCTACTGAAATAAAAATTGGATTTAATATGCAGGATGTTGAAGGAAATCCGCGTCTAGTAATTACCATCGCCGATAACGGCGTCGGAATGACACATGACATATTAGCCAACGACTTTTGGGGACTTGGGTATTCCAAATCGCGTGAGATCAAGTTGACCGAAGGCAAGAGAATGATTGGTGAGAAGAGCCATGGAACGAAGATTTATCTTCGGTCTGACAAAGTCATTGTCCGCACTCAAAGCAGTACAGGATGTTATCTATCTGAATGCGAAAAGCCACTAGCGGCATTATCAAATGGAAAATTGCATCAACCCAAAGTTAAGGCCATTCCTCATTTTCGTGAAAACAATGGGACGGAAATTACAATCATTGGCTACAATGACAATCAGCTCGGTAAATTTACTCAACGAGTCGTAAAGGACTATTTACAATGGTTTACAAAAGCCGGATCTATAGAAAAGATGTTTGGCATTCTCGAACATGACAATTTTAAGATATCACTCAAAGCGCTCGATGTTGATAATTACGAAGAAATTAGCTTTGGCCATATTTTTCCTGATGAAAATTCCGACATCGAAAAGCTTTTTGACGAAATGAAAGATGTAAATGCGGCGGATCATTATGTAAAAAGACATATCTATAAAAATCTCCGCCTTCAAAACAACCCCCATGTCACATTTGACGCAATAATTTCAGTAGAGGGCGACCAGGCAAAGCGTAGTTATAATGAAATGATTCGAGATCGCTCAAGATCAGATTCAGGAAGTTATAAGGTAAGTGATAGATATGGCATCTGGCTTTGTAAGGATTACATCCCAATCACAAGAGTTAACCATTGGATTTCAGGTTTTGGTACTGGATCAAATGCAATTAATATCCTTGTACACGGCTTTGTAAATTGCCAATCGCTAAAGTTGACAGCCAACCGAAGTGAAGTTGCCAATACTGACACCAAAATATTAGACGAGTTGCAAGCTACTGTATCAAAACTTGTAGCGGAAATCGATATACAGCTTCTTCAGAATGGTTTATATATATTGCGAGACTGGCAACGAGAGGAAATGACCTTGCAGCAAGAACGTGCAGATTACACTCGTAGAGTTAAAGAACTAAAAGGGCGTAGGACTACTAAATTTGAAGATCGTTTGCTTATAGAACCAAAGAGTGAGGCTGAATTATTTGGCATTTTTATGGTTATTTACACACTTCATCCGGAATTATTTGAATTCGAGCCCCTCGATTACAATACAAACCGCGGAATTGACATCATCGGTAGAAACAAAAGCAGTAACGTCATCACCGAGGGTGAACATTCTTATATAGAATTGAAATTAGTTTTAGATAAGAAACGATTTAATCATGCCTATCAACATCTTCGTTGGATTTTATGTTGGGATTTTGCAAACGATATAATTGATACGTATGCCTTTCTTGGTGTTGACGACAACGACAGCCGCCGATTGCAAATGGATAAAGATGATGATGGGCATAATATTTACTTTCTTGATAGTAAAAGGAAATCGGCAAAAGTTCAGGTTATTCGTTTTAAGGAATTCTTGCGTGACAGACTAAAGATTGAATTTAAATGAATAGTGAATCCAAAGACATCACACTGCCCTCCACGCGGCCTCAGCGGCATTTGAATCTCCTCTGCCCGCCTTAAAAGCGCAGGCCAAACGGAGGATTCTACGGACGGCTCGGAGAGCCGTCCCTACCGTTTGCCTTCTTGGCGCCTTGGCGGTGAACCAAACTAATACCGATAATGCTCGGGTTTGTAGGGGCCTTCGACGGGGACGCCGATGTATTCAGCCTGGTCGGGGCGGAGTTTGGTGAGTTTGACGCCGATTTTTTCGAGGTGGAGGCGGGCGACTTCCTCGTCGAGTTTCTTGGGGAGGATGTAGACGCCGGGAGCGTATTTCTCGCGGTTGGCCCAGAGGTCCATTTGCGCGAGGACTTGGTTGGAGAAGGAATTGGACATCACGAACGACGGGTGGCCGGTGGCGCAGCCGAGGTTCACGAGGCGGCCTTCCGCGA
>CAZNYI010000055.1:0-5602 GCA_964577245.1 uncultured Candidatus Saccharibacteria bacterium
GAAAACAAAACAGGTCGGTCGTTGCGGCTTCTTTTTTGACAAACGCAATAAGCGGCTCATAGAGTTTTCCGCCCCACATGTTCAAAGAGATGAGGCGCATGCTACTTCCCTGCCGCGGCGATCATTTTCTTCTCTACCTCTTCTGCAATGCCATGCAAGATCAACATGTGCGCCTCCTGGATGCGCGGCGTATTTTTTGAGGGAACGATAAATTCAAGATCTGCCATTCCTTTCGTTCTGCCGCCATCACCGCCAAGCAGAGCAACGGTAACAATCCCCTTTTGCTTCGCCGCCGTTATGGCGCGGATGATATTTTCCGAATTTCCGCTGGTGGAAATCCCAAAAAATATATCGCCCGTCCGCCCCAATGCTTCAATCTGGCGCTCGAACACGCCCTCAAACCCTTCGTCGTTGCTCCACGCGGTGAGCATTGACGTATCAGTCGTAAGTGCGATCGCGGCATACGCCGCTCGCTTCACCTTAAATTTTGCAACGAACTCCGTCGTAAAATGTTGAGCGTCAGCGGCGCTTCCCCCGTTGCCCGCGGCGAGCACTTTATTGCCCGCCCGCAGTGCACGCACTACCGCCTCCACAACGCTCAAAAAAAATGTGGTAAGTCGCTCATCCCCCGCGAGCGCCTGCGCAAGCGCTATATATTCTTTGAGGTATTCCTGCATCGTTAATAACAATACCTTTATTTTTGCGAGATGCCCAGCTGCTTCCCCATCCATTGCTTTTTTATTTTGAGCGCCGGGGATTGAACAACGGCGGCGCCAAAATGCACGAAACGATCGGTTTGCTGCACCTGAACCTGCGGCGCAATTTCGACAAACGGAAGGGTATCCACTTCGTAGGGGTCGGGAAATGCCGCCGCAACCTTCGGATCAAGCTCGATCCTTCCTCCAACATCAACCCCGAATCGCGGCATAAAATTGGGCGACCGTTGTTTGAATTTTTCAAGCCGAAAAAAGACCAGGCCGATCCACACATGAAGACCCGACTCCCATGGGCGGAAAACAGGTTTTTGCCTCCGTATAATCCCCCAGGTATCATTCACGGCAAGATAGGGACGGATCGCAATGGGGCGGATGAAGAAAAGATCGCAGTCGCAAACGCCGAACATGGCCGGCTTGAACCGTTGGATGCAATTACGATACATCCAATTCAAGGCAAACGAATGAGAGGCGGACGGAAGCGTTGTCCGATAATGGTTCGCGGGGAGCCGCACGTAATTTATCTTCTGCTTTAAACAAAAGAGTTTGATTTCCTCCGCGAGACGCTCCTCGCTTGAGTTGTCAAACACAAAATATTCATATGGGTCACGGAGATATTTCGATAGCGCTGCATGGTGGAGCACAATAAGCTCCAGATCATTGAACGCCACGGTTACCACGAATAGCTTCGCGGGGTCTGCAGAAACGATGGACTCAAAAAGTGCCGGGCGGCGGATATAGCGCTGGTTCGCATAAGGCAACATTACAAACCGATACACCTTCTTCCAATATTTTTTAAAAAAATCTTTCATATCTATGTCATGGTGCCCGTGATACTATGCCCCACCTTTCCTCCATTGGAAAACAAAATTCCCATTAAGCTCTGTGCCCACGGCGGGTTCGCGGAGGCGCTGAGGAAGGTCGGAGATCTCTTCGGGCTCACCCGTATCGTTCAGGGTAAACGAGGAATAACCAAGGCCATACAACAACTCCACCGCACGGCGATGTTCTTCGTTAACCCCGGGGTCAAGCCATATCTCCATGACGATCGTGGGATGGCTGCGTGCAAGCATCCCGCGAGCGCCCACCAAGGCTTTATACTCCGCTCCCTCAATATCCATCTTAATGACGGACGGAGGCCGATGGTTTTTTGCATACTCGTCCAACATAATGGTAGAAACCTTGACGGGGTGAAAAGTGTTCGGATCGTTGCGCGCAATGTCTTCCCGTAGCGTACTCATACCGCTGGCCGCCGCCGAATATGATTCATAGAAAGTACTTTCACCCATCGTCTCAGAAACGGCGACGTTATTCAGAAAAACATTCTTTCGTGAGGAGAGATCGCCCGCGCCATGTTTGAAGTTTTTCTCCAGATAGGAAAAGACCTGCGCCACCGGTTCAAAAACATGGATCTCCCCTTTTGACGCACCCTCCTCGGCAAGCATGCTGTAAAAACCATAATTAGCGCCGACATCATAAAAAACATCGCTCTCGCTCAGATGTTTTGCTAAAAATTTCTCCACGCGCATATCGGGTCCGGTCAAAAGGCCGAAACAAGCCAGCGAGAGGCCATAGACGTCCGTCGCAGGCATCACAAACGGTCGACGCCATGCCGTTTCTCCTTTTATTTCTTTGACCATTGGGCGTAACATGGGATACAAGCGAAGAAGAAGATACTTCACATATCTTCCACGCAAAACAAAAGCTCGCCGAAGATTCCTCCGGAAGAATGGCAGCGTCCCGTCGGCATCGATACGCCTTTCTGCGTTTTCAAAAACAGCGAGTAGTTCGGTATTTGTCATTACCCATTCAACCCTGTGGTCTTAAAAATCTGTTCCAAACGCTTTGCCATGGTATGGTCCCGCATCGTACGTTCATATCCCGCCGCCGCGATCGCTTCACGCTCCTCGTCGTGCGCAAGATAATATCGAATCTTTTCTATGAGATCGTTCATGTCTTTATATATTACCACTTCCTTGCCCAATTCATAGAATTGTTCCATGCCGTCCGCATAAAGAGTCATTCCAAGTGTTCGGCACGCGAGCGTTTGGAAATGACGGCCCTTCACTTGCAGGTTTAGTTTTTGAAACCACTCGCGGACATTGCTGAAAAAATTTAGAACGTCGAGTTCCATACGCCCCATATGGGGCCCTAACTCCGGCCGCTTAAAAAAAAGACGGGCGATGGACTTTAGGCCCACAGAGAACGCAGGGGGGTTCAAAATGAGTGTTATCTTGCTGTGCTGGGTTAGATCGATCCATTCATCAAACGACATATCCCCTTCTTCCCATCCCTTCCCGCGAACAAAAACAGTAATCCCCGCCTTTCGGAGTGCGGCAATGGTCTTCCCGCGCTCCACATTGAAACTGCCCGAGAAAGAAACATCTATGTTTTTCTCGTTGGGAGGGATGGGATGATGCAGATCGGGTTGGACACCTTCATGCATAAGCACGGGGTGGCAACCGAGCGCCTTATATTTTTGGATAAGATTGGCCCGATTCGTTTCCACCCACGAATAATACGGGGCATATTTTTTGGAGACACTATCAAAACGCCAACTGTCATCGGTGGTCCAATAAAACGTTTTTGCACGTGCAGTTATTTTTTTTATGGTCTCTTTCGTAAGTTCATGACCACCAACATAGGAAAGGACGAGATCCGGCTTTTCTTTTTCCACTACCTCCAGAAGCTCCTTATTCATGGCATCTTTCCCACGCTCTATCATCGCCACATCAAACCAGAACGGGACAACGGTGAGAGCACCTCCTTTGAATTCTTTAAGTGATCTAAAGATGCCCTTGTATTCGTAACTATACTCGGTGGTATTGGGAGGGCGGCGCCATTGGTAATGCTCATAGAGCGTGGCAATCATCAATATCTTCATTTTTTTATCAGTGTTGTCCATGATGACGTACGACCGCTTAAAAATCAACTCTCTACAAACGTATCCATGCGCCGGGCACTCTATCGTAGTCACGCCGGGCGGCATCCCACCCTTGCGGAGCAATAACGATCTTTTTTGCGTTCCCATTAAGCCACGCACCCCACCACGAGAAACTGCTATTCGTGATAATATTGTGCTCGCACGATGCCATGAGCTGGAGATGATAACTCGCCTTCGGGCCCGCCGTCGCATCATCAAGGTATATGGTTGGAAATGGAGGACGGATATACTCACGACACCACGCCACGTCATCTGAAAATACAAAAAAGGTGGGATTGCTCACGCGCTCCCCAATATACCGCGCCGCTCTTTCGTAATAAGAAAGGTCGGTCGCGCCGTACACCTTTTGATACTTTGGGAGCAAGTAATCCTTCCGCCGCACATGCAGCGACACCGATGCCGTCCGCCGTATCTTTTCGCCAATGCGAACCGCTTCGCCCCGAAGTGGTTCGCGGAAACGAAACGCCTGTGCCACCTCATCCTTGATCTCTTTAAAATATTCTTCGGATTGCCAAAATCCCCAAAGCGCCACCTCGCCGTCGGCGCGCGCCACCTCCCTATCAAAATTCTTCTTACCTCCCTCTGGTATTAATCGCTGCATACCAAGCACCTCTTTTATTTTTACGAGCGCGAGGTCAATGCCAAGCCACACGCCCGGCACCGGGAGCGCCGTTGAAATTTTTGAAAGAGCCGTGAAGCGCGGCGCGAGATCGAACACGTGGAGGTCGTAGGTGCGATAGGTGAATTGTTTTCTCGGAAATCGATCATTCAAAAACGTTGTATCCAAAACAAGGGGTACCTTTTTTTTGCGTGCCACCGCAAGGCCCGCTGCGTATTGGAACATCTGGTTCCCTAAACCGCCGCGCAAAAGAACAGTGACCATAGATCAATGCTTGGCGGCATTAGCCGCATACCAATTGATGGTCCGACGCAATCCTTCTTCGAAATCCGTCTTGGCACGGAAGCCGAACTCATGTTCCGCACGGGAAACGTCCAACATGCGCCGCGGTTGGCCATCGGGCTTTGTGGGGTCCCAGTGGATCCCTCCTTTATACTCCATCAGTTTGCAGATCAGCTCGGTGAGATCTTTGATCGTGATCTCCGTACCAGAGCCAAGGTTCACGGGATCCGCCTTATCATATTGTTCCGTGGCGAGCACGATTCCCTCCGCGGCATCTTCAACGTAAAGAAACTCGCGGCTCGCACTCCCCGTTCCCCACGCTTCAATAAATGGCGCATTCGCCTGCTTGGCGTCAAAAACTTTTTTGACAAGTGCAGGGATCACGTGCGAACTTTTTGGATCAAAATTATCTTCGGGACCGTACAAATTGACCGGCAAAAGATAAATGGCGTTCATGCCATATTCCTGCCGGTAGGCCTGTGCCTGCACCAAAAGCATCTTTTTTGCCAATCCATACGGCGCATTGGTTTCTTCCGGATAGCCATTCCAAAGATCGTCTTCTTTGAACGGCACCGGCGTGAATTTTGGGTACGCGCAGATGGTCCCCACGGCCGTGAACTTTTCTGTCTTCGCGAGCCGTGCGGCCTCCATGAGCTGAACCCCCATCATTAAGTTTTCGTAAAAGAATTTGCCGGGGTGCTCGCGGTTTGCGCCAATACCGCCCACAACTGCGGCGAGGTGGATCACGACGTCCCTCCCCGCAACGGCTTTAACGCAATCATCCCACTTCCGCAGATCAAGCTCTGCTGTGTGCGGAGCAAAAATATTTTCCTGCGGCACGCCGTGCGCGAGAAGATGCCTCACCACGTTTTTCCCCAAAAAACCGTTCCCGCCGGTCACGAGAATTTTCTTATTCGCGAGGTTTAACATGATACAATTCTAAATCGTGTTTCATCATAGCATTCACGATTTCTTTAAACTTCATCTTCGGCTCCCAGCCCAGCACCTTTTTCGCCTTGCCTGCATCGGCAATCAAACTCTCCA
>CAZNYI010000056.1:0-5535 GCA_964577245.1 uncultured Candidatus Saccharibacteria bacterium
TTTTCTTGCCCTTTGAAAAGATTCCGGCACACCGATTCCACTTTTTCGCGCACATGCCTCAGCTGCCGTTCTTCATAGATGATCAGGTGTTCAACGATGCGGTACAGAAGCTCAAGCGAATCCTTCTCATTCTTTATCTCAAAGCTTTCGAGCGCCTCCGTGACCGGCTCATAGTGGATGGTTGTGACGGCGTTCTTTGTTACGATGAAATCTATCTCGGTGCGCACCGACGCTTCATCGTCTTTGTCATATTTCGGCAGATAGTAGATGAAGTAGATATAGTTTTTGTGGAGTTCCGCTCGCGCGCGCGTCGAAGGCCCGCGCAACTCGTCCACGATCACCGGGTGCAGGCCGAACTTTTCCTTGAGCCACGCAAGATCTTTTGCCGTTGGCTTTGCAACGTCGATCCACTCAACCGCCTTGTTTTTCTCTATATCCATTGGTTTTATTGTAGCACACGCGTGGCCGTGCGGAGGTTATCCACTTGTGCCGTGCGCGGGCGTCTGATAAAAATGAAGGTAGTATGAAGTCAAATTTAACGAGGAGGTGGCGCCGTGGGTGCCATTGCGAATTTCGCGGTCGAAGATGACGATGCGCGCCGGAAGGCTGCCTCGTTCTTTTTCGAGCGGCTTGCCCGGCATCTTCTGCACGTGGAAGATGTTTCGCCCGAACAATGGCGCTCGGGTAACGGACGCCATCCGCACTTCGATATTTACGATTGGTCGCTTGATGCTGCTTTTGAAGTGAAGAGCGCGTCCAACGCCAACAAGCTGAAGTTGTTCGGAGATCAGCTGGATGCCCAACTTGCAGAGTTGGAGGAGGGGCCGATCGTCGAAGGCTACGAATGGATTTTCAGCTTTCGGAATAGAGTGCGAATACCGGACGACGGGGGATTCCTTAGCTTGCTCAAACGGGTGGGCGGGGATTCATGGGAATCTCTCTCGGCATTCCTTTCGGTGAGTCTGAAGACTGCGTACCTCATCGACCTGCGATTAGTAGATTGCCTGAGATATGTTCATGGGACGAGCGAGTATGCGCGCGATCGGAAGAGGAAGCGCCAGTGCGTCAATCTGAACCAGACCGACCTGCGCGAGCTTGCAGGAAATGCAATCAACGTGTTGCCCACCATCTCCGCTTCCCCGAGCGACGTATCGTTTTGGCTTCCGCCGCGAGCCGAGCGGTTTTGCTCCTATTTCGTAGGGACGGAATTTGACGGGCGGCCCATCGCTCAGTTTGAACTCTTTCCTCTTGTCAGTCCTGGTTTCAAGGATCGCTTCCTGCGCCGCCTGAACGGTGCCGTAAGTATCGTTAGGAACGGATAGGTCACGCCCCGGTCGCATCGCGCCGGGGCTTTTTCGTTTTTGCCGCGCGCGAATGAAGAGGCATGAAAAAGCGCCACGGGAAAGTTTCCCTGTGGCGCCTAGGTTTCGATTGGTTCGACCGGAAAGAGCGGAAGTTGCGTTGCCGCGTCGTGTTCCGCGCTGGGAGCGATGCGGTTGCGGGTGCTCTCCTCCGGCATTGATATGTGCAGCAGTCGTGGCGGCACGTCGCGTTCTCCGCGGAGAACGATGCGCCCGCCGACGTAATATTCGACGGATGGCACGCACCAGGAGCATGTTTCGCGGACTGTGCAAACTGCGCACGTCCGTTTATATGCTCGCGTCTGAGCCGTGGTCCAGCGATCAACGGGTTGGATGATGGTTTTTCGCCCGTGCCGCTCGCCGATTATCTTACTCTGATTTCCCGCATGCTGTTTGCACATAAGGCGGGAGTGGAGCCACATGGCTTCGCAAAGCAGCAATGGATCCACGCTGTTGTGGACGCAGTAGCTCATGAAGAGATTTCGCGCGGCGGCAAGGATCCGCTTTGTGTAAAAGCCGTTGCCGTTGGCCTCGCTCTTGGTCGCGGTCATGATTTTGTGTGCGAACACCGTGCGGAGCACGTGGATGTCGACCGGGATGGGGAAATTCCACCGGTCTATGAACCCGGCGTCCATGAAGAAGTAGATGAGCATGCTCACCATTTTCTCCTGGAACCCATAGAAGCCCCGCTTGCCTTTGTGTTGGACCCGTTGGCACGCTTCCTCGTAGGTGGTGACGTCGGTAAAGATGTTTCGTGGATCGCCGTTCCAGTCTCTTTGGATCGTCGCGGAGTTTTTGATCCATCCGCCGGCGTTTCCTTCGGCCATATATCCGAGTCCGAGCGAACGAAAGAGGGCGGCGAGTTCGGTCGGCACAATGTTCGTCGCTGATTCGGGCAGGAAGAGGTCTGGGTTTGTGTCGTAGAGTTTCGCGAGCGACATGGTCGCCGTGTCGCTCTCAATGCCTCCCCGCATCCAATAGCAGAGCACAAAGAGAAATAAAGCGTGCTCGCGCGTTCCTCGCTCGAGGGATTTCGGAAGGAATTGCGGCGCTTGTGGCGGCACCGCTTTTGGCTGGTCGAATGGGTACCTTTTTTGGAGGTACGCATCGAGCAACCGAGAAAAGACCGCGTTGGCCCTTTTGTGGTTGACACGTATCATCGGTGTGCACCTCGTAAGTTGGAAATCAAATACTGCGGATAGTATAGGCACCTGCCGTGCCGTTTGCAAGTCAAATATGGTATAAAAGTCGAAGTGGGAGGCGAAACATGAAAGGGAGACGGCAACCCATTGTGGCCGCGCGCACGTATTCGTGCCGAAGGGGCGGCACCGTGCAGCCACTCTTCGTTACGAGAGTTACGGGAGAGGGCTCGCGGCGCGCGCGAGTTTATTTCTACGCGAATCCCGACGGCGGGAAGAATAAAGAAGAGGGGATGAGCTACCGAGGTTTCGCGAGAGCGATCCAGAAGAATCTTCCTCCGCAGTAAGCGCGGCGCACCGAATTCCGGGCGCCGCTTTTTGTATTGTATACTTAGCGTATGGATTATTATTCTTCGGTCGCTCCCATTATTGAAGAGGTTGGAAAAGAGCTTGAAGAGAATTTCGGAAAAGCCGAGGTGATAGCGCAGAAAACCGATTCGCCGGGCGACGTGGTGACCGCGCTGGATCAAAAGGCGGAGAAAATCATCGCCGAGCGGCTCAATAAGATATATCCATCAATAGATTTTTTGGGCGAGGAATTCGGCGGTAACGATAAAGCAGAACGGCTTTGGATTTGCGATCCCATTGATGGCACCGCTCATTTCATGCGGGGTATCCCGTTTTGCACTACCCAGATTGCGCTTGTTGAAGCGGGGCATGTTGTTTTCTCTCTTATTTATAACTTCGTAACTCACGAAATGTTCTCCGCGCAAAAAGGAGAGGGGGCAAAGCGTAATGGTGCGCTCATCCACGTGAGCAAGCGCCGATTAAAAGACGCTTATGTAAGCGTTGAAACGCATCGTGAAAAAAAAGAAAATCTTGCTAAGTTTTTTGAGATAGCCAAGCGTTGCCCGATTTTTACCACTATCAGTACCGGTTTTGAGTATGGGCTCGTCGCAAGTGGAAAGCTTGAGGCGTATGTGAGTTTCGATCCGTATGGTTGTGACTGGGACTATGCTCCGGGAACCTTTTTAGTTTCCGAAGCCGGAGGCATCGTAAAAAATATTGGGAGCGATTCCTATGATTATAAAAATCACGACTTTATTGCAGGAAACCCGGAAATGTATGAGGAGTTAAAGAGCTTGCTTTGAAAATGTTAATTGACAAAGAATACGAGAACTTACTCGGACCAGTTTATGATTTTTTGGTTATAAACGACGATCCTAAGAAAGCAGACGCAATTTTTTTATTTGGTAGCGTTAAGTTAAAGACCGTATGGGACCGAGCGCTTGATTTGTATAAAACTGGATACGCAAAAACCATTTTAATTACCGGCGCCATGGGGGCGGACCTTCCGGGAGACGCAACAACTACAGAGGCAGAGCAGATTTCAAAATATCTCATTGAGCATGGCGTTCCCAAAGAAGTCATCATTAAAGAATCGCGAGCAACCAACACACTGGAAAACGTTTGCTTGGGAATGGCAGCTTTAAAGTGGGTAGGGATCAACCCACGATCGTTGATCCTTGTGGCAAAACCTATGCACATAAGGCGGTGCGCTGCAACTTTCAAAAAGCAATATCCTCAAATAGAACTTACGTGCTGTCCGCCCATGGGCACAATCCACGACGCCATTGATCGTCCAAAGAAAGAATTTGCAGAGCGTATGATCGGTGAAGTTGAGCGCCTCAAAAAATATGCCGAAAAAGGTGACATTGCAAGGGTAGATATTCCTAAAGAAGTGTTTAGTGCTATTGCGCGGATTAAAGAGTATCTGGCAACGGCTGGATAGTCATTGGCCGAGTATCGTTGGTCCCATCGCAATCCTTTAATAGGTCTGTCAACCACTATAAAAAAGCAAGGCGTCCGACGGGACGCCTTGAAATTCAATAGGTCTATTTCGTAGCCGCACGATCCATGAGATTGGCGGCGAATTCTACCTCTTCGGCGGACAGGTAGCCGAGCGAAAAGTGGCTGGTGGTTACGAGTACTGTGTGGCGCCCTAGGAGCTTGTCTATTAAATCCTCCATAAACGAGCGCTTCACGAGAGTTTCGACTACCTCGGTACGGTGGCTGCCGGTGCGGAAGAAATTCCTATAGCCGAGCATCATTGCGGTCAGGTCCACCGCTTCTTCTTGATGGCGGAGCTCATGCCCGATCCCGCGAAGCACTACATGAGAGAGTTCGTGAACGACTCCGACGACGGCGCTTTCAAAGGAGCATCTCGCGAGGAAAGACTTCCGAACATAGACGGTGATGCGAAGGCGTTCGAATTGCTGTGTGCCGTATGGCGGCATCTGTTCGGGGCTTTCTATCCACAATGCCGCCGTGTCGGGACCTCCGCTATTCACGAAGCCGATCCTTGTCTGAAAGTTCAGGTGCAGGGTTTCTTTTATGCACCGGACCATGCCGACGAAATCTTGCTGGCGATACAGTTCCCGCAACTCTTGAAGCACATTCCCGTCGACCAGTGGAAGAATGCCGCCAAAAGATCGAGAAAGCTCTCCCACGTACCTTTCTATCATCTCTTTTCGCACAACCCCTCCTAATTGATATCTAAGAATACTGGCTGGATAATAATAGAAAAGTGGTGGTGCGTCAAGCTATTGGCAATCTCTTGACAGGTCTGCCAACCGCGCTATAATGGCAGAGATGAACGGGATCAACGATCGAACAGCGCATATTTTGGAAGCGGCGATCCAATCCTTTATTGATACCGGCGAGCCGGTAAGTTCGGGGTGGCTCTTTGACCACTTTGATTTTGGCATTCGGCCGGCGATGATCCGGCTTGAGCTGGATGCACTTGAAGACGCGGGCTATCTGGAGCAGCCGCACCATTCGGCGGGCCGCGTGCCCACGGACGCGGGCTACGAATTTTTTGTGAAGCGGCTCATGGGGAGCACGCCGGAGCTGCGCGAGCCCACCTTGAACGAACTTTTTGAGGAGCGCGCGTGGCCGGATCTTTTGGAGCGGCTCTCCGCGGAGCTTGGGCTTTTGAGCGTTGTCGCGGACCGCACGCGCGATATGGTCTATAA
>CAZNYI010000057.1:0-5530 GCA_964577245.1 uncultured Candidatus Saccharibacteria bacterium
ATATGGAGGGAGTTAAGAGGAACATTGTGTTCCGTTCCCATTAAAGCACATCCTTGAGAAAATATCATTTGCTCCCCGACAACTTCACCTCATTTGACCGAAATCCGAAGGCTTGTTAAACTTGCCCTCATGGACATTTGCTATACCTACACGATCAAATTGGAGGACGATCCAGACGGTGGTTTCGTTGTCACTGTGCCCGCACTGCCGGGTTGCCATACCCAAGGCAGCAGTTATGAGGAGGCGCTTGCCAACGCGAAAGACGCCATCCAAGGCTACATTGAAGCTGTGCAAAAAATTGGCGGAATCGTTCCCGTCGAGGCTGACCACCCGCGCAGACTACATTTGCAGGTTAATATGCCGACAATGGCATGAGCCGGTTGCCGACGCTCACAGCCAAGAAAGTTTTTCAAGCCTTGGAGCGCGGCGGTTTTGAACTTTACCACAGCCACGGAAGCCATTTGTATCTTATGCACCCCCGGACAAATCGCTTGACCACCGTGCCCATGCACTCCGGCGATCTTCGCCGAGGCTTGTTGAAGCAAATTATCAAACAGGCCGGGTTTTCAGAAGCGGAGTTTCGGAAACTTCTTTGACTACCCGTTTCATCACGAGGGGCTTTTCGCTTTTCTGGCATCTACAAAAGCCACGAAATCAGGATCGTAAAATGACTTCACTTGCCCCCACACCAATTGCGGAATTGGCCGGTTGAAGAAATTTCCTATGTCCGGCCCCAGCCCTTTCGGTTCTTCCAGCATTCCAGCTTTGATTGCATGGTAGGAACCGTTCAAGTGCAGAATCAAAAGCGTCACAAACTGAATTTCCTCATTTGAGGGCGGTTGCCGTGAAAGATCAATTTCAGTCAGCAAAACACGCGCGAGTTCCGGCTTTGTAAACAGCGTCATCCATAGTTCGCGGTGTTGGTCAGTTACCTTCAAAAGATTGTCCGTTCGATGCGCTTTCGCGTCCAGGTGAAGTGACCAGCCGGTGAAGAAAAGTCCCCCGACGATGCCCGTTGTTTGAAGAAGTGCGAACCAATTAACTGTCAGCCAGCTAAACAAAATCATGCGGCAAGTATATCGCAGGGACGGAGCCGCGCAAAGCTGGCCCGACTTCCCCATAGCGACACTGGTAACGACTTGTCCGCCCCAGAACTTGCTTTATGCCGCAAGTTGCCAGAGCGACAGAACGCATATGTCTGCGCTTAACCGACTAAAAATTGAAACGTGCTGCCTGAATTTACTGACTTTCAACAATCAATACGCGTAAGAAAATTGACCCGCTATGGGGGATCGCCATGCTCGCGGCCCAGCGTGCCGTGTTCGCGTCATCGTCCGGCATTTGTGAAATATTTGTGGAAGGAATTGACACCCAATTGATAAGGTCAGTCGAATATTGTGGCGTCATTTGAATACCGGTCATGCCTTTGCGTTGGCGATATTGCAGCGTCAAATAACTCGTGCCCGCCACATTTTGAGTAGATTGGGTGGGCAATTCAGAGGGCGTTGGTGAACCACCCAAGTTCATCGCGTAACTCACAAGATTGGGTAAAGTGTCAGTGAAGGGCCGTGCAGTGGGTTGGGCAGTAGCACCCGAAAGCCCCAAGCCGTTACTCCAGGTGGTGTAATCTGGAGGAGCAACCGTCAACGTAATGGCGGTTGAATTTATTGTGTTATAGGTATTCGATATTTGCACGCTGTAGCTGTTGCCGTCAGCAATGCTGAGTGTGTCGAAAATCAGCACCGTTGAATTGGCATTAGCTATCGGCACCCCGTTTTTATACCACTGGTAGGTGGGAGCAGGACTGCCCACGGCAGCGACACTTATTATGGCCTGTCCGCCGACCGTTCCACTGACCGGCGTTGGGGCGAGCAATATGACCGGCGCGGATTGCACTATCACCGATTGAACCGTTGGGCTGGCCGCTTGAAAATTACCGTTTCCGCTTTGGCTCGCCCGAACAACAATAGTGCCCAAGCCAGTGGCGGTGAGTGCGCCTTGATTGATTTGACCCGGCCCCGCAAGCACCGTAAAAGCGACCGGCAGTCCTGACGAGGCGGTTGCATTCAAAGCAATCTGATTGCCAGATATGAGCGTGCCAATCGGTTGGAAAGTAATTTGCTGTGTGGCGGGCAAGACGTTGAATATCTGCTCAACGCTTTGTGCCGCGAGATAGCCGCTTCCACCATATTGGGTAGCTAGAGCCGTGACCGCGCCAGTCCCGCTAAATGTAAGCATGTTACCTGTGAGCGTGGCAGGGCCAGCAACCACTTGG
Organism: uncultured Candidatus Saccharibacteria bacterium; assembly: GCA_964577245.1. GTDB lineage: Bacteria > Patescibacteriota > Minisyncoccia > UBA6257 > 2-01-FULL-56-20 > CAVYIK01. The sequence continues at coordinate 2,276 of CAZNYI010000057.1, forward strand.
TACGATACCGGCAGACCCGAGGAAATCGTTGCATTGAGGGTATAGCCGCTTCCCCCCAATGTTTGGTCTGGAATGGTGGGGAAAGTAATAGTCTGACCCGTCGGCGCAACCCCGTTCTCATGCACCGTGATATTGCCTGTGCCAGCGTTGCCAGCAGCATCAAAGGCGCTCACTGTGATGACATTGTCGCCTGGTTGCAGCGGGATATTGCTGGCAGTCCAACTTGTCATGCCCGTGGCATTGCCGGAGCCACCAAGATTGTTCGACCATACGACATTTACCACCCCCGTGTCGTCCGAGGCCGATCCGCCTAAAGTGACGGCCGAATTATTGGTCGTGTAAGTGGCACTGGCGGTTGGACTCGTAATAGAGACCGAGGGCGGAGTATAGTCATTCAATGTGAGAATATCCACGCCACCATCGCCGTCGGCTACATAGATCTGATTGCCTGCCATTACTGCTTTATCATGATATTGATATGGTGTGCTGTAGTTTCCTATCTCGATTGGCTGTCGCGGATTGCTGATGTCGAATACATGCACTCCACTTGAGCAAACGAGCAATCGGTTGCCGTTGACGTTGACGCTTGATGCGTCCGTCAAAAAGCTGCTGACAATTGCTGGTGAATTTGGGTTGCTCACGTCAACGATGAGCACGCCACCCGTGTGGGTGCTGTCAAGATAGGCGTTGGCCACGTAAACCGTTTGACCGTCCGCTGAAATCGCAACACCGTAAGCCCAGGGAGGAATATCCAACGAGCCGATTTGCTGCGGGCTGCTCGGGTTACCTAAGTCAAAAACACGCAAACCACCGCCAATCGAAGCATTCTGCCTTTGGACAACATAGGCATAGTTTCCATTGACAACCAAATCTCGCAGGGGGCCCGCTGGTGTTGTCGTTGTGCTGCCATAAGTGGTGGGACTGGAGGGATTGGAAACATCCACCGTCCACAAACTTCCGGAATTGTCAGATTTTGAGCCAGCGATTACGGGTTGCCCCAAAGTATCTATGCCAATTCCGCCAAAAAGATTTGCTTGGTTGAAATTGCCTTTGATAACCGGCTGACCAGGATTCGTCACGTCCACCACATACATTCCATTTGGGGAAGCCGCAAAAAGCAAATTACCTTGCTGACCGAATCCACTTACTCCGTTTGTTATACCGACTTTCGCCAACCATCCGGCGGTCGTCGGAGAAGCAATGGAGAAAATATTTATCCCTGAATTTGAATTGCCCGAATAAAGCACGGATTGGCTTGCCGACGCATAAACGTCCAAGGAATAGTCACAGGCTTGCTGGTAAGTGCCGACCAATGATGGACTGCTTGAATTTGCAATGTTGATGATGGAAAGTCCTGATTCCTCTCCCGCAATAAGCAAATTGCTTCCACTCATCGCGCAATTGACAAAGGTAAAAGGTCCTCCAGGGAGTGGAGCTGTAGTGAGGCGCGACGGGCTGGCGGGATTGCTTACGTTGTAGATCGACATGCCGCCAGATATCGCATAAAGCTGGTTGCCCTGAACAAACATCACGGAAGGAACCGGACCCGTTTCACCAATCTTTACTGGTGCAGATAAGTTTGTGACATCAAGGTAATCAAAACCCACTCCATTCTCTGGTCCGACATAAAGCACGTTGCCCGCTTTCGCCATAGAAACGCTGAATACATCCCCCTCATTAAGTGCGTAAGTTCCCTTGTAAACTGGGTTTGTGGGATCGTTTACGTCAACAAATTCGATGCTGTCTCCTGTTTCCGCAATATAGGCAATCAACCCATTTCCCCCTGACGAGTCGAGCAGCACTTGAGAACAATAACCAAGCGTTCCTAATGAGCCTTTGAGTTGCGGGTTAGTTGGATCGGATAGGTCAAAAATTTCCAGCCCATTGCCGCCGTCGCAGACGTAAGCCAAACCGTCGAGGACTTTCACATCTTGGGCCGCGCCTCCAGTGGTAAGCGTGCATTTGAGTAGCGGGTTTGCCGGATCAGAGACATCCACCACAAGCAAGGCTCCAGCGTCTGCACCCGAGACAAACACACTGGCAGCGATTACGACATAGTTGTGCCCATCGCCGCCTTGATAGATTGCCAAGTGATGAATGAAATATGGCAAACTCAACTGACCAACCGGCACAGGATTGGCAGGGTTGGAGATGTCGAGGTCAACCAACGACGCACCTTGGCTGATGTAAGCATGGGTTCCAAGTACACCCACGGCATAGACGGAGCCACCCAGAGTTTTATCCAACTGGATATTCTTTCCGCGATTTGGGCCGTAGGTGAAGCCGCTCGTTTGAATGTCCGCCCCATTTCCTGTTGAAACCTCCAGCGGAACCGTGACCCCCGTGCTTTGCGGAGGCGCTACAGCCGTGATTTCCGTCGAGCTGATCACGTTGACGCTAGTAGCAGGCACCCCGCCAAAATCCACGTTCACATTGCCGCCAAAGTTCGCCCCGGTAATATCCACCACGGTGCCACCGGTGAGACCGCCGTCGGATGGGGTAACGGTGAAAATTTGCGGCGCGGTGGTATCGTCCGAATAATAAGTATCCAAGGTGGTGGTGAGACCCGAACTGGCGGAGATGGTTTGTGTGGCCGGGGCAATCCAGCCATCTACGCTTAGATATTGAATTGTATGCGTGGTTGAGGTGGAAAGCCCGGCGATAGTGGTTCCGCTGTCATTCCATGCGCCACCATCCACCTGCCACTTTGCTCCGGCTGATACCGCGTTATCTGGGCGAAGAAGAACTTGCACCGCTCCGCCAGGTGGTATCGGAACATAGTTCCCCGTTATGATACTGGTGCCATGGCCCGCCGGATAGATCCATCCCCCTGCCGGAGTCACGTAGCCGGGCACCGATGAAAAAGTAAGATGGTAGGCTCCCGCAGGCACGTCTTGAAGAAAGGCACCGCCATTTTGGGCAGAGTAACCGGTTATCGTCCATTGTGCGCCCGCCTGCGCCGCCCCTGATGGAAATATATTTACGATAACATTCCCCCAGTCGGCTTGTGTGGGAAAGGTAAATGTCTGTTGCGTGGCTTGCCCAGCCACGACATTTATCGTTGTGGTACCGGTGGGAGGAAGATAGCCCGGCGGTATCTCGAAAGTAACCGTATAGGTGCCAGGAGGAACATTGTTAAGCGTAGTGCCGCTGGTTTGCCAAGTGCCGCCGGGATAAATTGTCCAGCGTGATCCGGGCGACGGCGAGAGCGTAACAGTTACGCTGCCAGTGGAACCCCCCGAGGTGGAGGCTTGC
>CAZNYI010000058.1:0-5467 GCA_964577245.1 uncultured Candidatus Saccharibacteria bacterium
ACACTGGCCTCCGAAGCCGGTGATCTGGGTTCAAGTCCCAGCGGGAGCACCAGCGTGTGGTTGGGGTGAGTATACTTGCCTTTGCTTGCTTGCGGCTTGATTTTAAGAAAGTCCTTACTTAGTATTCAATCAATACTAATTGCCGATATATTTTGGCCATGATTGTCAAATATCCATTGTCGCGTCTGCGGTCTGCGGCCGAACGCATGCCAGAAGGGAGGGAGGCGCGACTACTGTCCGTCGGGAAAATCATGGACAATGAGTTGCACATCGTCGATGGCTTGCACCGAGAAATTATGCAGGGGTGTCAAACGTTTCAACGCCGGCACTTCAATATTGCCCAATTGAAACTCTCCAGTCGCCGCCAACCAGTTGGGTTCATAGACTTTATCCTTTCGCATGGAAAAACAGAAGGAGACATGGTGGTTCTGGATGAAGCGGCCATTGAAGAGCTACACCGGAGATTTCCCCCGCCCAACGATCGCCCGGCACCTCCCGCCCCGACCCTGCTGGAATTGGCGAAAAATTTTACTGGTGCCATGAAGGCGTGGGAAAAAACCGGCTTCAAGGTCGTTAAGCAGGCGGAATATGAACACCGACATGCGGTCTGTCAGGCTTGCCAGTATTGGCTGCCAGATGCTCGGTTGGGTCTTGGAAAGTGCAAAAAATGCGGTTGTTCAAGGGTTAAGCTCTGGCTCATTTCATCCCGTTGTCCGGACAAGCCGCCGCGTTGGTAAATATCCCTGGCTAGTTTGTCGGACTTGCGCTCCGGGTCTGGGCGAGTTTTTGGGTGAGGGCAACTTTGATCTCTGGATTGCTGATGGTGTTGACCCAGGCGAGGATACCCGCAGGATCTTTTTTAGCCTGAGATGAGGAAGCCAATTGCGTGATGGCGGCGTCACGCAAGTCACCCGCGGGCAGGCCGTTAAGCCAGATGGTAAAGGCTTGGGGGTCTTGCTTGATCCAGGCGGTGGCGAGCACACCGGTGGCAGTAAGTTGAGCGGACTCCAAGGGGATATTGTCCAAGAGTGTGGCCGCTTGCGTGGGAGCCTTATTGGCCTCGATGGCAAATAGATTGGCCATGATCGTGCTTTGGCTGTCGCCCGGCGCCAGATTGGTGGCATAGTTCCATGCGCCGACAAAGTCTGTTTGGGCTACGGTGGTTAAAACTTTGCTCAAAGCATTTGTTTTTACGGGACCATCGGGCAAATTATTTGTCCAAGTGAGGGCTGCGGTCTCATTTGAAACAGCCATGGTTTGGGCGATGACCGGGGCAACCCCTAAAAAGGCTGTCGGGTCGGGAAAACTTTGCGCATAAGAAATGGCGGCCGGAGAATCATAATTTAACCAGTTGGACATGATGGTGTTGACGGCATTGGCGCGGGCGGATGCGTCGTCAGTCGAAAGATTGGCCGCCCAAGTGAGGGCGGCCTGCGGGTCACTCTTGCTCCAGCCATCCGCCACGCTGTCTATGGCTACCATCCGAGCATTTGGGTCAGTCACCTTGGCCAGCAGAGATACGGCCAAGGACGCATCGACTTTAAATAAAGAAAAGGTGGTGAAGGTCTGGTTAATTGAGTTTGACGTAATTTGAGTTGGGGGCGAAGAAATCCCAGTAAAAAGATTGGCGATGGCGGTTTCGTAGGCGACACCCGAACTCATCTGATTCAGCCAGGTGAGTGCCGCTGTCGGGTCGCCATTCTTTCCCGTGGCCAGTTTCAGGCCGATTGTCTGGATGACTGAATTGCGCAAATTTGAGTCATTAATGTCACCAAGGTAAGGAGCCACGAGATTGGGGCTGAGTTGCGCCAAGTTTTGAATCATGCCGTTGAACACGGCCGAGTTGTCAAGGGGCAAGCTGGCGGCCCAATGGAGGGCTGCTGGAGGATTCGACACGATCCAGCTTTGGGCCACTCCGGCCAAGGCAAAATCGCGCGCCGAACCCGGCGGCAAATTGGCGGCGGCGGCGGCGGCGTTTGCCGCATCGGTCTTCGCCATCGCCATAAATATTTCGCCATAAAAATTAGCCGGCAGGCTTCCAGGGGAAAGTTTGGCCAAAATACTCAACGTCTGGGAAACGTCGGAAGCTGCGAGGCAGGAAAGGGCCGCGACCATGATTTGCTGACGCTGGCCAAGTTCCCAAAGGCCGCCCAGCAATTGCAAAGCGAGCTGGGGGTCTTCGTTTCCATTCCGGAAGCCGCGAATTCCGGCCAGCCGGCCGATTAATTCGTATAGCAGCATCTGCTGGTCGCTGCCGGCTGGCATATCGCGCAGGAGGGCAATTAAAGCAGGAATATTCCGGGGATTGATTTCTCCGGAAAGCAGCATATCGCCAAAATAATTTTGTTTGTCGCGACTGGATTTTACGGACGAAGGCCACTGCCCCGCGAGAAAGCCTGCCAGCCTGGCTTGGTCTTGTTTGAGCGTGGAAAGTTTGGACGGGCGCGGGGATAACTTGGTCGGACTCGAAGCGGAGCCGACTTGATGGGCGGTGGAAGATGTGGCTGCGCGATGAAGCCCGAACCAATCGGATTTTCCGCCTTCGTAGGCCAACGCGATGATGACGAGTAAAATCGCTGGGTAGGCCGCCGCATGGCGATAGGTGTTATTCATCGGTTTAAGCGGGTCAAAATGGCAATGCGATTATTGAGCCAAAGCTTGAACGCGGGACAGATTTTGCACGAGCAATTCCCGCTGCGGCTTGGGCAGTTTGGAGGATTTGGCCGCATTCAGCGCTGCAGACATGGCGGTATCGTGCGGTTGTCCAGAGGGCAGCGACGAGGCCCATTGGATAAAGGCATTGGGGTCATGCAACGCCCAGGCCGCGGACAGCTTGCTGATGGCGTTAATCTGTGCGCCGCCCGAGGGGAATTGGCTTAGTAATACCGCGCCTTGGGCAGGATCCTTTTGGGCTTGCACGCCAACCAAGCTGGTCATGGCCAAGTCGCGCCCATGGCCGTCCGGCAGATTGATTGCCAGGTTCCATGCCGAGGTGAAATCATTTGACGCTGAATTTACCAGGGCATTGCTGAGCGCCAGATCTTTTGGCGAACCGGGAGGAAGGCCGCTAGCCCAATTCAGTGCTTGTTGCGGATCAGACCGCGACAAGGAATCGGCAATGGCTGGGGCTGCGTTAAGGTAGAGCGAAGGATCGGGAGAGGATTGCACGTAGGAAAGGGCGGCCTGAGGATCGTTCCTGGCCCATCCCGCGACGGTGGAGCTGAGGGCGGCGCTGCGGGCGCTCGCTTCGGAATCCGGCAGGGAAGCGGCCCAGGCCAGGGCGGCCTGTGGGTCGGTCCCACCCCAAATACCGGCCAAGCTGGTGATGGCACTGTCACGGACACCGGGTTCTGTAACTTTGTCTATTAAGGCGGCCGCTTGGCTTGGATCGCGTTTAGAAATATTGTTAACAAGGGCTTTTACACTACTTTCGTAGGCATCCCCCGTGGCAAATTGATCCAGCCAGTCCAAGGTGCCAGCCGGGTCCTTTTTCCCCATGGCTGACGCAATGGTTTCAATGGACTGAGCGCGAGCGGCGGCGTCAGGCAATTTATCCAAATATTTGGCGGCCAATTCGGGCTGTTGTTGCTTGATGGCGACATCGCTCAAGGCGGATTGCAAGGGCGCCCTGTCGACGGTTGCCAGTGCGCCGGCCCAATCCAACAAATTTTGAGGATCGGATTTCCCCCAGACATAGATCACGGAGTTCAACGCGGCGGTTCGGTTTGCGTTACGCGGCAGAGCGTAGGCGGTGGTCGCGGCGTCCAATGCCATGTTTGGACTTTGCCTGGTCCAAAAACCAAACACGATATTGTAAATATTTTGAGTGTCGGCGCCGGGCGGCAACTGGGCTAATTCAGCCAGGGCTTGGTCGCGATCCTTGATAATTAAATTGGCCAACCTCAGGGCCGTATGGCCGGTTATTTGCATGCTTCTGTCAATGTGATGGGCATTGGCATGGGCGGTGATGTCTCCAGACCGACCCAACCCCGTCACGCTTGAGGCCATTTTCGATTCCATTAATGACGTATCACTCGAAGCACCAACGAGATAGGCCAAGCTTCCGGCGACGATGATAATGGCGATACGCAAAAAACCGTGGGTAGCTATTTTTAACATAGCGAGCAAGATGCCAAAGTATGCCAGCAATTTGAAATGTCAATAGGTTAAATTATCAACATACAAGATAATACTGATTGTCGACTGAGGATAATACCCTAAATAAATTATTATTGCATCGTGAGTATAAATGAACAGCGTAATCCGAATATTCACAATAATGAAAGTTTAATAAATCTTAAACCATAACACAAAATAAAAAATGAAAACAAATACCCCGACTCTCCATGATTGTCAGATGGTTAAACTAAACACAGTTCAGAAGGGTCTCAAACTAACATTACCGCTGCTGGGTAGGCGGCTAAACATACTCAATGCACCGGTACGAATTCTCGAGTCCGCCAAGCGTCTGCGGAGTCCCGCAATTATCCAGGCTAAAAATAAGCGGGCAAATAAATTTTCCAAATCCTGGCTCGATGCGATTGCGCTCGACACGCAAAGTCTGCTGGCCAGCAGCGCTGGCGGCGGCTACGATTGCTGTTTATCACCGGGCACTTCGGCGTATGGCAGTTCCATTGGGCCACTAACTGACGCCGAGTCAACGGTGGTGCATTCAACTCCAAGCGTTGTTTACGGCTATCTTTGGGCGGGAGTTTGGGCCTCCATGGGAAATCCTGTGGCCGATGGCGATGATTCATCGTGTGGTCTAGTCAACTATCTCAACATACATTTTGGCGTTACGACTACCGGAAGTAATTCAAATCCAGGGACAATTTCCAATTATGAATGTCATGGTAATTGCTCTCTAAAAATTCAGAGCAACGCATATTATTTAAGCATATGTTTTGATGATGGTGATACTTCGTGCGGCAATTCGGTCGAGAGTGCATCCGTTTCGTGCGGATTAGATTCCGACGGAAATGTTATGGTGGAGGTGGATACTTCGTGCACGCATTTTGGCAATACTTATTATTCATCCGCTCAAGTGACATTTTCTTGAATGGCTTAGCCAGTCATGGCCTTGTTTTTCACCAAGCATTTTATTCACAAAATATTTCGGCGACATCCATCCTCTACATTATGAAAAACCCCACTCTGTCTCGACGGAAATTACTCGGTTTACTGGGCGTGGCCACGGCCATCCCGGCGATTAAAACTATCTCACAAGGCCAACGAACACCGACAACGGGATCGGCCTTTTCGCCTGTTAATCCGGCGAAGCGGGCCGATATACGGCTGGCTCGAAGCGCCATCCCTCCAAAAATGATCTGGGCTTTGCCGGCGCATATGAAGGCGAACCGAAGCAAGGCTAAACCGGTATGACCGGCAGCCAGATCTGATAATGGCTGGAGCTTACGCCCGGCCGAGGTAGCTGCCGTCTTCGGTGCTGACTTTGATGATGTCGCCG
>CAZNYI010000059.1:0-3246 GCA_964577245.1 uncultured Candidatus Saccharibacteria bacterium
CTGTTTTTTTGTTATCATTCCTCTCGTATGCTACAAATCTCCCTCAAGGCCGAAGAGATTTTTCGAATAGGTAGTTTCCCCGTTACGAACGCGGTGCTTTTGTCTACGATCGTGCTGGTGCTCCTTGCGGTCTTGGCCGTGACCTTGCGGCGCAAGCTTGCCTTCGTGCCGGGCATGCTCCAGAACGTGATAGAGCTTATTTTAGAGGGCGCGCTTTCGCTCATGGATTCGGTGCTCGGTGACCGGAAGACTTCGGAGAAATATATGCCACTTGTCTTTACGGTGTTCCTGTTTGTCTTGTTTTCAAACTGGCTCGGCCTGCTTCCGGGGGTGAGCTCTATAGTAGTGCACCAGGGGAGTGAGACGGTGCCGCTGTTGCGCTCGCCGGGCAGCGATTTGAACTTCACGCTTGCGCTTGCGCTCATCGTCATCACCTTCGTGAATGCATTTGGCGTAGCGGCGATCGGTTTGAAGAAGCGCCTTGGGGTCTTCTTCAACTTCAAGGGGCCGATCGATTTTTTCATCGGCATACTTGAATTAATCTCGGAATTTGCTAAAATTATCTCGTTCTCGTTCCGTCTCTTTGGAAACGTATTTGCGGGCGAGGTGCTTTTGGCCATTATGTCGTTCCTGGTGCCATACCTCATTCCGCTCCCTTTTATGTTCCTGGAAGTCTTCGTTGGTTTCATTCAGGCGTTCATCTTTGGGATGCTCACGCTTGTCTTCGTTGCGATGGCGGTTGCTGAGCATGGCGGAGAAGAGCACGAAGAAGGCCACCATGAAATAGAGACGGCAAAGGTCGGTTAAAACTGATAAAAAACACTTTAAAGACATGGATGTAAACAGTATTCGGTTGCTCGCCACGTTTGGCGCCATCGGTATGGGCACTGTGGTTCCTGCGCTCGCGATCGGTTTGATCGGTGCAAAGGCAGTGGAAGCGATCGGGCGGAATCCGGAAGCGGCTTCGAAAGTGCAGACCATGGCGATCCTCGCCATCGCCTTCGCAGAAGCCATCGCGATCTATTCGCTCGTTATCGCGCTCATCATTAAATTCGTACAATAAAACAAAACGTCATGCAGCAGTTATTCGATCAATTGGGCATAGATTGGCACCTGCTTTTAAGCCAGGCGGTCAATTTTTTCTTGTTGCTCGTTGTCTTGCGGTTGTTTGTGTATAAACCGCTTTTGAAGCTGATGCATGACCGGCGCACAAGGATAGAAGAGGGGCTTACGAAGGCGGACGAAGCCGACAAGCGCCTTTTGGAAGTGGAAGAGATCGGCAAAGGTAAGATAAAGGAGGCGGAAACGAAAGCCATCGGCATCTTAAAGAAGACCGAAGGCGACGCGAAGGAACTTGAAACACGGCTGCTCGCGGAAGCGAAGCGGAAAGAAGCCGAAGAGCACGTCGCTGCCGCATCGCGGCTTGCGGCGCAAGAAGCCGAATCGCGGCGCGCGTCGGAGCAGGAAGCGGCGGCGCTCGTGAAGCGCGCGATCGCAAAGACCGTTGAACTTTCGCCGGAAAAAATAGACGACGCTCTCATCGCGAAAGCGGTCGCGGAGGCGGCACACAGCGCATGAAATATCCTGCGCACCTATATGCAAAAGCGCTTGCGGAAGCGATTGCAGAGCCCAAGGCGGATGGCGATGCGATCGCAAAGAACTTCCAAGCGCTCCTGCGACGAAACGGGGATGAAGCGCACGCGCGGAAGATAATAGAAGAAGCGGCGCGGTTCGTCCGAGAAAAAAGCGGAGTGCGGAAGGTGACGGTGGAATCGGCGCGGGAACTCAATGCGGCACAGCGAAAGATGGTGAGCGCGTTCACGAAGTCGGGCGACATCGTTGAATCACGCATTGATTCGGAGTTGGTAGCGGGGATCCGGCTCATCGTAGACGACGAAATGCAGTTTGACGGATCGTTGAGGGGAAAGTTAGACACAATTTTTGAAACATCTCATTCCTAATGGCATACGAAATAATAGAAAAACTTAAAAGGGAGATCGAAGGATACAAAGAGAAGCCCGAATGGGCTGAAGTTGGCCGCGTGCTTGAGGTGGGCGACGGGATCGTAAAGATCACAGGCCTGCGCAATGCCGTGAGCCAGGAAATTTTAACTATTGAAACGCCGAAGGGTCCTCGCGCGGCGCTCGCTCTGAACCTTGAAGAAGAGTCCATCGGCGCCTTGGTGCTCGATGATTATTTGGCGATCGAGGTGGGGAATACCGTAAAGCGCACCGGCAACGTGCTCTCTATTGCCGTCGGGGATGAACTTATCGGCCGCGTGATAGATCCATTGGGCAACCCGCAAGACGGCAAAGGCCCGCTTTTTAAGGCTGGCACGACGCCGCAGCGGAATCCGCTTGAAGCGAAGGCGCCCTCGGTTTTGGAACGTGAAGGGGTGAATACTCCGGTGCACACGGGCATTAAAGCGATTGACGCCATGATCCCGATCGGCCGCGGTCAGCGAGAGCTTATCATCGGTGACCGGCAAACGGGGAAGACCGCGATCGCGCTCGACGCCATTTTGAACCAACTGAACGACAAGTCGCACCGCACACCGATCTGTATCTACGTGGCGATCGGGCAGAAAGAATCCAAGATCGTGAAGATCGCGGAGACGCTCAAGAAATATGACGCGTTCAAATACAGCATTATTGTTTCCGCTTCCGCTTCATCGCCCGCGGCCATGTGGTATCTGGCGCCTTACGCCGGTTGCGCGATCGGCGAATATTTCCGCGACAAAGGCATGGATGCACTCATTGTGTATGATGACCTTTCGAAGCACGCATGGGCTTACCGGCAGATCTCGTTGCTTTTGAAGCGTCCGCCGGGCCGCGAGGCATACCCGGGCGACGTGTTCTACTTGCACTCACGCTTGCTTGAGCGCGCGGCAAAACTTTCAAAAGAAAAAGGCGGCGGGTCACTGACCGCGCTCCCAATTGTTGAAACGCAGCTCGGCGACGTGACAGCCTATATTCCGACGAACATTATCTCGATCACCGACGGCCAGATATTCTTGGAAACCGACCTCTTCAACCAGGGCCAGCGCCCGGCGCTGAACGTGGGCATCTCTGTGTCGCGCGTGGGATCCGCCGCGCAGACAAAGGCAATGAAGAAGGTGGCAGGACGGTTGAAGCTTGAGCACGCGCAGTTCCGCGAGCTCCAGGCGTTCGTGCAATTCGCAACCGACGTTGACGAGACGACGAAAAAGCGCATCGCGCAGGGGCAGAAGATCAACGAGGCGTTGAA
>CAZNYI010000059.1:3346-5344 GCA_964577245.1 uncultured Candidatus Saccharibacteria bacterium
CTCAAGCGACGCATGAAGAGCGTCCAGAATATCGGGCAGATCACGAAGGCGATGGAACTGGTGGCGGCCACAAAGATGCGCCGCGCGCAGGAATCCGCGCTTTTGTCGCGTCCCTATGCCTATACCGCGCTTGAGCTTTTGGGTATTCTTTCGAGCATGAAAGACGTGCCGCTGCCGGAACTTTTGCAAGCGCGTCCGGTCACAAAGAAGCTGTTTCTCATCATGACTTCCGATAAAGGACTCGCGGGCTCGTTCAATAGCGCCGTCATCCGCAAATTTGAGCATTACATAAAAGAAGAGCACCTTGACCTGCACGATCCTAACTATTCATTCATCGCGGTTGGCCAGAAAGCAAAGACCTATCTTGAGCGGCGCAAATTGCCGATCGTTGGTGCTTTTGTGCGCGTGGGCGATTTTATGAAGCCGGAAGAAGCGGAGCCCATCGCGGAACTTTTGATCAAAGGATACACAAAGCACGAATTTGACGGTGCGATCGCGTTTTTCACCGCGTTCGTTACTGCCTTGCGGCAAGATGCCGTGGCGCGTGAATTTTTGCCGGTGGATTACGATGCGATCAAGCGTTCCATTGAAGACACCATCCCGCGCGCGGGCCGCTATTCAAATTATGCAAAATCGGAATCGTTCTTTGAATCGCGCGAGCGCGATTATCTCATAGAGCCCTCGTCGGCAGAGGTGCTCGCCGAGCTCGCGCCCACGCTCCTCAAAACCCGCATCTATCACATGATCTTGGAGGCGAACGCGTCCGAACACTCTGCACGCCGCGTGGCGATGAAGAACGCCTCCGAGAACGCGAGCGACCTTTCGCAGGGCTTGAATATGGAATATAATAAGTCACGCCAGGCAGCGATCACCCGGGAGTTGATCGAGGTCACGTCGGGCGCACAATCACTATCATGAAAACAGGAAAAATAACACAAATCATCGGGCCGGTCGTTGACGTTGAGTTCGGCGAAGGGGTCGTGCTTCCTTCGATCTATAACGCGCTTACGATCAAGCTCGGCAAGGGCGAGATCGTCGCCGAGGTGGTGAAGCACTTGGAGCCGGGCAAGGTCCGCGCTATTTCCTTGGCGCCTACGGACGGTTTGAATCGTGGTGCGGAGGTCACCGACACGGGCAAGATGATCGAAGTGCCGGTGGGCGAGGAAACGCTCGGCAACATCTTTGACGTTATCGGCCGGCCGCTTACGACGCCAAAAAAGCCGTTCAAGAAATATCTGCCAATTCACCGCGAAGCGCCGAAGTTCACCGAACAGTCAACGAAGACCGAAGTGTTTGAAACCGGCATCAAAGTCATCGACCTCATTTGTCCTTTCATTAAAGGTGGAAAAGTAGGATTGTTCGGCGGAGCGGGCGTCGGCAAAACGGTGCTCTTACAGGAACTGATCCGCAACGTAGCGGCAGTGGGCGGTGGTGTGTCGGTCTTTGCGGGCGTCGGCGAGCGCACACGTGAAGGAAACGACCTTTATCACGACATGGTGGGATCGGGCGTTATCGATAAAACCGCGCTTGTGTTCGGCCAGATGAACGAAGTGCCGGGCGCACGCGCACGCGTGGCGCTTTCCGCGCTCACGATGGCGGAATACTTCCGCGACGAAGAGGGGAAGAACATTCTGCTTTTCATAGACAACATTTTCCGTTTCTCGCAGGCCGGTTCCGAGGTATCCACCTTGCTCGGCCGCATGCCGTCGGCCGTGGGTTACCAGCCGACGCTTGCATCCGAAATGGCAGAGTTGCAGGAACGCATTACTTCAACCACGAAGGGCTCCATCACGTCCGTGCAGGCCATTTACGTGCCGGCGGACGACTTCACAGACCCGGCGCCTGTGACCACGTTCAGCCACTTGGATTCCACGATCGTGCTTTCCCGTGCGCTTACCGAAATCGGTATCTACCCGGCCGTGGATCCGCTGGCTTCAAACTCGAGCGCCTTGGACCCGAAGATCGTCGGCCGCGAGCACTATGACGTGGCCCGCGAAG
>CAZNYI010000060.1:0-5294 GCA_964577245.1 uncultured Candidatus Saccharibacteria bacterium
GCCGCCGACTTTTTCACCTATAACTTTACCGTCACCACCTATTATCAAACCCCGTAATACCCATGGCTATCCTTATTGAAGAAAAAAAGAGCACGTCGAGCCTCTTCCGCCTTATCGGATGGCTGGTCGTGGTTATTATTCTGATCGTTGCGGCCTACTATATATTCTTCGTCGCACCGCCCGCGCTCGTCATTGTTCCGTCGTCATCCCTCCAGGGCATTTCGCCTATTTCGCAGGCGACCCTTCAGCCGACGGACGTGCTGAACAGCCCTTCATTCCAGGCATTGAAGCCGCCATCATTCGCATTGCCCACGGCGCAGGGGCCGGCTGCGGTCGGGCGCGTGAACCCGTTTGTTGCGCCCTAGCGTTTGCTTGCGCAAGATGTTTTTACGAGACGGAATAAAATCCCCCTGCGGGGATTTTTTCCTGAGCGCTCGCCCCGCTCACCGAAAACACGCAAATGTGTTTTCGGACCATGCTGAGCGGGGCTGCGCGATCCTCGTAAAAACATCTTGCGCAAGCAAACGCTAGGGGCACTCCAACGAAATTGCTAAGAGTTTGAATCCCGCCCTGCGCACGATAATTTAAATTCAGTGATAAAATCATTGCTATGGATATTAAGCGAATTATCGGAGATTACGCCGTTTTTTTCTCGGATGTACTGTGCCGCATAAAACAGATTGACATCGAAGTTGCCGGATCGCCGGTAAGCCACCTTACCTATCGTACGGCGACGAATTCGGAATATGAGAAAATGCGTGACGAATTGAATATGGAATGCGGGGAATTTGTTGAAACGCAGTTTAACGGAAGAGCGGTTTCGATCCTGGTTTTAAAAAATCCGTTGATACTCGAAGGGGGATCTATTGTCCCCGTTATCGAACTTACCGCGCCACGACCAGTTCACCTGTATCCAAGTGGACTCGAAAGTGTAGGATGGGTCATAGGGGAAAAACTTTCTGAATTCAATGAACAACACAAAAAACAGCTCACCGGGATCAAGGATCACGGAGAATATTGTAAGCCCAGCTTCGTTACGTTTGATAATGGTAAAACCGCCAAATTCTATGATCTATCCCTTGTAGAAATCGTGACGCTCCGGGGGTGGAAACTCGAATCGTTCAAGAATTAATTGCTGCCGTGCTTTACAAAGAGGCGCCTTTCTCTTATATTTGCAATTAGTTAGTAGGAGGCTTCATGGCAGCGTCAACCAAGCAGGAATTGTCCGCTGAGCAGGTCGCAGCAGATATGCGTCTTGCGCGAGAGATCGGTTCCGTGGACGATCCGCGCGTCCCGGAGCTTGTGGATCGGATGGCAAACTACATCGGGGAAGTTTTGCCAGCCGAAGGGTGGTTCCAATTCGGCGAAGGCGGCGCGTGGTATCACGAGCGCACCTACGTTGGCCACTCCGTAATTGTCCGCGACGGTTCCGTGATCGAGAGCGCAGCGAGCGAGCAGGTTATTGAGGCGTTCCTCAACGATGTGCGCGAGGGTCTCGTGCTGTCTCTCGCGTCGCGGTACCCAGTGCTTTCCCCCGAAATCAAAGCCGGGGTTGCGCAGGGCACCTACCCGCCGTGGTAGTGGTTCGGTGCGGAGGATCATCTGGTCCTCCGCTTTTTAATATAAGCTCACAAATTGTTTGAACATCGTTTGCTTTTTGTAACAAATAAAAAGCCGTGCGCGGGGAATGTTCCCTCGCACACGGCAGTGATCTTTTGCGGTCGGCGTCAAGTCATCGTAAGCCGACGGATGTTGATGGTGAAGCGCATGCCGCCTTCGCTGGGGGCGCACAACTCTGGGATCTCCTCTGCGTTCGCTTCCGTCTCCACGACGTCGGCGATCTCTTCGGCCGTTGCGCCCGCGGCGATGCAGGCATTGTAGCGGCCCGTGAGAATGTTTTCACACGCCTGGATTGATTCCTTCCATTTCTGTTCGGAGATCTCTCCGCCGGGCTTGATCGTTCGCAACCGATCCAGCGCCCGTCGCTCCCGGGCGTAGCCGGCGACTATGTCGTCTTTTGTCGCTGTGTAACTCATAAGGCCTCCCTGTCGGCACTTTAATCCATTGAGATTTTCCTGTCAACGAAAACGGAGGCGTGGTGTGCTAAAATAAAGGTACTATGATGACCTCCGATGAATTGTTGGTGCAGATGCGGGCGAAGGGCCTGGTGGATGAGGCCTTAGCGAACCGCTTGAAGCGCGAGGCGCTTATTAGTAGTGAGCCCTTGGAGGCCGTGATCGCAAAGCAGCGCGCGGTGTCGGATGAGAAGATAGCCGAGTTGAAGAGCGCGCTTTTAAAAGTCCCATATAAAAAAGTGGCGCCGGCGGACGTTGATGTGAAATTGTTCGATATTGTTCCGGAAGAGACGGCGCGGACGTATCAAGCGATCCCAATCGCGCTTCAGGATAATTTGTTGGTGGTAGGCATGCTGCACCCGGACGACACAAAGGCGCAAGAAGCGCTAAAGTTCATCGCGCGGCGAAATCATTTTAATCTTGGCGTATATCTTGTTTCCTATGGCGACTGGTACGAGATCCTCAAAAAATATTCTCCGTATCGCGCGGAAATTGAAAACGCAGTGCGGTCGCTCAATCTTCGGGAAGGCGAGGGAACACAGAAGGTGATCAGTCTGGAAGATGCGACGGGCGGGGAAGAGGCGCCGGTGATCAAGATCGTTGCGGACACCTTCCGCGAGGCGGTACTCTCGGGCGCGTCGGATATTCACATTGAACCCCAGCAGGATCACTTGCGTATTCGCTTTAGGAATAACGGCGACCTGCATCAGACGGCGTCGTTGCCGTTGGCGCTGGCGCAACCGATCATTTCGCGCGTGAAGGTGATCTCCAGTTTGAAGATAGACGAGAATCGGATCCCGCAGGACGGTCGTTTCCGCGCGAAGATCGCGGGCCGCGACATTGATTTTCGTATTGCAACCTTCCCCACGCCGCTCGGCGAGAAAGTGGCGATTCGCGTGCTTGATCCTACACAGGGTTTGAAGGGGTTTGAAAATCTTCCGCTCCGCTACGGCAATCTTGAGACGGTGAAAGAGGGGCTTGAGAAGCCGTTCGGCATGGTGCTCGTGACGGGGCCGACCGGATCCGGAAAGACCACCACGCTCTACGCGTTTTTGCAAAAGCTGAACCAAGAGGAAGTGAACATTGTGAGCTTAGAAGATCCAGTGGAATATTTTGTGGAGGGAGTGAACCAGTCGCAGGTGCGTCCGGAGATCGGCTACGACTTTGCTTCCGGCTTGCGGCAGATCCTGCGGCAGGACCCCGACATTGTGATGGTCGGTGAGATCCGCGACGACGAAACGGCGGGCCTCGCGGTGCAAGCCGCGCTCACGGGCCATATCGTACTTTCAACATTGCACACTAACAACACCGCCGGCGTGATCCCACGGCTTATTGATATGAAGGTGGAACCGTTTTTAATCCCGGTTTCTTTGAACCTGATGATCGCCCAGCGGTTGGTTGGGCAGATCTGCCCCGATTGCAGATTCCAAGAAGAACCATCGGCGGAATTGCAGAAGGTTATTGCCAGGGCGCTTGAAGGATTGGATCCAAAAGTGGCTGCGAAATACCCGGCACCATATAAAGTGTGGCACACGAAGGGCTGTGCAACGTGCAAGGGTAAAGGGATCGTTGACCGGGTAGCGATCTATGAAGTGTTCCGCATGACGTCGGCATTGGAAGAGATCGTTTCGACTGGCGCCGTCACCACGCAAAAAATTATGGCCGAAGCAAAGCGCCAGGGTATGATCACCCTGCGGCAAGATGGCGTCATGAAGGCGCTGGATGGGATCACGCTTATCGAAGAAGTTATTCGCGAAACAGAAGAGGGATAACACTGCAAACGCTACAACATTTTGAAACCTGGCTTCGGGAGAGATGGATGTTTGCTTGTTGCTGCGGAGCACTCTCATTCTGATTTATAATCACGTCTATCACTCACGGCCCTCTCGCATGGTTTCAAAATGTTATAGCGTGTGCAGTGCTATCCTCCTTCCATTTTTCTATGATCCACAAGGGCAATTCCATTTAATATTTTTTTAATGTCCGCGTGCTATAATCGGCGCATGGATAAAAAAATTTCTATTGCGGAAAAAATCGGAGATTTGGTTTCAACGTTGCTTTTTGGGAAAACCAAAGAGTTAATCGTAAGGACCGATGAGCGATTGAGTGCTTTGATTGTGACAGTTTCTGAGTTGAAGACTGAATTTAAGATACTCAATAATACTGTGACAAAACATGGCGAGGATATTGCCGGTCTCAAGGTGCATACCCGATTCGGTGCAAGTCATAGCCCAACCGTTCCAAACGAGGCGGGTATTAAGTTGTTGAAGATTTCTGGATTTGATAACGCCTACCCGAAATTAAAACCGAAGATATTTGCTTTTATCGATGTCAAACGGCCACGAACATTATATGACTACGAAAAAGATGCCCAAGCGGCACTCGAGAGCTTGAAAGACGACCCTCTTATGGATTGCCTAAAGAACCATGCCGTCAATCATCCCGACGAACCATTGGAGTTGATCTTCGAAGTTGCCTCGTGGGTCATCCGGGATGATTATGCGAAAGAACACTAGTTGACGTCTATCCGTGCTTTTGTATAATTCCATGCAGTTGTGCGTGGAATATTTGGGAGGGATATGGAAATCGTTACGGTCGTTGGCATTACAACGCCCAGGGAAAGGGCGGTCGCTGTTGATCATCTCCGAAAGCGAAAGCGCGGAAGCAGCGCGGAGGGGAGGTCAACTTCGTCGGGGTGCGCTATCTGTCGTGCCCCCGTTGGGCCGGGGAACGAGCACTGTGCTGCTTGCCAGGCGCTTCTTGGAGCGGGCTGGTCCGAAGCGCGCCAGGCCTTTATCAACTATATCGAGGTTCACTGCATCTTCTGCGACGGCAAGGGCAGCTATCGGACGGGGTATTGCCAGCCGAAGATGCACCGCTGTGAGAAGTGTGGTGGTTCCGGCAAGGTAAGGGTTGAGAACGGAACCTTACCGATGTAGCGGCGCGTTGCGCCGCAGGGTAGGATCAGTGGCCCAGAATTCCGGGCCACTTTTTAATTGGACGCATTTGTTTTGACCAGCGTCCCTAGGCATTCGTCGCCGTCCTCGGAGATTATTTTCTTCTGCTTTAGGATTTCGCCTTCTTGAGCGATGCGTTTTAAAAGTTGTTCGTGATCGATTGGGCCGCGCTTATCTTCCATGTGCTCATGGGTTCATTTAAGCATCTTCAAAAAAAGAAACAAAGAGGGGTGGAGCTGCACGTGTTCTCTTCTCGGGGGCT
>CAZNYI010000061.1:0-5283 GCA_964577245.1 uncultured Candidatus Saccharibacteria bacterium
CACGCATCGCATTTGTCGGCGACGGCCTGCTCAAAATCAACCATGACCTCGTCGCGATCCGGATTGTCGCGGAGCGCGGCGCGGGCTTCGTCAAGATATTTTCGCAGGGCGTCGTAGCCGGCTTCTTCAAGCTGGTGCGCTTTCCCATTCAGATTTATGGTGATGACCTTGTTCATGTTAAATTTTCGTTTTTAATGTTTTTGAGAGTTTGTTCCAGTAATCCCCGAGCGCCCCAAGCTGCTCACGACCTTTTTCGGTGAGGCGATAATATTTTCGCGGCGGGCCGGCGGCGGATTCCACCCATTCGTATTCCACGGTGCCTTCGCGGCGCATGCGCGAGAGCAGGGGATAGAGCGTGCCCTCTTGCGTGCGAAACTCGGTCGCGTTCAAAATTTCCAAAATATCTGCGGCGTATACTTTTTTGCCGGCGATAACATGCAGTACGGCAAATTCAAGAAGGCCTTTTCGGATCGGCTCCAGCTTGTCTTCTATCTTCGGTGCGTTTTCAGCCATGACTCCATTCTAGCAAGCTACCTTGTTCTGTCAAGGTACTGTTATCCACAGCCCCCGGAGGTTTTGTATAATATAAGTATGGAAAGGGTAATGATGGACCCGCTCGACACGCTTTTTGCCGCCGCGTGGCGGCGTTACACAGAGCGCTTTTGGACGCTCATCTGGATCTTCCTTGTGCCGAGCGTGCTCTTTTTTGTGGGGCAGCTGTTTTTGCAGGTGAAGACGCCGGCGTGGGACATTGCGGGTGGCATCGTGGTGATCGTGGCCACCATTATTTCTATCCCTGCGTCGCTTGGACTCATTAATGCGATCGCGTACGGCACGGATTTTGCGGCATCATATCGCGTCGGGCTAAAACTTTTTTGGCCGGCGCTCGGCATCGGGGTTTTGAATATGCTCGCCGTCATGGGTGGGTTCGTATTGTTGATCATCCCCGGCATCATTTTGAGCATCGGACTTATGTTCGCAAACTATATACTGGTGGCAGAAGACAAACGCGGCATGAATGCCCTCCTCGTGAGCCGGAATTATGTAAAAGGATATTGGTGGGCGGTTTTCGGAAGATGCCTTTTGCTCGGCGGGATATTCCTCGGCATCGTTCTTGTGGTATACGTTCCGCTCGCCGCGCTACTCGGAAGGGCGATCGGTGCCGCGCTGTATTTTGCCTTTGTGCTGTGCTTCTCGGTGTTCGGCGTGTGCTACACCTATGAACTGTATGGGAACGTACGACGGCTGAAAGCGGATGCGGCGGGTGTCGCGGGTGCTGCCGGGGCGGCGGCGATCGGGGGTAGCCGCAAGCTTATTTATGCCTGCATAGCCGTTTCCGTTGCGATGCTCGTTGCGATCGCGCTCGTTCTTGCGGTCTCCTTGCTCTAGCTTATTCTTTTATATCTCCATGCCCCCGTTCGCTCTGAGCGGATAGCGCTTCTTTCGCAGACGGGCAAAATATCCTGCGACCGCGATCATGGCGGCGTTATCCATATTATATTTGAAGGCGGGGACAAGAAATTGGCAGCCGGCTTTTTTTGCTTCGCGCGCAAGGCGTGCGCGGAGCGCCTTGTTGGCAGCCACGCCACCGCAGAGAATAATAGAGCGCGCGCCGAACGCACGCGCAGCGCGCAGGGTTTTTGCAGTGAGCACGTCGAGGGCGGCGGTTTGGAATGATGCGGCGACATCGGTGCGTGCGGCATCGCCGCGGGCGCTTTTCGTGAGCACCTCGCGGTGGTCGCGCACATAATAGAGGACGGAGGTCTTTAATCCGGAAAAGCTGAAGTCGTATTGAGCGTTGCGATCGCTCGGCGCGGGGTGAAGCATGGGGCGCGGGAAGGCGATCGTGCCGCCGGGAAGTTTTGGATTTTTTTGCGCCCATGCGCGCGCCAATTTTTCCACTTCCGGTCCGCCGGGATAGGGGAGGTCCAGGATGCGCGCCACTTTATCGAACGCTTCGCCCGCCGCGTCGTCGCGTGTTTCGCCGAGGCGCCGCCACTTTACGAGCGAATCCACTTTGAGGAGGATGGTGTGCCCGCCGCTCACGATGAGCGCGATCGCGGGAAAAACATTTTGTGCGCGGAGTGGCGGCGCGGATTTTGCGGTGCGGCTCGCGTGCGAGTTCGTAGTTCGTGCCGCACCGTCCGGCAAAAGAAAGCTATAAAGATGCCCTTCCAGATGGTTTGCGCCGACGAGTGGCACTTTGAATTGTTTCGCAACTTCTTTTGCAAAAACGATACCCGTCCAGAGCGCCGGTTCAAGTCCGGGCCCCGCCGTTACCGTGATCAAATCCGGTTTCAACGTTTTTCCTTCCGCCCGAAGCTGTGCCCGTAATTTTTTAAACAAGATCGGCAGGTTTTTGAGATGCTCGCGTTTTGCAAGGTTCGGCACCACCCCGCCGAACGGCCGGTGGATCTTTATTTGCGATGCGACGAGATCGTGCACGATGCGAAAGCGCGGCATAGCTCCCGCGTCTGCGCGAAGTCCGCGCGCGGAGAGTCTACCCGCTGCTTCGATGAGCGCCACGCCTGTTTCATCGCAGGAAGTTTCAAACGCAAGGATCTTCATTTCGGTGTTTCTATATCATGCCGCAAAACATGGGTACATCGCAACTTCATGATCAATGCGTACTATGAAGGCATGAAGAAAGTTATTATTGTTTTTGTTGCACTTACGGCACTCGCGACATCGTTTCTCGGCGCGCGGGCGGCCTTCCTTGGCGTGCCAACCGGCACAGGGATCGGCACAGGCGCCCTGAATTCGCCGATCGGTTCGGGTTCATCGCTTAACTGGTCCGGCTATGTGGCGACGAGCGGTACCTACACGGGCGTCGGTGCGAGTTGGATCATCCCGCAGGTATCGGCCGCAACAGGCGCGGCGCTCTCGGCTGACGCAACCTGGGTGGGTATCGGCGGGGTGGCGAGCAGCGACCTTATTCAAGCCGGTACGCAGACGATCATTCAAAACGGCACGAGCACCTATGAGGCGTGGTACGAAACGCTGCCCGGAAATTCGGTGGTGGTGCCGCTTGCCGTCCATCCGGGCGACGCAATGACGGTTTCGCTCAATGAAACGTCCGCGAGTGAGTGGCGTGTTTCTATTGCGGACGTGACGACCCATCAAACATTTGAAACTTCGGTGTCGTATGTTTCGGCGCTTTCTTCCGCGGAGTGGATCCAAGAAATGCCGAGCGATGCACGCGGATTTGTGCCGCTGGATAATTTCAGCGCGGTTCCGTTCACGAATGGACTTGCGGTCACCAATGGGAATCGGGTGACGATTGCAGGTGCCAATGCGGCACCGCTCACCATGACGACGGGTGCGGGCGGAGTGCTTGGCTCGCCAACGGCGCTTGGCACTGATGGTGCAAGTTTTACGGTAACACGGGGAAACGCCGCCACCACGATCGTTGCCCCGTCGCCCACACCAGCTACTATTCGAGTATTCTTCCACCGCGGCCGCGGCAGGGGTCGGTGGCAGGCATCATCGGCGTTCCGATTTTTCCGTGATTGACGCCGGAATCATTTTTAAGGTAAAAGGAGGGTAGTGGGGAGGGTAACAAAATGACAGCATCGGATTGGAGAGGTTCCCAGCGTTTACGCTTTGTGCGCGAGCTGGCGGCCAAGGTTGAGAGCAAAGGGGCAGAAGCGAGTGAGGGATACACCCTCTTCGTGTTTGATTTCTGCACCGTCATCCTCATTTTTCTTCGGGAAAATTACTGCTTCGGTGCGGTGGCGGTGGCGGCCAAAAGCCAAGCCGCAGAATGCTTTCAGGACGTCCTCGATGACGTCAAGTTGTTCGCACATGTTCCCGAAGAGGTGCCGCTCGTGCTCGGCATGTTGTTTTCTCACTTGATCGAAATGGTTCGCTCGGTCAGTGGCCGGCAATATGCGTTGCTCGGTCCCGCGGTCGAGTGCGGAGGAGGGCCTGACGCAGAAGTGGAGGTTGGGGATTTACTGAAGTGCGAGCATCCCGCGTGTCCGTTCAGTGCGCTTGGGATAGACATCCCGGCGTGGCGCTGGCATGCCGCTCACTCCGATCATCCGCTTCCCGAAGAGCTGTTCTCGCCATAAACCGGAAGGGCGGGAGCCGGGCACTTCGCCCGCGCTTCCACCTTCCAAAAAAGAGATTTCGTGCATACGATTGCTAGTACCAAGGAGGGGCGTGATGCCGAACGATAAGACCGGCACAGCTGCATTGTTCAAGAAATTCTTGAAGAACGCTCGCGTGGTGGAGCTCAAACCGAACGACTTGGAAGTCGCCAAGAAGGTCGCTGACGGGGTGATGCACAAGGACATCGCGACCGATCTCGAGATGTCCATTGGGAGAGTGAGAGAGGCGGTAGTGAGGATCCGCCAGTTCGCCCAAAAAGATGAAGTTGACCAAAGGAAAGAAGCGACGGTGGCCAGGAACGTCGCGGAGCTCAAGAGGGCGCGATTGCCGTTCGCGAGGATCTCGACGGAAGGACTTCTCTGGGCGCGTTATGAGGTTCATCTCACGGAGACCGGGATCAGGACGCTTGGCGACATCGCCGCGCTGGGGCTGAGCGGTCTTCGCGCCCGCGGCATCACCGAAGCCGAGATCGCGGACATTGAGAAAGTTTTTGCGCAGTTCGGTGTTCCGCTCGAAGAGTAGTTGTGCGCCCCAGGCCGGACATTCCGGTCGGGGCGCTTTTTATTGCTTTGAAACGAAAAGAATGATAAAAGAATGGTAGGTGAGCGTTTTCCGCTCTTTACTAACTTAAAGGATGGTAGCGACATGCTGCTAACAGAAGTGAAGCAACGGCAGTGCCAGGATTTTTTTAGGATCCTGGAAGATCACCGGGAGTCGGTGACTTTTAGCGAAGTGCGGCTTCGAAGCGGATATTCCGAGGTCCATCCGAACGATGTTTCGGTGAAGTCGCGCTTCTCGCGTAACGTTCCTGTCCATATCCCCATCGTGAGCGCGGCGATGAGCACCGTGACCGAAAGCCGTTTGGCGATCCGCCATGCGAAGTGCGGCGGGATCGGGGTGTTGCATCGTGGTGCTTCCGCCAAGTGGCAAGGCGACGAAGCACGGCGGGTGAAATATAACCTGTCGGGCAAGATCGTCCAACCCATCTGGGTGCGGGACGACATGACCCTAGAAGAAGTGGAAAACATGCGCCGCGAAAAACGGTTCTCATTCCACAGCTTTCCGGTGCTGGACGCGCAGGGGAAACTCGTCGGTCTTATCACAGAGACCGATTTTGATTTCGGAAATCCTTCGCAGAGGATCGCCGACGTCATGACGCGGGACCTTATC
>CAZNYI010000062.1:0-5273 GCA_964577245.1 uncultured Candidatus Saccharibacteria bacterium
ATTAAACGCATAGCGCGTTTTAGATAGTTTTAATGCTCTGCGAGCTATAATGCTTGCGCCACTCCGCTTGACAGGCGTATAGCAAATTTGCTATACTACCCGTGTTGAGAGGGTGGTTACCATGCTCACGCTTCACCTTCTCAATGAAGTAAAAATTGCCCTGCACGAACTCTCCGAAGAACTGCGGGCAAAAATTCGCGGACAGTTGGGATTTTTAGTGGCGAACGAAACAAGCGCGCTCACCATAAGAACCCTGCGCGGAAAGATCAAAGAGCTGAAAGTAAAACGTTATCGCCTGATCTTTTTCATAAAGAACGATACGATCTATGTGATCGATCTTTTTGAAAAGAAAAGCGCAAAGACGCCGCACCACATTCTTGCACGGGCCGAAAAAATATATTCACAACCAGTATGAAAAAATTAAAATGGGTCTCTCTCGAGGAAGCTTTTAAAAAGGATTTTAAAAATCCCGTATTTAAAAAGGCTTATGAAGCTGAAATGGCGCGTTTGCGAATCGCGACCGACATCAAACGTCTTCGTGCAGCGAAAAAGATGACCCAGCGGCAGGTGGCCGCGAAGGCCGCCATGCCGCAATCGGTGATCGCGCGGATAGAATCCGGGCGGCATCCTATTTCCCTGAACACCCTCTCCCGCATCGCCGCCGTATTCAAAAAGCAGGTTGGGTTTGTGGAGTAGGAGGTCCGCTTGTCAATGGTTACTGTTTTGGGAATACAAGTGAAAATTGACTTTTCTGTGTTTTCATGTTAAATTATGTCCCGTAGTTGATTTGACAACATGTAGGGGGTAGACCGTGAAAAACGCCGCTTTCTTGCTCCTTTTCCTGCTCGCTGCCGCGATGTTCGCGCAGGGGCAAACGCTTCTTGTCACCGACGACCCCGGCTTCACCGGCGGCGTCGCCGTGATGAACGCAACGGGCAACACGTTGGGCGTGTATCGCCTGGCGAACAACGCCGACGAAGACGTGAGGATCACCAGCGTCGTCGTGCTGGATAGTACGACGGCGATAGGTTCTTTCACCGATCTCGTGCTTTTCGTCAACGGGACCGTCGCCGCGATGGCTGGCTCGGCAGAACCGGGGCCATTGTATAAGCGAGGGCTTCTGTATCGGTTTCACTTGCCCATTCCGCTCGTTGTTCCGCGCAAGGCCGCCGTCACCATCACGATTCGGGGCGACGTGCCGCCATACGCATCAGGCGGCGCGGAAGACAATTCCGTGCACCGATTCCAGATCATCGATCCCGCTATGGTTACGGTGGTCGGGACTTACTCGAACCGGCAGATGGACGTTGCCACGTTCGCTTACGGAAGCGACGTGCGCGTACTCCGCAGCAATCTCATAGTGAGCGTGAATCCGGACGGCGCCATGGCGCTCTTCGCATCTCCATCGGGGCCGGTCGTGCTTAACAAGCTGACGGTCACGTTTACGACGTGGAGCCCCGTCCTGCTTTTGGATGCCAACGGCAACGACGTGGTTGCCATGGGAGAAGCGACCGCGCTCGCCAGCAGGAACACTATCACGTGGTACTTTATCCGGGGTCTCACGATCCAGGCCGGCACGACGACGGCTCTACGACTGCACCTGCCCTGCTGGTGGGTGCGCGCGACTATCGAGAAGCCGACGGACGTGACATTCACCGACGGCGTGGACGACGCCGCGATCGCGGGCGTCGCCGCAGCGGGGCACTTCCCCATTGTCGTCGGCCGCTACAGCATCACAACGGGAACAAGCCGAGAGTAGTTCCCGTTCGCATCACATCATCGAGGGGACAGCCACCTGTCCCCTCCCAAGCACCCGAGCTTTCTCGGGTGCTTTTTAGTTAAGATAGTTTTAATGGTCTTTATGGCAGAATGGGGCGATGGAGTATAAAACGGCCCGCGCCAAAGCCAAAAAATATTATCGCACTATTGGTGCTATTTTCTCGCCGGCACTCGACGAGCAAGTATATTTTTCTAAACACGGCTTTGGACACATACGCTTCAAGCGCGGCCACCGAGGACGGGCACGAAAGATTCAAATCCGTCGTTTTTCTTTACTCCCACTCGCAGTAAACTTGGTGGCTGTTTCCACCACCTATCAAGAATTTGAGATAACGCCGAATCGCTTCCGTTATTGGGGTCTCATTGCAATAATCGGAAATGAAAAATTTAAAGTAGTGATAAGAAAAATTGGACAGCGTGGCCGGGCACATTTCTGGAGTGTTATCCCCGACTATTGGACAAGCCGCCTTCACGATCGGGCGCTATTGAACAAAAATACTGAAATCAAAAACACCGCTTGATGCGGTGGCTTTGCTGTGCCTGGGCTCAGCTTGATGGCCGAACAGGGCAAAAGCCCTCCAAGCACAATAGTATTATACCGCACCGCAATGTCGTGTCAAAAATCTTTTAATAATAATTTAATGCATCCCCTTCCTTAGCTCGCAGTATTTGCACTCCGGTTCCGTGCACGGTTTATCCCAGAAGCTCAGATCCATGATCTCTTTTGCCACGTCGGCGATCAATTTCTCAAGCACATTCACTTCGCCGGGTTGCACGGCAAACTCCTCGCGGTGGAACTTGCCCCGGTCGTCCGGCTCCACGAATTGGATCACACCGTCCGTCATGTTGTATTTTCCTTCCTTGTCCAAGAGTAGTTTATAGAAGACGAGCTGCCGCTTATAGTTGCCATCGCTTGAGGCGGTATTCCCCTCTATATCATTTCTGCTCTTCGGCTTGCCGGTCTTGTAGTCCACGACGCGCACGGAGGTCGGTGCGATTTCAATGCGGTCTAGCTTTCCGTTCACCTTGGTGCCGTCTTTGAGCACGATCTCTGCCACGCGAATTTCGTTCATGGCCTTACCGCCCGCCACTGCGCTCGCTGCGGCCCAGGCCGCATGATATTCGTCATAAAACGCCGGGAGGGATTTTTTTCCTTTCGCGAGCGCTTCTTCGTAGTCGTCTTCTTTTATCGGCTCGCCTGCCAGCTCTTCTTCAAATCGGCGCACGAGATAGGCCTTGCCTTTGTCTTCGCCCTTATCGAACTCGTCAAAATAGCTCTTGAGTGCCGCGTGCACGGCGTTCCCGAACGAGAGATGTTTATTTGGCGCTTCGGGGATGCGCACCAGATTGCGATAGAAATATTGCCACGGGCATTCGAGATAATTATTGAGCCCCGTCACGGAAAGTCCCTGCGTTTTGAAAAGCTCGTTCAGGAATGCTTTGTCTTTGAGCTCCGGAGTTTTTGGTGCCGGTGCCGCAAACTCTATCTCTCCGCGCCGCGTCGCGAATTCTTTTTCGTATGGTGCAACATCGAGCGGCGTTAAAATATCTTCCTTCAGTTCCGCAATGAACTGCGTGGGCAGTTGTTCTTTTCCTTCGCGATCGGTATATGCTCGCGTCACAAAAACCTCTTTCCGCGCGCGCGTGAGCGCCACATAGAAGACGTTGCGCTCGTCGGCATTTTTATCGGCGTCATCTTCGCCGAGCGCCTCTTCAGCGGCGGCCACCGCCCGATAGATCGCCGGCGGCAATTTTATGGACTCGTGCCGGCTGCGCGTGCCCCACTTGCGGTCCACGGCGCCCATCACAAAAACATAATCAAATTCCAGGCCTTTCGCGCGATGCGCCGTCATCAAGCGCACCCTGCCCGAAAGCCGCAGGGTCTCGGTGCTCTTTATAGCCACGCCGTGCTCTTCCATAAGATCGAGATAGGTGAAGAAATCGGTGAGCGTGTAATTCTTCTGTCGCTCTATAAAGGATTTCAAAAGATCAAAGAGTGCGTGGAGTTTGGCGAGCTTTTCGGTGGCCGAGGGATGGTTCAAGGTCGCGGCTAGAAACCCCGAATCGCGCACAATCATTTCGAACGCGTCGCCCGCGCCGCGATTCTTTGCCGCGCGTGCCCAATCGGAAAGGCCGTTGAAAAATTTCAGCGCTGCCGTTTGCCCCGTCTCAGTGAGTCCCGCCTGCTTGAGCTGCGCATCGTTGCGCAACACATCATAGAGCTTTATGTGCTGCTTTGCGGCGTATGACGTGAGTTTGTAGACATCCATCGGCGCGATATCAAGAAAGTCCACGTGCAGGGCTTCCGCAAGTTCATAATCCCTCCCAAAATGTTCCACCGCGCGAAGAATGCGGATCAGCTTCTTGATCTCTTCGTCGCCCAACACGTCTTGGTCGGATTCAATATTGAACGGCACTTTTTCTTTTTCAAGCATGCGCGCCAAAGGCGCCGCATCTTTGTTGTCGCGGAAGAGGACAGCGACTTCTTCCGGCTTCGCCGGATTCTTTTTCGCGCCCAGCAGTTCTTTTATTTTCCGCGCGATGAAATAATATTCAACGTCGGGCGCGCTTACCGCCACCAGGTTTGCCGGCGCTTCCGGGTGCCCGGCTTTTGCCACGAGCTCCCCGCCCGCCGCACGCGGCGACACTCCCTGCGCGGCGTCCAAGATGGCTTGCGTGGAGCGATAATTACTCCGCAGTGAAATAAGTTTTACGTTTTTATATTTTTTCTGGAAATAATGGAAATTCTCAAGCGACGCGCCCTGAAAGCGGAAGATGGCCTGTTTTTCGTCGCCCACCACAAAAAGGTTCGGGTGGTCGTTCTCAGCCGCGCCGCCACCCCCGCCGGCCAGTAGTTCTATGATCTTGTTCTGCGCATCGTTCGTGTCTTGGTGCTCGTCCACTAAAAAATAGTCATAGGCATCTTGGAGCACGCGTGCGAGGGCACTGTCGTTCTCTAACGCTTGCGCCACATACATGATCATGTCACTGAAGTCGTATTGGTTCGCGGCAAGGATGGCCTTCTGATAATTCGCATAAAGTTCCGCCACTTCCAGATTGCGCTCCACGTGCTTCGCGGGCACATCGTATTTGGTCTTCATTTTGCCCGCGTATTTTCCTTTCTCATTCACGAGATCCGGATTTTCGTAGAACGCTTTCTTTTCTTGCGCCGCAATTTTTGCAAATGCCTCGGGCGTCACGCCCTGGCGCTTCAATTCTTCGATCGCGTGCAGAATATTATTCAAATAATAATAACGGTCGCCGAAGGGCTTCAGTGTTTTCAAAGGCGCTGCATCGATCAGCTTGCGGAGCACGCGCACCTGATCGATTTCAGTAATGACGACCCCGCCGATGATGTGCGGGAAATAATCCGGGTAATCGCGGATCACGCGGTTCGCAAAACCGTGGAAGGTGGAAATCTCGACGCGGTATGCGGCTTGGCCAACGAGCTCCGTGAGCCGTTTGCGCATGTTGATGGCGCCGGCTTCCGTAAA
>CAZNYI010000063.1:0-5269 GCA_964577245.1 uncultured Candidatus Saccharibacteria bacterium
GGGCGCGGAAGCTGCCGTAACGCAAATTATGCGATAATATAAATGATATGAAGACAAAAACGAAGGCTATCTATCTTTTCCCGCTTGCGCTCATCGTGATGGCGACCGCGATGCCGTTCGTGGCGTCGGCGGCGATCAAGAGCAACGTGTGGAGTCCTGATATTCTGACGGGGCCGCTTATTTCGTGCACCGGCGCGAACACCGCGGGCGGAACGGATAGCAAGAATTGTCAGGACCTCTGCGATCTTGTGAGCACCGTAGCGAATGTGATCTATTTCGGCATCGGTGTTGTGATCTGGATCATCGCGCCCATTATGATCGCGTGGACCGGCCTCTCGTTCATGTTTGGACGCGGCGATCCGGGGGCCGTGACTGCCGCGCGCGATCGTGCATTGCGCGTGGTGCTCGGGCTCTTCATTGTGCTTTGTGCGTATCTTATCGTTTTCACGTTCGTGAAGGTGCTTAATATCGCGGGGGTCGGTGGGTTCAGTAATCCAACGTGCACCATATCGCAATGAACTTTTTCGCTGCGGGGGCGTTTATCACAAAAGCGCTCGCCGATGCGTCGATAACCGTTAGCGCCAGCATCCCGGGACCGAGCGCTCCATCAGCGGGAGTTTCCGGCTTCATAACTAATTTTTATAATTTCGCCTTGATGATGGCGGGTATCCTCGCCTTCGGCGCCATCGTTTATGGCGGCATACGGTATGCGGTTGGGAAGGGGAATCCATCATCGGAAACCGAGGGGAAGGCGTGGATCACGAATGCCCTTCTCGGCCTACTCCTTTTAGCGGGCGCGTATATTATCCTTTATACCGTGAACCCCCAGATTGTCGGTTTGAATATTACGGGTTTATCATCAATTAGCGGAACGCCAAGCGGTGGGACGGGCGGCGGGGGTGGAGGTGGTGGGGGAGGGGGAGGAGGTGGCGGCGGTGGTGGGGGAGCGCCGGGACCGCGGTGCCAAGCGCCGCCATCCGGCGGGTGTTCTACGGCAAACCTTATGGCGAACGGCGGGAGTTGTTTCGGCGGCAACGCCACGCTCGCGGCGGGGGTGTGCAACGTTGAAAGCGCAAACGGTTCTTTCTTGTATAGTACAACCGACCGTACCGATGATGGCCACCCAGTCTCTTTTGGACTTTTTCAAATCAACATTTCCGCGAACACTATCGGGGGACTCAATTGCCCGTCCGCTTTCTCAAATCCTTTTACGGGCAGCAATCCGCACACCAAAATCACCAACCCAACGTTGTATAATCAATGCGTGGCAGCTGCGCTTGATACAAAGAATAACGTGGCGAAGGCCTGCGAGCTTTCAAAGAGCGGTACTAATTTCAAGCTTTGGGGTCCTGCCACAAGAAATGCCTGCGGCCTATAGTACCACCATTAACCAATCATGAAAAAAACAATTCTTATCGTTATTCTTATCTTGATCATCGCCGGGGTGGCCGCTGCGCTTTTTTACTTGAATCGCGGCGCGGGCATGCCGAGTGGAACCGGTACCGGCACAGAGAGCACGAGCAGCACTGGCGGCTTGCCGGGTACTACTGGCGGCACGGGCACTGCGCCGCTTGTCCCCCCGACCGGCAATTTCTCCTCGTCCACATTCCCCACGAGCACGACGATTACGATTGGCACGAGCAAGGGATCGGTCACGGTGAACAACTTTTATAGGAATCCTTCGCTCGTGACGCCCGATGCGGAAACAGTGCTCATTATCGCCACAAATTCATATAATCTGGCCTACAATACAACCGACAGCTCGTTTACTATCGGCCTTCTTTCGGAGCCGCTCGCGGCCGCACGGACTGCCGCCGAGGCGGGGCTTTTGCAGACGTTGGGCATTAGCCAAGCCGACGCATGCCGCCTTAATGTGGCGGTCTACGTTCCGGGGAGCATCGACGGGGATCATGCCGGAATAAACCTGGGGTTAAGTTTTTGCCCCGGCGCAATCGGATTATGATAGAATAAAACCATGGTACGGATATTGAGCACGATATTTGTCGGCGTTCACACGGTGCTTGCGGCAACGACTACAAATCCAGGCGGGCAAGGAATCACGCTTCAGAATCCCCTGAGCGGCTGCAACGACCTTAGCTGCCCCGTGAATGCCGTTGCACAATTTCTTTTCACGATCGCCATCCCGATCTGCGCCATCTTTGTTCTCGTCGGCGGTTTTCAAATGATGACGGCGGCGGGCGATCCTGAAAAATTCGGCAAGGGCAGAAAGACCATCCTCTATGCTGTCATCGGGTTCGCGATCGTGCTCCTCGCCGGAAGCGTTGCGGCACTCATTAAGAGCTTGCTTGGCAGCTAAATTTGTAATAAGGTATCATTATAAAAATGAAAACGATCAAAGACTGGTCCGCAAGCATTGTAGGGATTTTGACCGTTTTGTTCACTACGGGAACCGCGAACGCCGCGGATCCGCTGCCGGCATATATCACAAGCACCGATCAGGTCGTGAAGCTTCTTTGTAACGCGCTTGGTTGGATGTTTTGGGCCCTGATGGTGCTTGGAATTGCCATGTTCATTGTCGGCGGTTATTTGTATGCTACCTCGTCCGGCGAAGCCGAAAAGGTCGGTAAAGCGACAAAGACGCTCTTGTACGCGGCGATTGCGATCGCCGTTGGCCTTATCGCACGGGGAATACCTGTGCTCGTCGCGACCTTTATTGGCGCGTCGGGTCCGAGCGTTTGTTAGAATATCAACAAAACAATGAAAAACTTTTTTGTTTCAAAGACGATGGTAAATATTGCGGCGTTGGGAACGTTGCTGGTGACGAAGGTAGCGCTTGCGGCGCCGGGCACCCCTCCGCTTTCGCTTCCAGAAAGCCCACTGAGCAGTAGCGATCAGATTCAGCCTCTCTTCTGTGCGTTGTTAGGGTGGGTATTTTGGGGACTCATCGTTCTTGCGGTCGTCATGTTCTTGGTTGGCGGATATAAGTATGCCACGTCATCCGGTGAGCCGGAGAACGTGAAGACGGCAAACAAGATCCTTCTCTATGCGGTGATCGCGGTTGTGGTGGCGTTACTCGCAGAAGGAATCCCGTACGTTGTTGAAAGTTTTTTTGGCGGCAGTATTGGTGGAGGCATTTGTTAGCCCGCGCCCCCGTCCCCTTTGAAAGTTCCCCTAGAAGTGGTATGCTAAAAATGTAATTGGAAAGGTCGAAATCCCCATACATTCATGAGAAAGATTAAAGAAATCGCGAAGGAAATCGGTGCTCCGCTCTTGGTATTTGCATTGCCGCTTATGGCGGCGGCGCAGTTCCAGGGTCCGGGCGTAACGGAGCCGTCATCGCCCGTAACGAGCGTGACGCAGCTTACGGGATCGGGCGGCTTGTTCTGCACGATCATTAACTGGGTGTTCTATCTGCTTATCATCCTTACGATCATCTTCGTGCTCGTTGCGGCCTTCAAGTATTTGACGGCTGCGGGCGACCCGGAGAAGGTGAAGTCGGCAGGAGCAACGTTGCTCTATGCCGTGGTTGCCATCGTTATCGCGCTTGTCGCGAAAGGCATCCCGATGATCGTTGCCAGCTTCTTCAACACCGGAGCGATCACTGCCTGTTAACGATTTCGCTTTTGGTTTGATTTCAAAACGGCCCGCGGGGGCCGTTTTGCGTTGGGGAGTCCGCGGCACTATTTTTTGCACTGCTTATAAAATGTAAAACCCGCCGGAGCTCGGAAGCTCGCGGCGGGTGTGAATCTTGTTCGATGGTGGCAGGTGCTCACTTTCTGCTGAGCACTCGCACCGTGATAGTGGTGGTCGAGCCACCCTGCACGTAGAATGTGTCTGACGGATCAGTTGGGGCTTTGCAACCCGTGATCTCGTCTGCCGTGAAATCCTCTCCGGCAGGATGGACGGCGCTCGGCGACATCTTGCCGTTGCACCAGATGGCCGCCCAGTCGCCCGAAGCGTCACTGTGCGCGATCTCGATGACATTAGCGCTTGCCGGAACCACGAATGGTCCGTGGAAGCATCCGGGCGGTCCAGCGGGAACGTCCATCACGTTCGACCTCGTGTCGTTTAGATGGTTGAACCCGAGGAAGGCGAACATGGAGCTTGCGGAGCAGTGTTTCTCTCCGTAGCCCGGGAACCTCGCTGAGTCATCCGGGCCCTTGGCGACGAGCCGGACGGTCTTGATGACGCCGTTCTTCGCGAAAGAATCGTTGATCCCCTCGCGCGACTTAAGCAAAGTCGAGGCCAAGCCCGGGAAGATGACGCCGGCGACGATGGCGATAGCGAAGATCCCAATGAGGGTCTTTGCGGCCAACTTGCCGCGTAGCCATCCCCACATCGTGCCCGCGATGATCAAGATCAATACGAGCTCGATCACGATGTCTCGTGGAGCAATGTGTCCCCAATAGAGGCTTTTGAAGTACTGGGTGCTCCATGCGTCTCTTGCGTCCACTGGGTAGAGGCCAAGCACCTGTCCGAGCAGGAATCGAAGAACGACGAAGCCGATGATTGCCGCCGTTATCTTCGCTGCCGTTCGGAGCCATGACGCGCCGATCTGGATTTCCTCGCCGAATCGCTGCTTGAATTCTTTCGCAGCCCAGAGAAGGGCCAGAATGGCGAGTGTCGTGATGATTGATATTCCTATCACGACCTTGAGAGTTACTGCGATGGCCAAGATGGCCGCGATGGTTCGGATGGTCTTCATGCGGTTGCCCTCCTTGTTTGGTAGCTCCTAATGAGCGCCCCAAAACCGCGGTAAACCATTTCCATGAACATGTCGCCCGTGGCGAACTCCGCTGCTCGCACCCAGAAGTTCTGGTACTGCGGCTGCGGTTGCGCTGTGGGTGGTGTTGGAAGCGGTGGTTGCGGCTGCGTCGGTTGCGGTTGTGCTTGCTGCTGCTGCTGACTGCGTCGCCCGCGTCGCCCTTGTCGTTGTCCTTGTTGTTGCTGTTGCGGCTGTGCTTGTACAGCAGCTTGAGCTATGGCTGCGGCTTGAGCTTGTTGCGCCAGCCGTTCGGCCTCGCGTGCTTCGCGTTGCCGCTGCTCGTACCTAGTGCGATGCTCGTTGAATACGACGACTGCTTCGTGGACTCCGGCCTTGAACTCGTCAAAGTGAGCGATGATGCCGTAGACGAGGACGCCGAAGAACCAGTAGCACAACGCCATGAGTCCCAAGTGCAAATCCAGCTCCTCTGGTTCTTGCGTTGAAGTCGGCGGCGCGTCAACCTCTTTTTGCTGAATCGCGGTCGGCATGGCCGCTGGCTTAGATGGCTCGCCGGGTTTTGGCATGGCACTCGGTCTCGACAGA
>CAZNYI010000064.1:0-4056 GCA_964577245.1 uncultured Candidatus Saccharibacteria bacterium
ACGAAACGCGTTAAATCCCGCATTGCGGGCGAACACGGCAAACATGAGAAAGACACGGGTTCGGCCGGCGTCCAGGTTGGTTTGCTTTCGCGGCAGATCGACGAGTTGGCGCTGCATCTGAAGAAAAATCCGAAAGATAATCACTCGCGCCGCGGGCTTTTGAAGATGGTGTCCCGCCGCCGCAAATTTTTGACGTATCTGCACAAGCACGAGCCGACGGCGTACGAAAAGATCCTTAAAAAACTGGATCTTAAGAAATAATGACGGCGATGAAAAGCGCTCCGAGCTATTCCAACCAGCGGGTTGGGATTTTTGTTGATGTGCAGAACCTTTACCACTCGGCGAAGAACCTGCATCACGCCCGCGTGAACTATTCGGAGCTTATGCGCTATCTGGTGGGCGACCGCCAGCTGATCCGCGCAATGGCCTATGTGGTGAAGAGCGAAGGCGTGGAACCGCAGCGCTTTTCGGGGGAGGCGGCGGCGAAACGAGTCGCCGTGCGGCCCGTGCGCGACGAAGAAGGAAACGACGGACTTTCACTCTCCTCAGAGGCGGCATTTTTTGAAGCATTGGAGAAGGCGGGGCTGGAGCTTCGCATGAAGGATTTGCAGATTTACGCGGGCGGTATGAAAAAAGCGGATTGGGACGTGGGCATGGCGGTGGATGCCATCAGGATGTCGTCTTTCTTGGACGTGATCATTCTGGTGACAGGGGACGGCGACTTTGTGCCCCTGGTGGACTATCTAAAGTGGGGTGCCGGACGTTTGGTGGAGGTGGCAGCGTTTCACAGAAGTGCATCGTCGAAGATCCAGGAAGCAGCCGATAAGTTTATCAATATAGAAGACGTCCCGCGAGCTATTATGAAGTTGCGTGCGTAGAGCGAACAATAAAACAAAATTAAAACCATGTTAAAGAAAAAACAATTTTCAATTGACGTTGCCGGGAAAACCCTCACGATAGAAGTTTCAGCGCTCGCCGAGCAGGCGAATGCGGCGGTGATCGCAAAATACGGCGAGACGGTGGTCTTGGCGACGGCTGTGATGGCGCGCAAGGAAGCCACGACCGATTATCTTCCGCTTAAAGTGGACTATGAAGAGAAGTTTTACGCGGCGGGCAAGATCATCGGCAGCCGGTTCATTCGTCGCGAGGGGCGCTCCTCCGAAGAGGCGATCCTTGCAGGGCGGCTCGTGGACCGCACGATCCGGCCGCTTTTTAACGACCGCATTCGGCGCGAGATCCAGGTGGTGGTGACCGTGTTGCAGATCGACGAAGAGAACGATCCGGAGTTCGTGGGACTCATCGGTGCTTCCACCGCGCTCCTCATTTCCGACATCCCGTGGAACGGCCCGGTGGCGGGCGTGCGCGTGGCGCAGGTAGGGAGTGAATTCAAGATCAACCCGGACAATTCTTTTATCGTTGCGAATCCGCCGGCGTTTGATGCGTTCGTTTCCGGCACGAAGGACCGTATCAACATGCTTGAACTTGGCGGTTTGGATGCGCAGGAAAAAGATATCGTGCAGGGATTTTCGCTCGCGCAGAAAGAAGTGAACCGCATCGCTGAATTCCAAGAGACGATCCGCAAAGAGATCGGCAAGGCGAAAGCGGAAGTGAAGCTTTCACTGCCGGATGAGGAATTGAAAACGACCGTCGCCGCGTTTTTGGCAGACAAATTGGAGGCCGCCGTGTTCCGTGCGAATAAAATGGAACAGCAGAGCGCAATCGGCGAGTTGAAGACGGAGCTCTTTTTGAAATTGAAGGAGGCGGCGGAAGCCACCGCGGAAACGAAAGAGAAAAAAGAAGCGGACTACAAAGCCGCCGATTTCCTTTTTGAAGAAGCGATCAATGACCTTGTGCACCGCGAGGCGCTTACGAAAGAGCGGCGTCCTGACGGGCGCAAGCTTGACGAACTGCGCGCGCTGGACGGCGAGGTGGGGCTTTTTTCGCGGACGCACGGTTCGGCGCTCTTTATGCGCGGCAACACGCAGGCATTGGCGATAACCACGCTCGCGGCACCGGGTGCGGAGCAGATGATTGAGACAATGGAAACCACCACGAAGCGCCGCTTTATGCTGCACTACAACTTCCCGCCGTTCTCGGTTGGCGAGGTGGGCACCTTCCGCGGTCCAGGCCGCCGCGACATCGGCCACGGCAACCTTGCGCGAAAATCGCTTGAGCGTTTGATCCCGACGAAAGAAGAATTCCCCTACACGATCCGCGTGGTCTCTGAAATTTTGTCTTCGAACGGTTCATCTTCTATGGCTACGGTGTGCGCATCCTCGCTTTCCATGATGGATGCCGGCGTGCCGATCAAGAAACCGGCGGCGGGCATTGCGATGGGCTTGATGATGAAGGACATGAATACGTATAAAGTGCTTACCGACATTCAGGGACCGGAGGACCATCACGGCGACATGGACTGCAAAGTGGCGGGCACGGTGGACGGCGTAACGGGCATCCAGATGGATATTAAAGTGGACGGCCTTACGGTGGAAATCATAGAAAAGACAATGATACAGGCGCGGAAAGCGCGGTTGGAAATTTTGGAAGTGATGAAAGGTGTGCTCGCCGCCCCGCGCGAAAAACTTTCGCCCTTTGTTCCTACTATCCGTCAATTGAAGATTGCGAAGGAGAAGATCGGCGCCGTGATCGGTCCTGGCGGCAAAGTGATCAACGGCCTTATTGAGAAATACGGTTTGGCAGGGATTGATATCGACGAGGACGGCGGCGTCTTTGTGTCGGGCACGGACCTTGCGAAGGTGGAGGAGGCAGTTGCTGTGATCCGCGGCATTGCGCGCGAATTCAAAGTGGGCGAGATCGTTGAGGGGAATGTGATAAAGACATTGGAGTTCGGCGCGATCGTTGACCTTGGCGGCGGCAAAGACGGCATGATCCACGTTTCCGAATTGAAAAGCGGCGGATTCGTGAAGAGCGTGGAAGACGTGGTGAAAGTGGGCGACTTTGTGAGGGCAAAGATCATAAGCGTAGATGACGACGGCCGGATACGGATGTCTATCAAGCAGCTGCAATAGCGGTCGCACGCACAGGCGTTTTGGAGCCTGGCTTCGGGAGGGATAGATGTTTGCTTTTTGTTGCTGGTTATTTTTATTTCTGATTTACGACACTGATATCACTGATGGCCCTCTCGCACGGCTCCAAAACGCCTGTGCGTGCGGCCGCGTCGTTGCAACGGTTTGATGGGCGTCCGTCTCGCAGTTGGCATTTAATGGAAATTTAATCTTTGTTTGCTACAATGCCGGAATGGAGAACATTGTTCCGGCGGAAATTATAGAGAACCGCATCTTTTTGATTCGCGGTCAAAAAGTGATGCTTGATATGCATCTGGCGGAGCTTTATGGAGTTTCCACGTTCCGGCTTAATGAAGCGGCTAAACGCAACGCGAAGCGTTTCCCTGCTGATTTTATGTTTCAACTCACCAAGGAAGAGGAAGGTAACTTGATATCGCAATTTGCGATATCAAGTTGGGGCGGCCGCCGTTATCTCCCCTATGCCTTCACCGAGCAGGGCGTGGCAATGCTCTCAAGCATCCTGCGGAGCGACCGGGCCATTAAAGTGAATATCCTTATCATGCGGACCTTTGTGAAAATCCGCGAATTGATGGCAACCCACCTTGATCTTGCGCGTAAAATCGAGGATTTGGAGCGGAAATATGGCGAGCATGATGAGCATATCCAAGCAATTTTCAAATTAATTAAAGACCTTTTGCAGCCGTCGCCGGAGCCACCCAAAGAGGAGGGTGCGCCAATGGGATTCCAATTGAATTAAGTTCGGGGCGATTCGTGGTAAAATAGAGCTAATGGATCAGAACAAAAACGCCAGTTTTCCTGGAGAGATGCCCTCGGCGCCCCCGCCGCCGCCCGAAGTTAAGGTGCGGACGATGCGGTCCGATTTGGCATCCATGGCGCAGAGCGGCGGCGGATTACCGAAGTTCCAAAGCGTCAAAGTGGAAGGGGCGGCCGGTGCCGCAGGGGGGAGCGGGAAGAACATTGCTATCATAACGCTCACGGTCATTGCCGCGCTTGCGCTGCTTGGGTTGAT
>CAZNYI010000064.1:4156-5262 GCA_964577245.1 uncultured Candidatus Saccharibacteria bacterium
CAATCTTCGTCTCCTCTTTCTTTATCTCTTCCTCGATGGCTTTTTTGATGGCTTCGAGTAGTTTTTTGTCTTCCTTCATTTTGAGCCGGGCGTTATCAAAGCCGGCGCCGATGCGTTCGCCTTCAAAGCTGAGGCTTGCGCCGGATTTCTTGACCACGCCGCGAGTGATGGCGGCATTCAGGACGTCGCTTTCATAGGAGATTCCTTCGCCGAACATGATGTCAAATTCTGCGGTGCGGAATGGCGCTGCCACTTTGTTCTTTGCCACCTTCGCCTTCACGCGGTTGCCGACCACGGCTTCGCCCTTCTTCACCTGTGCGATGCGGCGGATGTCGATGCGCACCGATGCGGCGAACTTGAGCGCCAAGCCGCCAGGCGTGGTTTCTGGATTGCCGAACATGATGCCGATCTTCATGCGGATCTGGTTGATGAAGATGATCATGGTATTGCTCTGGCTCGCGATGGCCGTTAATTTTCGCAGGGCCTGCGCCATCATGCGCGCCTGGCGCCCTACGTGCTGCTCGCCCATTTCGCCTTCCAGTTCTGCGCGCGGAGTGAGCGCGGCAACGGAGTCCACTACCACGACGGAGATCATCTTTGACCGTACCAAGCTGTCTAAAATATTGAGCGCCTCTTCGCCGTTATTTGGCTGAGAGATCAAAAGATCGTTCACGCGCACGCCCAATCGCGCCGCATATTCCGGGTCCATGGCGTGCTCCGCGTCAATAAATGCGCAGCGTCCGCCCTGTTTCTGCGCCTGTGCGACCACGTTCAATGCAAGCGTGGTCTTTCCGGATGCTTCCGGGCCGTAGATCTCTATGACGCGTCCGCGCGGCAGGCCGCCAACGCCAAGCGCAAGATCAAGCGAGAAGGAACCCGTGGGAACGACGTCTACGTCCACGCGGTGGATCTCGCCGAGCTTCATGATCGCTCCTTCGCCGAATTTTTCTTGGAGCGACGCAAGGAGCTCGTCCAGGTCCTTTATGTCCTTTTCTTTTGTTTTCGCCTCTGCTTTTTCTTCCCGCGCCGCATCCGCACCCTTCTTTTTAAATGTTGTCATAGGCACATTATACCAAACGACCCATTAAAACTCTATTAAATAAAAA
>CAZNYI010000065.1:0-5110 GCA_964577245.1 uncultured Candidatus Saccharibacteria bacterium
GGTCCAGCCATCAACCCAGTTATTAAGATCATAAACATTATTGCCTTGTTGCTCGTACCATTCTTATAAGGTGGGCTGTTGGAGTTGCGCGGATAAAAGAGTAATATATAAATCTATGGAACCAGAAAACCAGTATTTAATCCCGACGGTTATTGAGAAGTCGCAATATGGTGAGCGGGCCTACGATATCTACTCGCGCCTACTTAAAGAGCGCATCATCTTCCTTGGCGGGGGAATAAACGATGCGGTGGCAAACACCGTGATCGCGCAGCTTTTGTTCCTTGACCACGAAGACCAAAAGAAAGACATTCAGCTCTATATTAATAGCCCCGGCGGGTCCGTGACGGCCGGTATGGCGATCTACGATACTATGCAATACGTGCGGGCGGACGTTTCCACGATGTGCGTGGGCATTGCGGCGTCCATGGGCGCGTTCCTGCTCGCGGCCGGAGAGAAGGGGAAGCGGATCGCCCTGCCGAACTCACAGATCCTTTTGCACCAAGTGATGGGCGGCGCGGAGGGACAGGCGATAGAGATAGAAATCGCCGCGAAGCAAATCGTAAAGACCAAACAGCAGTTGAACGCACTACTTTCAAAGCATGTTGGCCAGCCACTTTCAAAGATAGAAAAAGATACCGACCGCGACTTCTGGCTTTCTGCCGAGGAGGCGAAATCCTATGGGGTAATTGATGAAATCGTCCGGAACGCCCCAAAACGCGGGGCGGAATAAGGGCCGAATAGTCGTTCACAGGTTGTCCACAAGTTGTGTTGACGTGGCCGCCATGGGCGGTAAACTTAAGTTAGTCATTTATTGCACCCAATAAGAAGTTCCCGACGCTTACGCGTCGGAATCATAGCAGTATTGCTATTATGGTTCGCGCCAACCATTGATCGGCGCTATATTTGACCACCCCTTTGCGTTTCGCACTGCGGGTGGTTGTTCATTTTTGACAGCGGAAAACTAAAGGAATACACTGAACGCAGTTTTTGGAAGTCATAATTTCACATTTTGCCGCTTGGCGGCGAGGGAGAACGCCTTGGATACGAACATTGAAAGCGAAGAGGGATTCACGCAGTTTTGTGAATCCGAGAGGCAAAAGATATTTCGGATGTTGTTTGGAGGGCTCTGGGTAAAGGCCGGCGACCGGTATGCCACCGCCGAGGACTTGCTGCAGGAGACCTTTCTCCGCGCGTGGCGGTGCCGCGGACAATATCGCGGCGAAAACAATGCCGCGGCGACCACCTGGCTCTGCAGGATCGCCATAAACACCCTTGTCGACTATCAACGATGGTGGTTGGCGCATGGCGGCGGCGGGCATGTTGATATCGCGGCGTTCGAGTCGTTTCTGCATGGAAGCTACGAGTTTTCGACGAAGCCCACCCAGGAGGAGACCCCGGAAGAGGAAGTAAAGGCCTTCGTGATGCGCGTACTGTCTACTGAGGCGCCGAGCTATTACGCGTCGGCATTCTTTCTGCGGGAGTTCGAAGGACTTGCGTACAAAGAAATCGCTGGAATACTCAACAGGCCCATCCCGATCCTGAACGCCGCAGTGAGCCGGGCAAAGGTGAAGCTCTGGCGGCACCTGGGGGAAATTTTACCCGCGCGCTCCCGTGTTGACATCTCCACCAAGTAGTTCGCATCGCTCGACCGTGAGTTACCGGTCGAGCATCACCTGAGTTCGCACGTTGTTGTGAGTTCAGGCGATGCCGGTGCGCGTAGCTGAAAAGAAAAGCACCCCGGAAAAATCCCGGGGTGCGATGATAGCGGCGCGTGCCGTCAAAAGGTCGTCGTCATCTGCCGGCACTGATAGTTGACGCGGCGGTTGATGCCGATGCTTGCGTGGCACGAGGCGTTGCGAAGGCGGCGCGTGCCTGGCCGCCATCCACCGCTTAATCACTCTCACGCAATACTCTTCCACCTTCTCCGTGGCGGTTCTGACGTCCTCGTCGAAGGTTTTTTGGGTGAGGGAGACCGCGTTGCCGCTTGCGTTAGTGGCGGACACGAGCTTGCCTTCCCAAATGCTAAAACACTTAGGGGCCCCGCCCAGTTCCCTTATCAGGCCCTGTTCAGAGGTACTAAGAAACGGGCGAAGCGCAGCGATCTCCATTGGGTCCAGTGGTCGTTCGGCGCCCCTCTCAACGTCGAGCGCGGTCATTGCTTTGAGATAAAACATATAGACCCCCATGGAAAAAGGAATCTCTGCCTCGGAGGGCGACGGGTTCTTGGCGACGTCGAACGAGCGTTCGTACCCCGTGAACAAAACAACTTGGCGCTCGACATCGTAGGTGATCATGACCCGTTTCACCTCGGGCACGATCGCCTCGGTGATGATCGTTGCGGGTTTAGCGCGGCGTGATTTGCCCGCGCTTTGTGAAGGTGCTACAAAAAGCATTGCGACGGCGAGCGCAACGAGCGCGGCCGTAGAAAAGCGAGTGCACATACCGATTCCTCCTGACTTCTATATACCTTCAAATAAGGTGGCGTGTCAAATATTTTTTATATGGAGGGAGTCGAACCCTTTCGCGGCACCCCGACCCCCGATTTCGGGAACCCACGGTTTCCGACTCACCGCGCTTCGCGCGGCTCCTTCCTTCTCGGGGTGCCGCTCGGGTTCGCCTCTCTCATCGCGAATCTGAAAAACAAGGAAGGTAATTTTGAAGACCCGCAGGCGGTTCGGCATGGTCCGCCGTTTTCTTCTCGGCGGCGAACCGCCGAGGACTAGCGAGCGAGCCGCTGGGCGAGCGAAGCGGGCTTCAAAATTACCTTCCTTGTTTTTCAGATGAGCGGGTAAGGGGAGTCGAACCCCTGTCAGCAGGTTGGAAACCTGCGGTAATGCCGTTATACGATACCCGCGTTTCAACGCACCGTTATTGGCGCGCAGAGCGTAGTAATAAAATAACATTTTGACTTGCTTTTTTCAAGGTTTTTTGGTAAAAATTATGTAATCAAATGCTTGGGTCGCGCCGCGTAAAAATCGTCATTATCTTCGTGGTTATCGTGGCTTTAGGCTACGCCATTGTGCGGTGGACACAGGGCAGTGGCGGCGTGCCGCAGGATTTCACCGACTCACGCATGCAGGGCGCCATCATCGCGCAGAACATTGTGAACCTCTCCAACCAGTCAACGGACGCCCTCGCGCAGGTGAATGCGTTGGACCAGAAACAGGATTATACAAGCGCGCTCGCAATCACGGCCAATCTCGTTACGCAGAGCCAGGACATTCGCGACCAAGCCGTGCAGCTTTCGACGCAGGTGGGGCAGATGACAACGGCGCTCTCCAACATCTCCGATTTCAACGCGCGGCAGGCGGCACTGGAATCAATTTCCGATCGGTTGGCGCTCATCAACCAACTTATCAATTACAGTGGCGACCTTGGAAAACTTGCCGACGTGCTTCGCGGCCGTTTTTCCGGACAGGGCGGCACAAACGCGCAGGTCGCGGCACTCGTGAACCAGATCAACACCGACGTGAATGCGATCAACAACTTCAACAGCCAAGCCGGGCAAGCTATGGACCGGTTTGATGCTATAGTAGGAAAGTAGCATCGCCCTTGTTAATATTTGAACCAGTGGTATGCTATTTAAAAATAGCATATTAAAGGTTCATTTATGGCGAAAAGAAAGGAACATCAAAAGGCGGTTACGTTACGCAAGCTTGGCAAAAGCTATGCCGAAATAAGGAAGAGCGTGAGAGTAAGCAAGGGTACGCTCAGCCTGTGGCTAAAAGATTATCCTCTTTCTGAAAAGAGGATCAAGGCGCTGCGGGACTGGAATAAAGAACGGATCGAACACTATCGGGAAACGCGTCGGAAAAATCGGGAAGCGGTCTTGGCGATTATTCGCGAGAAAGAGCGAGTGACTATAGGAAAACTCTCAAAAAGAGATGTTTTTGTCGGCGGCCTTTTCTTATATTGGGGCGAGGGCGGAAAGACAAGCACCTCTGAAGTTTCCGTGTCGAATACTGATCCGGCGGTCATTAAGGCATTCATTTTTTGGCTTACACAATCATTTGGGATTGAGAAAAATAAGATAACGATAAGATTGCGCCTTTATCGTGATATGAAGATGGCCAGAGAAACCGATTTTTGGACGAAGATGTTGGGGATGGATGGGAAATGTTTTAAAAAGCCATATATTAAAAAGAGCGCACTAACAGACCTGACCTATAAAAACGGTTTTGGTCATGGCACTTGCGATGCCCGTTTATCAAGTGCTATTGTTGCAAAGAGGGTTTTAATGGGGCTGAAGGTGTTGCGGGAATATTACCTGGGCCAGTAGTTCAACGGCAGAACGATGCTCTTATAAGGCACTAACGATGGTTCGACCCCATCCTGGCCCACGTCTGGTATGATTAATGCGATGAATCAAAATCGGGCTCTTGTCGTAACCACAAGAATCTTTGCGGCCCTCTCCGTTGTTCCGGTGGTAGGTGTTTTGATCGTTTTCTCCCTTTCGCTATCGCGGCTTGGACAGGTTGAAATTCCAATCCTATTAGTAATTTACCTATTCATCATGGCGGCCATTTGGACGATGAAGCGATGGGGGGTGTATCTTTATTCCGTGCTTTATTTATACGCCGCAATTTATTTACTAGCCACCTCTT
Organism: uncultured Candidatus Saccharibacteria bacterium; assembly: GCA_964577245.1. GTDB lineage: Bacteria > Patescibacteriota > Minisyncoccia > UBA6257 > 2-01-FULL-56-20 > CAVYIK01. The sequence continues at coordinate 4,605 of CAZNYI010000065.1, forward strand.
CAGCGTTCACGTTTCAATATATGACCGCAGCCAACTTCGCGTTGCCATTACTGTTTATTTTGATTCCAACGTGCGTCTTCATCTTGGGGTGGCTCTGCCTACCGAAAATGGAGCCCGTCAACCCAAAAGACAAAGTATTGATCGCAACTTTTATGCTTATCGTTGCGTTTGCAGTTTGTATATCTATCGGCATTGTATCTCCATCATTACAAGCGGCGAGCAGCCTCTAGTGTTTCGGTGATGCACATTCTCAATCCGCGTGGATGATGGTATTATCTTTTCATGGACCCGCACGAAAAAATGGAGATCTCGGAACTGGAAAAATTTTGGGAGAAATATGAGCTGGACCGCGTGCAGTCGCGTGTCTGGGAGCGGGTGGTGACCATTATTATTGCGGCGCTTGGCTTGATTGCGGCGCTTGCGTGGGACGACACGCTGAAGCATCTGTTTGAAAACCTGTTCGGCGGCACAGGTTCGCTTTTGGAACAGTTTCTCTATGCCGTGAT
>CAZNYI010000066.1:0-5073 GCA_964577245.1 uncultured Candidatus Saccharibacteria bacterium
CGACGTGCCAGCAAACAGTGCAAGTCGCACCGCCCCTCAGCGCCACGATTACCCCGATTGCGAGTTGTCTCATTGCCTCCACCTCGGCAAACGTAATGACGGTTTCATGGCCGTACGCGTTGCCTGCCAATTCCTGGATCAACGTCGGAGATGATCCGAACTACGCCGACGGATACTACAACAAGAACGTTTCCGGTTTGATGAGCACTAATGCGCCCGGCAATTTCTACGCTTCTACTTCCAGTTTGCCTGCGCAACTGCAGATCCAGCCTGGAAAAACGTACTATATTTCTCTTTACGATGGAGCAAAACAATATTTGACCCCGAAGCAAGCATTCAGCCTGCCGATGTGCTCACCGAACAATCCGCCGCCGCCGACCAATGCCGCCGCCGTGTGCCCGGCATCAGGGAATAGCGCCACCGTTTCATGGACGGCTCCGTTTGGATACAACCTATTTTATTTGAGGGCGAAGATTGTGCCGAATCCTGCCGACGGTTCTGCGGTCGTCTGGAACGATAATTTCACCGGTACGACCTATACCTTTACGACCACTTCAAGTACTACGTATCAGTGGTGGGTACAGACCAAGGATCCCACTACGGCCTCGGCGAGCGCCGCTGCCGTCGGGACGACGTTCACGTGTCCTTAGATTCTTGCAAGGAACCGAGGGGACTGCTTTTTATCCATGGCTGAATCCGGTGCTTATCATCCAGCCAAAAAGCAGGAACGTGACAAGGAGAGCGACGACAATAATGACAAAAAGTTTTCCGCCGGAAAAGCCGCTTCCCCCCGTGGTGACGTTGTCCGGCTTGATCGCTCCGATAATTCCGCAAAGCACTATGCCCCAAAAAGCGGAATAATAGACGAAAAGCGAAAAATTATCATAATTAGTATTGGGCGCTATTTTAAATATACTCAAACTTATCATCGTGAGCAGGATGATGATGAAGACCAACGCCAATATCAGATAGGCATTCATAGTCCGTTTCCATACTTGCTTGGCGAATAGAATAATACTGACAGCCAAGAGGAATACGACGCCCACGGTGACAATAGACATGTTTGGGTTTTATTATGCTACAGCTCGTTGATCGCGCGCTTCTTCGGATTTGGCGCGTTCATGAGAAGAAGCAGTAGCACAAAAACGGTGAGCGACATCATTGGGATCGTAATGTAGCCGTATTCAATGAAGTAAACAACGGAGCAACTGGGGCCGGTCGCGCTGCAGGGGACGATGGATTGCACACCGAACTGCAAAAAGGTTTGGTAGAGGGCGACGATTGCGCCAACAATCGAGAGCACGGTGCAGTGCAAGCGCATGTTCTCGTCCTTTTTCAAAAATGCGGTAAAGAGAAGAAGCGTTTGCGGGTAGAGGAATATCCGTTGCCACCAGCAGAGGTCGCATGGCGGGAAGCCGGCGATGTTTGAATAGAACAAGCTGCCGCCCGTTGCGGCGAGCGCGGCGAGGAACGAAAGGAAGATGGCGCGTTCGCCGAAGAAGTCAGCGATCCGCTTTCCAAGGCCGTGCCGTTTGAGCGGCGTTATGAGCAAGATAAAAAGCGCTACGGCGAAAATATCCGCGAGCAGTGTGAGAAAAGAAGCGATATTGGTGATATTTGCTACGAACGGGTTCATGAGGTTATTATACCATCTTACGACGGCAGCGGGCAGCCGGACTTTTGCGAAAGCGTTTGGAGCGATTGCTCGCCGGTGGAGCTTGATCCGTCGGGGAAATACCACGTTGGATAATTTTTAACGCCCTTGTCTTTGCAGACCTGCAGCTCGCCCTGAGCATCAGGCGTGGAGCATTCTACGTAGGGAAGATAGTGCGCGGCGTCACCAAATTCGCGTTTTTGGTTCTGACAGTGCGGGCACCAGAAGGCGCCATAAAATGTGGTTGAAGTTTGCGCGATGCACTTTGCGAATGCGGTATATTTTCCGTTCGGCGGCGGAATGGTCTTAATATAGATAAAAAGCGAGAGTGCCGCCGCAACGGCGACGAGGATCCAAATGGCAATCCACTGTTTTTTCTCGGTGCTCATGTAGAAAAAGTGTACCACGAGCGCGTTTTTTGATACAATAAACCCATGAACAAAACTTTAAACGTGCTTGCCGTTGTGCTTGGGGTTATTTTTGTGGGCCTCGCGGTTTTCTATTGGATAACGCCGGCAAGTGCATTGCCATCGTTTTTCCCTGGTTACAATCCGGCGATGAGTGCGGTCCACTTCAAGCATGGCCTTGGCGCGCTTATTGTGGGCCTCGCGTTATTTGTTTTCGCATGGTTCAGGACGGGGAAGAAGAAGGCGACGGGCGGCGTTACGCAATAAGCAGCAACCCTAAAATTCCCGCGAGCAGGCAATAGATCGCAAACGGAACGAGTGTTTTTGTTTTGAAATAACGGACGAGGAATTTGACCGAGAGGAAGGCGGCGCCGGCCGCGGCGATGGCACCCACGAGCGCGGCGATTGCCACATTTCCGCCCGCGGCGAAAAGTCCGGGAAGCTCAAGAAATGCCGCCGCGCCGATGATCGGCGTTGCGAGCAGGAATGAAAACCGGAGCGCGTCTTCGTGCGAGAGGCCCGTCCAGAGGCCGCCCGTCATGGCGGAGCCGGTGCGCGAAATGCCCGGGATAAGCGCGAATACCTGCATGCAGCCGATTTTTACTGCCTGCGTCCATGAAAGTTTTGCGAGCCGCTCGTCCGCCCTGCCCACAATTTCAGGCTGCTTTTTGCGCCGCCGCAGGAATTCGGCGGCGAAAAGTAGGATACTATTTACTATAAGGAAAAATGCCGCCTGGCGCGGCGCGGTGAAGAATTGTTTCGCGCGTTCTTCGAGAAGTAGTCCAACAATGCCGGCAGGAATAGTTCCGATCACGAGCAGCCAGCCGAGTTTGGCGTCTTTATCAGCCGCCGCAATCTCACGCTCCGCGAGCGAGCGAAAAATTCCTTTTATGATACGCACCCAGTCCTTCCAATAAATGAAAAACAGAACCAGAGCGGTTGCAAGGTGCGTGGCCACCAGAAACTCAATCACGTCCGTTGCGTTCTGGTCAAAATGCCAGCCGAGAAGGCCGGGCAGAATGATGCTATGCCCCAAGCTTGAGATGGGGAACAATTCTGTTATCCCTTGCAGGAGCCCGAGGATGATTGCTTGGGGAAATGAGATCATTTCGTTCTATTATATAATGAAAGCATGACCTTCGCATTCCGTTCGCCGATCCGGGAATATTTACTGATCATCGTTGTCGCACTCGCGCTTGTCGTTACGCTTTTCTTCCCTGCCTTCTCCGCGGCGTCGGTCGTTTTATGGATCGCCGCGCTCTTAGGATCACTGCCTACCGCATGGGCAACGGTTGCCGCGCTCTATCGGCGGAAGATCACGATAGACACCTTCAATATCTTTGCGCTCGCCATTTCCTTTGCCACGCGTGAGATCCGTTCCGCAGCCTTCATTGTGCTCATGCTTGCCTTTGCGCGTTTGCTTGACTGGCACACGGAGGCGCGCGCGCAGGATGCCGTTTCGGAACTCTTGCGGCTCAAGCCGGAAAAGGCGCGGCGCATTGCGAGCGGTGGCGTGACGGAGAATGTTCCGGCGGGCGACGTACACGAAGGCGACATCCTTTTAGTGCAGGACGGCGATCGTATTTCTGCCGACGGCATCATTATATTCGGCACCGTTCTCATGAACGAATCGTCGGTGACGGGCGAATCGGTACCGGTTGCAAAATATGAGGGCGACAAGATTATCTCAGGCACGCTCGTGGAATCGGGGACGGCCAAGTTTCGCGTGACGGACGTGGGAAAGGATTCCACGCTGGAACGGATGGCGGAGCTTATCCGTTCGGCACAAAAAAATAAGTCGCGTTCGGAGCGGCTCGCGGATCGTTTCGCTGCCATCTTTTTGCCGATCGTATTGCTCCTTGGTATCGGTGTGTATGTGGTAACGGGAAATATTTTGATGACGGCGGCGCTGTTTCTTGTGGCGTGTGCCGACGACATGGCGGTGGCAATCCCGCTTGCCGTGACGGCCTCGCTCGGCCGCGCCGCGCGACGTGGCGTAGTAGTGAAAGGAGGCGAATGGCTGGATGCGCTCGGCAAAACGCAAACGCTCGTGCTTGATAAAACCGGCACGTTGACCTATGGCTCGTTTGCTTTGCGCGACGTCGATATTTTTGAAGGTATTTCGCCGGAACTCTTTTGGCGCTCGGTCGGTGTGGCTGAAAAGTTTTCCGAACATCCCGTGGGCCGCGCGATCTTTGCGGCGGCTTTGGAAAAATTCGCTCCGACGCCGGACGCCACGCTTGCGGTTTCCTTTCCTGATCCGGATGAAGTGAAGGTCCATCGTGGCAATGGCATTTGGGTGCGCTATGGTGGAGTGAAGCACGCCGAAGCGGCGCGGCGCGTAGAGGTGGCAATCGGCGACGAGGGGCTTTGTGCCGACCTTGGGCTTCGCATAAATGTGTCCGTAAAAAAGGCGCTCAAAGAAAAGCGCGATCGCATTGGCGGCACCACGGTGCTTGTGATGATCAACAAAAAATATGCCGGGCTTATCACGGTGGCAGATGTGCCGCGCGAAGAAGCGGCGGCAAGCATGCGCGCGTTGCGAAAGCTCGGCGTAAAAAACATTGTGATGTTCACGGGCGATAACGAAAAAGTGGCAGCGTCGGTTTCGAAACAATTGGGGCTCACCGGCTACGTGGCGGGAATGTCGCCGGAAGAAAAAATGCAACAAGTGGAAACGCTTATTCAAAAAACTACGAACGGCACGGTTGCCATGGTGGGCGATGGCATCAATGACGCGCCGGCGCTTTCGCGCGTGGACGTGGGCATTGCGATGGGAAGCGGGGGAGCGGCCGTGGCAGTGGAAGCAGCGGATATTGTGGTCTTGACCGACAATCTCGCGCGCGTTCCCGAAATGGTTTCGCTTGGTCGCCGCACCGCATCCGTCATCCGCTGGGATATGGGCATTTGGGTTGCCACGAACGCGCTCGGCTTTGTGCTGGTTTTCGCCGGCGTGCTTGGTCCCGCCTCTGCCGCGTTCTATAACTTTGCGACGGACTTTTTGCCACTCAT
>CAZNYI010000067.1:0-4905 GCA_964577245.1 uncultured Candidatus Saccharibacteria bacterium
AATACCAATTCCACAGCGGCCGTGGCGAGCGGTACTGCGCCCGTTATAAAAAATTCGCCGTTCAATCTTGGCTATATCCCAAACAGCAAGCTTCGCCCGTGGCTGCAGGACTTTGACCTGAACGGCGTACCCTATACCGCCGCGATGGTGCGGCAGGAAAAGCAGGCGGTGTACGATGTTTTGAATACTGCGACTTCAAGCAAATATTACGGCGGCTGGCTTTTGTGGGATGCCGCGAACACGTATACGGCCGGAGCGTTAGATCCGAAATAGCAAAGATTAAGAAATTATTAACTCTTACTTGGTCGTTCGTTTGACCCGGCGTATCCGCTTGTGTTATAAATTCGGCAGTTCTCCGATGGCGATCAAGTGCGATCGTTTTTGAGATTCGCCACGAGACAAAACTCAATACGGAGGTGTGCGATGGTAGACTCCACCGCGAACCAACCGCCAAGCGACATTCCGAACGATGTCTTATTCGAGAAATGGCTTGGCCAACTTACACAGTTTGTCCGTGTCATGCGGCAAGCCGGACTCCCGATGTCCGCGCTACAGATGCCGATCGATGACCCCGCGATGCGTGGCCGGCTTGTCCGTGCATGGCTTGCCGGTGTTCCTGACGGGAGGATTCCGGCCAAACGTGGGCCGAAGGGTGCCACGCTCGCTCGCGCGCTCACGATCCTCGGTGTCTCGAAGATGCTCACGGATGAGGAGTCCGCAAAAGCGTGGGGCGTGTCGAAAGTGAGTCCCACTATCCGCTACACCGAGCACGCTTTACGTGCGGCGGCGAACGCCAATGCGTGTAGTGAAGCCGACTGGAGGCTCGTTTACGTGAACGGCTTCTCGTTGCGCGAACAAAGGCATCTTTTGGGCACCGACCCGAAGCAACAACCATGCTTTGACCAGAGTTACACATGGCTGCTTTCGAAGGAGCGCGATGTCTGGGCGGCCGTATCCAGGCCCGCCGGATACTACCTCATCGATTTTCATGGGAGGTTTGATTCCATCTCGTGGATCGACCAAGAGTTGCTTATCGAGCAGTTCGGCAATGACTTCTCTTTTGAGCGTGCCGATGAGACCATCGTTTCCGAAGCGGTCCTTACGATCTTCAAGGTGACTGGGGAACGCCTGATGGAAAACTGGAGGCACTGGGGGCGCACGCTTGACCATGATCGCGAGCGCGTCTATGTCGGCGAGTTTGACCACGCCGGCTGGCACGTCTTTACCTGTCATCCGGGCGAGCACACCCATGGCGATCTCCGAGTTTGTCTCTCCCGGAAGTTCTCCTTCTGACCAATCTGGGGCCGCAGCATCCTGCTCGCGGCCCCGTACCATTTTTATATTTTTTCGGGTATTCTAAAGATATACGATTTCCATGCCCTACGAGATAAAGACCGAACAGTTCAGTGGGCCGCTTGAGAAGCTTTTAGAATTGATAGAGGCCGAGAAGCTTGGCGTGAACGAGGTGAGCTTGGCGAAGGTCACCGACGGGTTTTTGAAATATCTTGAGACCTTCCGCGCGGGGGGCGAGGGAGAAGAACGGTTCCGCGTGGACCTGCGCGTGTTGGCCGACTTCATTGTCGTTGCGAGCCGCCTCATACTCTTGAAGTCAAAGTATCTTTTGCCCGGGCTCGCATTGACCGAAGAGGAAGAGTCGGACGTTAGAGATCTTGAAGGACGCCTTGCGCGCTATCAGGCGTTAAAGCCGGCGCTCGCGCACCTGCGAGTGCTTTGGCGGGAACAGCATCGTTCCTATAGCCGACCATACTTTTTGGGGCGTGGTGGCGGGCTTGCGGCGGGGCAGAGCGTGTTTTACCCAGGGAAAAATATAGAAATTGCTGGCTTGCGGGGCGCTTTGGAGAAGATCTTTGAAACCGTCACTGCCTATGCGTTTGAGACGGAAACGATCAAAGAAAAGATCGTAACACTCGAGGAAAAGATTGCGGAGGTCCTAAAACGCCTCCAGGGCGAGGGCGATTTGCAGTTCCGGCGCCTTCAGGGCGAGAAGTCGCGCTCGGAGGCGATCGTCGTCTTCCTCGCAATTCTTCATCTTGCCCGTGAGCAACTTATCCTCCTTGAGCAAATGGAGAATTTTTCTGATATAATGGTGAAGAAAAAATGAACGAGAATTCGTACGACAAGAAACTGGCTTCATTTGAGGCGTTGCTCTTCATTCACGGGGAGCCGCTCACGTATAAAAAGATAGAATCGGTTTTGGAGTTGAAAAAAGGCGAGGCGGAACAACTGGCCGACGGGTTCAAAAAGCGCCTCGAGGAAACGGGGAGCGGTTTGCAGCTCGTTTCGGATAAAGAAAAAGTTCAGCTCGCCACGCGGCCGGAGTTCAATAAGATAGTTGAGGACTTTGTGAAAGATGAATTGACCGAAGATCTCTCGCCGGCGTCGCTTGAGGCGCTCGCGATCGTGGCCTATCTCGGCCCCATTTCGCGTGCGAAGCTGGAATATCTGCGTGGCGTGAATTCCATCGTTATTTTGCGCAGCTTGATGATTCGCGGTCTCGTTGAGCGCCTTCCGGACCCCGAGCACCCGTCAGGATTCCTCTATCGGCCGACGTTTGATTTGATGAAACACTTGGGACTTGCTGCGAAGGAAGACCTGCCCGAATACGTAAAATTCCAGGAGCTTTTGAAAGTATTTGAAGCGCAGAACGCGCCGGAGGCGGCAACCATCGCGCCGGCAGCATCTGCCGGGGACTCTGTGGCGGTGCCACCGGTGCCGGTGGTGGAGATCGTGCCGCCCATCCCCGAAGAGCAAAAATAGCGCATGAACAATTCCCTTCAAAAAATACTCTTCTTGGCAGTGATGGTCGCCGCAATTTTATTTTCCCGGATGATCTATTCTTCGGGAACTCCCACGTCGCTCGCCGAAATCGCTGCGGTTTCTTCGGGAAGCGCGCAAAACGATCATGCGCCTCTTTTTGTTATGCCGCAGGTTTCGGTCTCCGCGCAGAATGGCGCGGGTAGCGAGGAGAGTGCAGACACCGCAACCGGCATGCATGCCGCGAGCGGAACCGATGCAAGTGCGAACGCCCCTACGCCGTCCGCGACCGGGGTAGCCACGCAGCCTGTTTCTGCGCCGGTACTTAACGTTGCGGCGTCGCTCGTTGCGAATCTCACGACTGGCGCCACGTATGCCTCGGCGAATGCCGATCGCCGTTGGCCCACCGCGTCGCTCGCGAAGCTTATGTCCGCAACGATCGTCGCCGACAAGCTTGATCCGACAACGCAGATCACCATTACCGAAAATATGTTTGCGGCGGATCTTACGGAACAAACGCTCGTCACGGGCGGCACCTACACCGTTTCCGATCTTTTGTATCTTATGTTGTTGCCCTCTTCGAATGTTGCCGCGGAGGCAGCTGCCACGTTCTATGGCCGTGATGCGTTCGTTGCGGAGATGAATGCGCGGGCGGCGGCGTGGGGGATGGCAAGTACGCACTTTGACGATCCTTCCGGCATTTCTGCCGGCGACCAATCCACCGCGAACGACTTTTTGAAGCTCGCGCAAAAAGTGTATATCGACTACCCGCAACTTTTTGCCATCACGCGCACGCCGCAGCACACCATTACCGAAGAGAACATAGGCACGAAGTTTGTGATAAAAAGTATCAATAATTTTTCAGGCGAAGCGGATTTTGTCGGCGGGAAGACCGGGCACACCGACCAGGCCGGCGGCAATCTTCTTTCGGTGTTTCGCAACGGCAGCCGCATCATATGCGTGGTCGTTCTTGGCAGCGATGATCGCTTTGGCGACACGCAAAAACTATATAACTGGTACAAAACAAATGCGAAATAAAACATGAGCCCGCTCCTTATGGAAACAATTCGAGTGATGGTGCTCACGACGATCGCATTCTTTGTGGCGCTTTTTATTACGCCCATTTGGTACCGCTTTATAAAAAAGAGACAGTTGGGGAAGCAGATCCGCGACGGGGCTGACGCGCCGGTGTTTTACGAATTGCACAAGAAAAAAGAAGGAACGCCGACCGCGGGCGGCGTCATTATTTGGGCAACGGTCATCGGCCTCGCCGCCGTTTTTGGTATTTTGAACAAAATATTCGACGGTCCCTTTTGGCACTATCTCAACTTCATCAACCGCGCGGAAACCTATCTTCCGCTCGTCGCGCTCCTCGGCGCTGCACTCCTCGGACTTTTGGACGATTGGCTCGGCGTTTTGAAGATCGGCGGCGCTTCCGGCGGGGGATTGAAGGTGCGGCAGAAATCCATCCTTTATCTTGTGATGGCGCTCGTCGGCGCCTGGTGGTTCTATTTCCGCCTCGCGTGGGACGTGATCAATGTGCCGTTCCTTGGTAGTTTCCAGATCGGCTTGTGGTATATCCCCATTTTCATTTTCATCATTTTCGCGAGCGCGTTTTCGGCGAACGAAACCGATGGCTTGGACGGGCTCCTGGGCGGCGTTTCGCTCTTCGCGTTCGTGGCCTTGACCACGGTCGCTTTCATTTTGCACCGCTATGATCTTGCCGTCTTCGGCGGCGCGATGGTCGGGGCATTGCTCGCATTCCTGTGGAACAACATCTATCCCGCAAAATTCTTCATGGGTGATACCGGCTCCATGTCCCTCGGCATCACGATCGGTATTATCGCCATGCTCACCAATACCACGCTCCTGCTGCCCTTCTTCGTCATCATCCTTGTTATTGAGTCGCTCTCCGTCATCGTCCAGGTCATTTCCAAAAAACTCCGCCACGGCAAAAAAATCTTCCGCTCCACGCCTATCCACCACCACTTTGAAGCGCTTGGCTGGCCCGAATCGCAGGTGACGATGCGCTTCTGGATCGTCTCCGCTATCTTCTGCACCCTCGGGCTGGTGCTCTTCTTCCTATCGGTGTCTATGTAGTCGGCGAATTGTATTGGAAAAGTTTGACAA
>CAZNYI010000068.1:0-4905 GCA_964577245.1 uncultured Candidatus Saccharibacteria bacterium
ACGCCTTCCTGAACCCGTCGGGCAACCGATACTTCGGTCGTTCCTCCGGTGGCTCACCGGGCCAGCGGCCCGCATAGCCCACAAGCTGGCCGCCCATGTTGTGAATCGGGATGGCAATGCGCCCGGACATGACACCCTTGTCGCAATAGCCAAGCCCGAATTCGGCCACCGTTTCCGGGGTCAACCCGCGTTCGGCAAGGTAGGGATGCTGGTCAACCAATTTGAGCGCGAAACCCAGCGGCTTGTTTGGCTCTGACTCCTTCGGCTCCGGTGCGCTTGGTGCCGTGGGCTTCGGCGCGGGTGCTTGGGCCGGTCGGGTGGATGCACCTGGCTTGGCCTCGGCTCCGCGTTTGGAATTGCCCCTGCGCTCTGGTGGATTCGTCTCGCCGTTCAACTTGGCAATATCGAGGTTGAACCATTCAACCATCAGATTTGCCGCCTCGTTGGGGTCAATGTTTTCCATTTTGGCGACAAAATCGAGCACGTTGCCGCCACAGTGGCAGTCGGAAAAGCAATTCCAACAGTTTTTGGAAATGCTAACCCGAAACTGATTCGGATGAGTGCCTTTGTGGATCGGACACGGCCCGCTCAAGCTGTCTTTGCCCTGTTTGAACTTTTCTGTCAGCCCATAATGGGCCAAAACCTGCTCCATTCTGACCGCCGCTTTTAGGGCGCGAAAATCAATGAATCGGGTATCTTTGGACATGGTGAAATCCTCGTTGAGGGTTGAGAAAGAACAAGCGACTCGTTGTGAGCCGCTTCCGCCAGCATCCTACCATTAAAGACTTACAAACAAAAACCCCACCTCGGTTAAGAGGAAGGGTTTGGGGAACGAGCTACCCGATGCAATAGCCCATGTCCCTTAATGATGCCTGGTTCGGATTGCCGATGACAACATGGTCAAGCAATTCTATCCCGAGCAGCTTTCCGGCTTCTACTAGCTCACGAGTGATTTTTACGTCGGCAGGTGACGGTGAGGGGTCGCCTGATGGATGATTGTGCATCAAGACAATGCTCGCAGCACAGGAGACTATCGCAGAACGAAACACTTCGCGGGGATGGATCATCGCTGAGTTCACTGTTCCCATCGTGAGGAATTGATGGCCTTTGACCCTGTGCCTGCGATTAAGAAAGAGAACGGCAGCGCACTCTATCTCTGGGTCATAATAAGGATTTGTCGTCACATGCAGTCGCCAATAAGCGCCGGCATCGTTTGGAGTTGCGCAATAATGCAGCGTTTCTGGAAGTGGGCACTCTCGCAACGCGACGACTTTATACTCCTTTGCAATATATCGCGCACTGTTCGGGACTTGTCGAGTTCGTGTAGTCGGATTTTGGTAAACACTGTTTTGCACAGTGAACTCCTTTCAGGTTGATAAAGAACAAGCGACTCGTTGTGAGCCGCTTCCGGCAACATCCTATCATCCCGGCCTGTAAAAACAAAATGGCCGCCGATTCTAATTCTCTGCACAAAATCACGTAGCCGCCTGAATGCGGCATCGTCCATGTAATTTTTCTCGCAATCTGCAAGCGATGGATGAAGTTTTTTGAATATGGCTTGATGATTACACTGACTACGAATATGGTAGCATGATGAACATTCCTACTTTTGAAGGCCCCGACCCAGAGCCGGGATTTGAATGCGATTCACGGAGAATTCCATTTCACGTTAAAGAGGACATGAATGAACTTCCCCACGAGGAACTTTTATTAAGAATTTATCGGGAATCCCTGAGGACTGCCCAAGGTGATGGAGGCCGCATTTCAAAAACAATTGGAAAGGCTTGCGTTCTTTTAGCGAGAATATCTAGAGAACAAGACCAAACCGCTAGAAAATTAGTTTGCCTTGGGTGGCTTACTTTCGGAATTTCGGTGGTTTTATTAATTGTTACATTGATTGATGTTTTTAAGAAATAAAGACTCTTCTAATACCCCCCTATTTATTTTCAATGATCCTCTCGAAAAGAACTGCTCCTCTCACAGTCAAAGAAATTGATGAATTCTTTGACCCCTCAACCCAAGGCCATCTCAAATATCGCATTACTATGCTGCAATCGTATAAAGACAGACGAGCCGCAGACGCGAAGGTTCCTTATCAAGATTCCATTTGTGGTTTCGAGTCGGCATTGGTCGCTTGTCGGCTATTCATGCAATTTTTGGGATTAAGCATTTCGCACAACCCGAACCTTCAACTGATTGAAAATCCAACCTATTTCAATTCAGGGGGCAAGTCGGATGAAGTGAAAGTCACTGACCTCGGCGGCAGTTTCGTTTCGATTGCCAGTGATTTTACTCCTACGGAAGCCGATTTGCTTGCGCGCACTTATCATGCAGCCAGCAAGGCGACGGCGCATTTAACTGCCGGGTCAAATCATGGCTTCAAACCAGAGGAATTGTCTCAATCTGTTGACTTGGTTACGAAGCTATTGCAAAAGCGACTCTATGGCCCTGTAGGCCGCCCAATAGAAAGACATTTTGACTGAACGGTAATTTATTGCTCTGCCCCCAAATTCGGGCCTTGGTTGGGGCTATCTCCGCCTGTAAATGCCTCAGCGTAACTTTTCGCTTAGCCACAGCCGACTTTTTTGATTATAGCATCGGTTCATAATGAAGAATTTGAGCCGTTAGTTCTCATATCATCCCGGCGCGTAAAAACAAAATTGCCGACAATTCTACGCTGCCCAAACGCGCTCACTTTTATTTGAGCCAGTGCGCCACGGCAAAGTGAGAACATTGGATTTATTGCGCATGGCTTCAACGGTCGTAAACAAAAACAAGCCGTGTCCTCGTGGTAGTTTTGAGCACGCCGCCACAAGATGATCCATACGTTCCTGGCTCGTGGTCACAAACAGGACCCGGAACCGCTTCGTGCCAAAGCGCGTCTCATGGATTTTCTGCGACCATGTGGCTTCGTAGGCAAGTAGCTTGCGCCAGATAGATGACTGATTAAGTGAGCGCCGGGAAACGGGCATGGTTGCGCGGTCGGCCTCGACGAAATAGAATACTCGTTCGCCGTTGTCCGGTGACTCCAAAGCAAAAATCCGGTCGGGGAATGTGCCGACGCGCTTGGATTGGATTCCGTGTTTAACCGTCACCGCCCATTGAAAGGCTTTGCTCGGTGACTTGTCGGGCGCAAGGTCTTCCTCCAAGAGTAAACGTGGCGCGTCGGCGCTTTGGGTTGCACGGGTGAAGGCAACCATGACATCTGAAACCTGCAACGTGTGTTGCATGTAGAGCTGCTTCAAGTTGCGGTTATCGTAGCGTGGTCGGCGGTGGCCGGACACGGCGATGACGCGAGCGCCCGCGCTCGCAAGGGCATACACCATGGGCCGCGAGCCGTCCTCGGCAAAAAGCCTGACCTGGGCATGTGGCCGGTCAAGGTGGCCGTGATGGTAAAGGCGCTGCAACCGGCGCAATACCTGTTGCGTGCTGCCTTCGACAAGCAGAGAGATTTGCCGTGAGTCGAGAAACCGATGTCGTGCAACCTGCCGGAGAATTTCCAAGTCGCGTCCGGTCAACTGCATCGCCGGTGCGTCCGGGGCACGTTTCAAACGGGGAAGTTTTTCCATCTAACCAGTATAACATGGGGACTTATATACAAAGTTACCCTTGGCCCTTTCGGGAGTTGTGTTCGCTTGCTTCATGTTTGCTCTACTTCTTTGCGGGCGGTGGTGTTTTCTATTAGTGAAAGCTCTGCCGAGTCTCGATTGCCAGTCCAGTCATATAAAAACCTCTCTGTCCTGGATTCAGACTTTGAATTTGGCCCGGTACCGGTTACGCAGATAACAAAAACACATTTCTGGGGTGTTTGGAAAAGCGGAACGCCATTATTGTCTTCTAGGGTAATTATCCCCTCCGTTCTTCCATCGTTCACCAGAAGCCTTATCCCCTGTGTCGGCCCCACCACCAAAACATCCAATGGGTAAGGCACCCCGTGTCTTATAGTCATGTTTCTCGCGTCCGGTGAATGCGACGGCTCAAAGGGCAAATGCCTAACCTCATTATTCATAATCGGCCTTCCGTATAAATCCTCGATTCTAATCAAATCGCCTTGGCATCGGGTAATTTCGCTTTCACCTAAATTTTCAACTATAATCCGGTGAAAGGCGTTTGTGGTTGGCGTTCCAGCCTTATGACATAGTGGGTTTTTTCGGCTTCCAGAAAGCCTTAACTTGGGCGCAACTCTATCTTGTAGTGACTGCCATTTCTCGTAAAGAAGTTGGACAAGACATAATAAAAATAAGACTGCCAGCGCAACGGGCTGCATCCAGCGATGAACGCCAAAAGGAGCGGCCCAACTGGAAATGTTATATCCGAAAAGCGTAATAAGCTCTCCAATTGCGCTAACAAAAAGAGTAATTAGCGTTACCACGCTATCGCCCCTTTCTTTTGCCTCTTTGATGAGGCCAATAAAATCCTTAACGACTTTGAGCATAGCGCACCATAATGGAAGTTGGCTACCCTTCCGTAAAGCCATCGTTTTGGCCTATTCATACCCACCTCCTGACGGTTTCCTAAGGAAATCGAGGGTTTCTGAGGGTAAAGGAGCTACATTCTCAAATCATCGGGGGCGGCGCAATAGCTCCTATTGAAGCCAACGATAAAGTTTGTGCTCCACTGTGGCACGTGGGGCGGCGTATTTTTCGCGTGAATGCTGGATGAGTTTTTGCGCCCGCATGGTGCGGGCATAGACTGGTGGCCGGGCTTTCCCCCGAAAGGGTTCACGGGTAGCGCCTTCGTCTGGTATTCGGGTGAGCACTTCAAACCGATCAAGGTCGGAAAAGTTTTCTGCAACAAAGGATTGACCAAACTCTCCTGCCAAGATTTCGGCGTCGGCGTGGCCTACGCGAAAAGAAATAATCGTGCCGACATTGCCGAAAACTGCCGCCAGCGTTTCCCGTGGCA
>CAZNYI010000069.1:0-4636 GCA_964577245.1 uncultured Candidatus Saccharibacteria bacterium
TTTAAACCATAAAAGTGACTGGAATATTTTGTGCGATCCCTTAACCGTACATTCAAGAATGTGGTTTAATTTCTACCAAGGTAAAACTTTTACCTCAAATGAAGAAGCAGCCATGAATGATGAGCTTGTGAGAAAGGAACTAAGCCAATCACAAACAGAAAGCAGCCCCAAGAAATTTTTTCTTCCATTTATAAATAAAGAGAACCACTTGCAAAGAAGACTTGTGCGTTACAAGAACGGCATATTGCGCCGAATTCGGGCTATAGCTAATCGTCCATGAAAATCCGCCTCTATATAGTTACCTACAAGCGGAACGAAGTGTTGAACGAAAATCTGCGGACGCTGTGGGCGTCGGCCTCGGCGGAGGCATTTGATAAAGTTACGGTTTTGGCCAATCATCCCTCCGTTGAAATTGACGCTGAAAACCAAAGGCCAAATCTATCGGTGGTGGTGAATGAAGCGCGGATGCCGCACGCGTGGGGAAATTTGTCCAAGGACTGGAACTATGGCTTACTGGATGGCTTTCGCATGTGGAACAACCCTGATGGCGTGGACTGGGTGGTGCTGGCGCAGAACGATGTGACGTGGAAACCGGGCTGGACGGAACGGCTGGCGGGGATGAAGGATTTGCTGCTGATCACCCAACCGCGCGGGGACCAGGCCATTGCGCTGCAAATTGAGGCGGTGCGGCGAATTGGGTTTTTTGACGAGCGGTTTCCGATTCTGGCGTATCAGGAGGTGGACTACTTTATGCGCGCGGCGCTGCAACTGGGCGAGCAGGCAAGCATTAACGACGACCACGCGGGCGAGCTGAGCGCGTGGAATCCGCGGGAATGCTTCATGATTAATTACACCTTTTCCGGGGCCAATGAGAACGAGAATTTGCATACGTCGCGCTATGTGGATGAAATGGGCGGGTTTTTCATGCGGAAGTGGGGTCTGCGCCGGGGGAGCGAAATACACCGGCTGGCGGATTTGATGAAGCGACGGAGCGAATTTTTGGCCAGGCTGCCGGAGGAAATTTGCTGGTATCCGTTTTTTTGGGACAAATGCCCCTCAATGCCCATATCCTTGCGCTGGTATGGCGGATTGGCGGCCTGGGCAAGAAATCCCAATCCTGATGGCCCGATACGAGAGCGATTCGATCGCTATCGCAACGGGTTAACTCGCAGGATAAACTATATTTTCCATAAAGTTAAATATTTTTCCAGATGGCTTTTGCGAAATATCGGAATACACGTTTGATTGTTTCGGCCGGCGCAAGTATATCAACAAATTGATATATGGGGTGTTTTTTGTAATGAACATACCTTAATTCATTTATTGTTCCAGCATTTCTAATATTATATTATATGCGTCGTATATACTTGTTTACTTTGCAAGATGGCATCCCAATTTCATGGATTGCAATTTGAGTTTATGCTTCCTCCAGGCAAAATTTGGTTCGGCCCAAAAGAAGTTGGGTCTATTATTGGCAGGACAGATCAATTTGTTCGTGACGCAATAAAGAATCGCAAGATTTTATCTCATGTAAGTAATGCTCGATCCAAGCCTGGGCGTGAAATCCGTAATACATATCAAATTCATCGACATGCCCTTTTTCTCTATCTTTCCAAAACTGCAAATTATAATCCGAAAGATTTTATTTAAAATGCGTTCTTTTTCGCAGCTATGACCAATCCTGTCTCAGATACCGTTGGGGATGCTCAAATTGATCAAAGATTTGTGCCTCGACCCGAACTAAAAGCCCTCACGAGTCTTCGCTTCTTCTTGGCTACATGGGTTGTTTACTTTCATGCAGCGGTTCCAAGTGACCCATTTTATCTAGGCCGCCTGACAGTCATTCCATATCTGGGAATAATCAATAATGGAGGGTTGGCTGTCTCGTCATTTTTTTGTCTTTCTGGATTTATATTAGCCTACAATTATCATGATCGCCTAAGTACGGCCCAAGAAAGAAAATTTTTTTTGGTAGCCCGATTTGCCAGAATTTATCCCGTATATTTGGCCGCATGTCTTGCGTGGATACCCGTGGGGATAAATTGGATTATAATTGAAAGGACTACGCCCTTAAACACAGCCCCATCTCTGGTACTTTCCTTAGTGCTTTTACAGGCGTGGATTCCATCAATGGCATTGATTTGGAATGCCCCTGCATGGTCGCTTTCCGCAGAAGCGTTCTTTTACATTAGCCTACCGCTTTTACTTCCTGCGGCAAATAGGCTAAAATCTACTGCCATCGCAGCCTTATTAATTTCCTTTGCTGCTATCGCCATTGCGTTGCCGCATTTTTCCGCCATATTACCTATTTTTCGGTTGCCTGAATTTCTGGCGGGTGCTTTGGCTGGATTATTGTTTGTCCGTCATGGCTCATTTTTTGGCGAACTTTCGCCAATTCTCTTAATTCTAAGTTCCGTTCTTATACTTGTCGTAGCCAGTCAGCCAAGCGCCAGGATTTGGTCAGAGGGAATCCTGACCGTCCCATTTATTGTGCTGATTTACTGTCTCACGAAGCCGCCATTATGGATGAACTTGTTTGAGCATCCGGCTCTCTGCTTTTTGGGAGAATCATCGTACTCGCTTTATCTACTTCATCTTCCAGTGCTCTTCGTGTTGGATTTCGGATTGAAGCTCTTGACGATTCATCCGTTTCTAAAGTTTTCTGTTTATTTTCTGGTTGCTTTGGCTGTTGCGGCGGCCAGCTATATTTTCATTGAATGCCCGGCGCGTCGTGCTTTAATCAGCAAATATAAGCACTCTCAGCAGATGGCTATGGCAAGCTAAGGGGGAGTCATGTATATAATTCCCGAATTTTACCAGACGACGCTGGAGGAGTTTTCGGCGCAAGGGGGCGGGCGTTTTGAGATTATTTTTTCGTTCAGTTTTCTGCATCATTTGCCGGATTTGTCGCAGGGGCTGGCGGCGATCCGGAATTTACTGGCGCCGGGCGGGGTGTATGTGGCGATGCACGAGGTGAACACGATGCGACGGCCGACCGCGCTGGAATCATTGGATGCGCGGTTGCTGATTTTATACGGGGCGCAGGGTTTTTATGGGTGGCCGTTCAAGCGGCGGCTGGCGCTGGCGTTGCTGGGGACGTGCGAGGATCCGGCGCTGGGGTGGAGGATGAGCCGGTTTGGCGAGCGAGTGAAGGCGTTGCTCAAAGGGCGAAAGTATGTGCCTCCGGCGACGGGCGAAACGCAGGCCGCCGCGAAGAATTACGTGGATTATCAGTTGAACGAGCCGTTCAGTTTGTCGGCGAAGTGCGCGGGCGCGGGGGTGGTGCGGCCGTATTGTTATCTGGGCTTCCCGGAGTTGATGATTTTCGGCCGGCCGTTGAACCATGAGATGCTGGTGATGAAGAAGAGTTGAAGTGCCACGGCGTGAGGCGGGAGGGATTGCACGATGAGACTGGCCATACAGTTTCCCGAGATGCTGGGGCATTTGCCGGACCACGATTACAACGGGGTGCGGGGGGAGTTGGTGCGGCAGTTGAAGCCGGTGTTGTATATGCCGTCGTGGAAGCGGGCGCTGACGGGGGGGCGGGGGTTGAAGCGGGTGCTGCGGGCGACGAGTCCGCTGATTAATCCGGATGAGTTTGACTTTGCGTTCAGCGTGGGGGAGTTGAACCGGAAGGCGGATGTGCTGGTGCATTTGGGGCAGTGCCCGCCACTGGATTTCGCGAAGTTGACGCCGCCGCGGGGGTTTCGGGGGCTGAAGGTGTGGCATGTGTTTGAGTATGTGTTCAACGCGGGGGCGGTGAACCGGTTGCTGGAGGACAATGGGGTGGATTATGTGCTGGGCTACACGGACCACGGAAAATATTGCGCGTTTTTCCAGAAATTTTATCCGCGGTATGTGGAGCGGGTGATCCCGCTGCCGTTTGGGGCGTCGACGCGATTTATGGTGGACGCGCCGTGGGCGGCGCGGAAACCGAAGGTGATTGCGCTGGGGTCGGTGAATCTGGTGAACGAGCCGCAGATTAGCGCGGCGTTGCGGGATTACGCGGAATTTTACAAGGATGTCCGCTTTACGCACCAGTGGCGGCGGATGCTGGTGGAACACGAGGGGGAACTGGCGGACATCATGGATTCGCAACTGCCGCATTTTCCGGAGATGAAGAATCCGCAATATGACGCGGTGCAGATGTTGACGGGGTATGCGCTGTTTGCGAACGACGAGGGGCTGATGGCGTTTCCACCGGCGCGGACGTATGAGGGACCGGCGGCGGGCGCGGCGATGATTTCGTCGGACCACGGGAGCTACGGGGACTTGGGTTTTCGCGACGGGGTGAATTGCGTGATGCACCGGAAGCACGACCTCGGGGATTTTCGCGCGCGGGCGGAGTATTATCTGGCGCGGCCGGAGGAGTTGCGGCGGGTGGCGGCGGCGGGGCAGACGTTGATTCGGACGCATTACACGCACGCAGCGGTGGCGCGGCGGGTGGGCGCGCAGTTGGAGGAGCTTTTTCGCACGGGGCAGCGGCCGGAGACGCGGCTGCCGGAGAATTTGATTTTTAGCTAACCATGCAATTTCTGGCGCATCGCGGGTTGTGGGAAAAGGCGGAGGAGAAGAACTCCGCGGCGGCGCTGCGGCGGGCGCTGGCGGAGGGTTATGGGGTGGAGACGGATGTGCG
>CAZNYI010000070.1:0-4604 GCA_964577245.1 uncultured Candidatus Saccharibacteria bacterium
GGCCTTATGTATGAGAACTACGCGAAGAACCGCGGATGGAAAATAAGAGTGGTGGATGACAATCCGCGCTCGCGGACGATAGAAATAAGAGGCGACCATGCGTATGGCTATCTGAAAAAAGAATCGGGCGTGCATCGCTTGGTGCGCATTTCGCCTTTCTCGCCAAAAAAGCTGCGCCACACGGGGTTTGCGCTCGTTGAAGTGATCCCGGATCTGCCGCCGCTCGAGGAATCAAAAATGGTAATTCCCGAAAAAGACCTGAAAGTTGAATTTTATCGTTCCGGCGGCCCGGGCGGACAGAACGTGAACAAAGTGGAGACGGCCGCGCGCGTGATCCATGTGCCGACGGGGCTCGCCGTGGCCTCGCAGGCCCAGCGCAGCCAGGCCCAGAACCGCGAATATGCGTTAAAAATGCTCAAAGCGAAGCTTTTTCACCTCATGGAAAAAGAAAAAGTGGGCGAAATCGGCGCATTGCGCGTAAAAGTGAAGCCCGAATGGGGGAATCAGATCCGTTCATACGTTTTGAACCCATATCAAATGGTAAAAGACCACCGCACCAATACAGAAACTTCAAACGTAGAAGCGGTTTTGGCGGGCGATCTTGACCTTTTCATTGAAGCGGAATTGGAAATGTTGTAGGATATGAGGGCAGGGCAAATCTCATGATCGTATTCCAAGGAGTTTCAAAACAATACGGCAACGGCCATCCAAGTACGGCGCTCGAGGATATTTCTTTCCAGGTTGATCCGGGCGAGTTTGTTTCTTTGGCCGGGCGCTCGGGCGCGGGCAAATCCACCGTCATTAAGCTTTTGATCGGCGAGGAGCGGCCGTCGCGCGGGCGCGTGTTTTTCGGCCAATACGAAGTGAACAAATTGAAGGATGCCGACCTGCCGGCGTTTCGGCGGCACATCGGCGTAGTGTTCCAGGACTTTCGGCTTCTGCCAACGAAGAATGCATATGAGAACGTTGCCTTTGCGCTTGAAGTAGCGGGTCGCCCCCAGCGGGAGATCGCAGAACTGGTGCCGCAAGTTTTGGACATGGTGGGCTTGGGCGACAAAATGAAGAATTTTCCGAACCAACTTTCAGGCGGCGAGCGGCAGCGCGTGGCGATTGCGCGCGCGATGATCCACCGGCCGGAAGTCGTGATCGCCGACGAGCCGACGGGTAACCTTGATCCCTTCCATACGTTTGAGATCGTGAAGCTTTTGGAGAAGATCAATCAACTGGGAACGACGGTGGTCTTGGCAACACACGACAAGGAGGTGATCAATGGGTTGGGGCGGCGCGTGATCACGCTTGATCGCGGACGGGTCATCCGCGACGAGGCAAAAGGAAAATACGTACTCGTATAGGCGTATAATATAGAGCAAACCAATGTTAACCATCACTTCACGAATTTTTCATTTTGGATTTAAGAACTTTTGGCGGAACGGCTGGCTTTCTATGGCAACGGTGGCCATCATGACGCTCGCGCTTTTTGTTTTTGTTTCACTCATCATTTTCGGCGTGATCACGAGCACGGCGGCGACCTCCATCCAGAGCAAAATAGACATCAGCGCGTATTTCAGCACGAACACGTCGGAGGACCAGATTTTGAATATTGAGCAATCATTGCAAGGATTGCCGCAAGTGCAGAATGTGGAATATGTTTCCCGCGACCAGGCGCTTGCCACCTTCAAGCAGAATCACGCGAACGATCCCACGGTGAGTCAGGCCATCAGCGAGCTTGATACGAATCCATTGGAAGCATCGCTCAATATCACGGCGAAGGATCCGAGCCAGTATGCGGCGATCGCGCAATATTTAAGTTCGCCGAACATCGCGCAATATTTGGATGGCCAGCCGAGTTACTATAATAACCAAGACGTCATTGACCGTCTCGCGAAGATCGTGAAGGGGGTGGAGACCGGCGGGTTCGTCATAACCTTCATTCTCGCCCTGATCGCCGGACTCGTGGTCTTCAACACCATCCGCCTCGCGATCTATTCCAACCGCGACGAGATCGGCGTGATGCGCGTGGTGGGCGCTTCGAACGCGCTCGTGCGCGGGCCGTATGTGGTGGAAGGCATGATCTGTGGCACGATCGCGGCCGTGGTCAGTTTGATCCTTATGGCGCCCATCCTTTATGCCGTCTCGCCCTATTTGAACGTCTTTATCCCGGACCTCAACATTTTCCACTATTTCTACACGCACATCGGCCGGCTGCTTATCTATGAATTGCTATTCGGCGTCGTGATCGGCGCGCTCTCGAGCGTCATCGCGGTGCGGCGGTATCTGCGGAACTAAAACCGCATATTATACCAGTCCAACTTGTAGATTTCTTGAATAAGAATTCGTTCGCCCTTGGCCCACGTGCGATTTTTTTCTAGGCCGAGAAGCGCCATCGCTTCTTTGACGTGTTCTTCGCTTTTGCCTTCTATCTCCAAATACGGCGGCATGTTGGGGTAGCGATCTATTTCAAAAACCCAATCCTTTAGGGCGAAGGAGGTTCGTTCCTTGTCTTGGTGCGCGTATTTTTCAAGTCCGAGTATAAGAAAAAGCTCCGCCAGTTTTTCCGGCTCCGTAATCGTAAAATTAATCTCCTCGTGTTTCCTTGTGGTGCCCAAAATGTCCGATTTTCCTTTCCACGTGACTTCGTGCTTCCCCTCGCTATTTGAGCGAATGCGCAAAAACCACAGATCTTCTCCCTCCTTCACGCCGATCGTTCGATACCAATCTACCCGCAAAACCGTCTCTTGGATCTTTTGGGCGCCAAGCGCGCCAATTTTTTCTTTGACTGCGTTGGCATCAATATCCAGCACTGTTGTTTCAATTTCGTTGGCCATTGCTGTGTGCCTTATTAAAGCATGGCGGTATCGGATCGGCAACGGTGTATAATAACTCCATGGAGGAAATTGAGCTCACCTATCTTGCGAGTGCATTGCCGCCGGGGCTTGGAGATGCCCCGCACAAAGAAATGCTCGATATTTATCTTCCGTCTTCTTCGGTGCATGCCGATTTGCGGATACGAAAGATTGGCGAAAAATGCGAGATGACCAAGAAGCGTCCGATCAAAGATGGGGACGCATCGCACCAGATGGAAAATACGATTCCGCTCACAGCAGAGGAATATGAAGAATTGAGCCAGGTAAAAGGGAAGCGGACCAAAAAGACCCGCTACTATTATGAAGAGAATGGCGTGCGGTATGAGGTAGATGTGTTTCGGGACAATCTTGCCGGACTCGTACTGGTTGACGTTGAATTCGAATCGCTCGAAAAGAAAAAAGAATTTCGTGCGCCCGCGTGGTGTCTTGCGGAGGTAACGCAAGAAGAATTTCTCGCCGGCGGCATGTTGAGCGGAAAACAGTATGCGCAGATCGAGCCGCAGCTCAACCGGTTCGGCTATAAAAAGATCGCATGAAGAATTGTGCAAAAATGGTTCGAGCCGGCCGTTGATCACGTGCGTGACCGCGGGCCGGCTCAATATGGAAATCACTACTTCTTGTCGGGTTTCGCGGGTGGGAAGAGGTTCATCATGCCGATCTCGATGGGGTCTTTCAGATCGCCACCGTCTACCGAGAGGCGGATCCTCCGGGGGGCGCCTTCGCAGAATACGTCATCCCGGAATGCGCTGTCGAATTTGATCACCATGGTTGGGTGCTTTGATTCTGAATACCACGCACCTCCGTGTTCCCGATCCACGGAGATCCTGATTTCTCCGTACAGGTTGTCCTGTTCCACGCGAATGCGGATCGCGTCATTAGGATTGGAAGCCACGATCGGGTGATCTCCTGCTCCGCTTTGTGCTCGAAAACCGAGGACTATGGTCGCGTTCTGGACGCCGTCAACAAGGGCCCAGTCACGGCTAGGGTATTCACCGGGACGGATTTCTGCTTTGATGACCCGCCCATCAACTTCAACCTTCGCTTTGTGCACGCTGGCACTCATATGCTTCTCCTTTTCAACCCTTACAAGAGGGCTGATTAAGGTATACAACAAAGACCGCCACGGAGCAAGGATTCTAATGGATTAAGTTTTCATTAAAAATCATTTGACTAATCGGGGCGCATTGTTATTATGAAACTATGCCCGTGGGCGAAAGCCTTGTTCGGATCAGGATTTTCCGAAGCCGAAGCCGGGCACGCTCAAAGCCCCTCACTGCGAGGGACTTTGCGTTTTTTGAGCTTCATAACGCTCCAAAAGTGAAGTTGGCCATTACCAACTTTCCGTAATATTATCTTTATTTGCTCCGACGACGTTTCTGGCGTTCCAGTAATGCTCCAATAGTCAACGTTTTTAATCACTTTCTTTCCATCTACTTTTTTTCTGGCTGCGGGTGCCATTCTGTTTCTATGTTCTACGTGGCTCGCCGTTTTTATGATCTGCACAACAAATGGCAACAAATTTATTTTATGCAGTTGCTCTTTTACTGTTCTCATCTTTCCATCAGTATGAGACTGCAAGTGATGAAATCCTTTCGCATTGAAAATAACATCGGCACGAAGTGCCGGGCAATGAGTTGATGGATGCGTATCGTACCTCGCCCTCTGCGCGCGGAAAAATTCCGAAAGCCGTTCTTTCTTCATTGCAACAGTATGCCAAATAACCCATTAAAACTTTCTAAA
>CAZNYI010000071.1:0-4580 GCA_964577245.1 uncultured Candidatus Saccharibacteria bacterium
GAATAAGGTGCCGCTAGTGCTCCACCCCGTAACTGCGCTCGCACTCAAATTCAAATAAACTAACGGAAACGTGGTCGTCGCTGAGCCGCCTGTGAACGGCGCTCCGGTAATAGAAACAGCCGACGCGCTGGCCGCGCCTGCTTGGGAGTTTGCCAGAATCCCGGTCATCGTGATTGCGGAAAGCTTGATTGAACCAGAAACATCGGCAGCCGTGCCATTACCGATGTCAATGACGCCAGCAGAATCTCGGGACAATCCTGTGTCCGCATTCCAGTTGTACACAGTGCCGCTGGGAAGTTGGAGCGAGTTGGAAACAGTAATCGGGTTGGTCGCGGTGCCTGCAGTTGCCGGAGCCGTGATCGTGGCCGAACCGCTGGTCGAGCCAGCCAGTGCCACAATACCGCTGCCTGTTCCTGCAAGACCAATGGTCAGGGTGTTAGTCGCAAACGTAAGATGGGTGTTGGTGGCCGGGGTCGTGCCTGCGCCGCCTCCAAGAACTACACCACCCGAAGCCAACACGGCAGAAGTCGCCCAAGTGCTGGCCGAGGAGAAGTACGGAATACCGCCACTGGTGCCCGCAACAGTGAGCGCAGGCGTGGTGGTAGCCGTGGCAACAGAAATCAGGCCGCCTGTGAAGCCAACGCTGGTCACGGTGCCCGTACCATAACCCTGAGCCTTCACAAACGCCGTAGTAGCAATCAGAGTCGAGCTGTCGCCAGTGGTGGGCGTAGGAGCAGTGGGGCTGCCAGTCAATGCGGGAGAAGCCAGAGGGGCCGCGCCAGTAACCTGGCCGACCGTGTAATCTCCGGAAACCGCAACAACTGCGCCCGTACGACTAAATACTGAAATAACAGGGGCTGCCGCTACAGCAGATGTCACAAAAGCAGTAGTAGCCAACTGAGTGGTGTTGGTGCCGCCAGCAGCGGTGGGCGCAGCCGGTACGCCCGTAAACGTAGGAGATGCCAACGGAGCCGCGCCCGTGACCTGTGCAACTGTGTAGTCGCCGGACACCGCGATCACCACGCCAGTGCGTCCAAACACAGAAGACACGGCGCTAGATGCCAATGCGGCTATAGAGCCAGCAGTGATACTGAAGTTCGCGCCAGACCGATCAATCGGGATAAGATCACCAGATTGGGCGGGGTTGCCGGCGTTCAACTGCGAAATCTTGAGATTACTCATGAATATTCCTTAAACGACTAAACTCTTCTTAAGCGCAAACTTGGCCAAGAGGGCCGTACGTATGGCCTGCTTGTGATGCTCAGACATCGGTCCGGGCAATTTCTTTTTCTTGCCCGTCAGCGTGGCGCTTATTTTGGCGCGTGTTTCTGGAGAAACAACTTGACCAAGAGAGGCTGTCCTTAATTTTTCTCGGGTTTCAAGAGAGTGCGTACCGCCTTTATTCCAAGGCACCATGCCTTTAACAAAATGACTTTTTTCACAGCCGGGTGTGGTGGTATGGTCTCCATACTTCCAATGCTTTGAACCAGAATTCTTAGCGACTCTAGCCGCCACCATCTGTGGGTCTTGTTTTAAACCAACAGTTCCGCCACCACCCTCAGTGATGTTATAACCCCGCGCACGGTTGGTGGTATCAAACAACTTGATATAAAACTTCTCTAACTCGTCAGCTCGCTCTTTGGTACTGGCTGCATCAATTTGACGCACTTGAAACGAATCAGCGCCGTACTTACGAATAGCTCTACAAAACAATCGAGGCCCGCCTGTCTCGGCTTCACGACAATGGGAGCGCCATCGGTACTTTAACTTGGTCTTGGTAATGCCAACATAGGCTTTGTCGTTAACCAAGTTCAATACGTAATAGACTGTAAACAAAGGCTATACCTCAAGCAATATGAAACCCGAAGAATCTTCCAACTCGAAGAAGCTGGTGCCATCCTCTTGAAGCAGGAAGTCCGCAGTCGAGATGCCGCTAGGTGCGACCACTAAATGGATGTTGGTGTTGTAGGACTGGGTCGCGGTCTGGCCAGTTACGGTGATGGTGTACTTGCCCGAGGGAACTGTGGGATCGACCGTAATAGTGGCCGTAGACTGCGTGGTGGCCGGGTTGGGCGCGAATGCAACGGTCACACCGGCCGGAGCGCCGGAATACGAAAGCGTGACTGTGCCTACAAACGCACCGAGGTCGGTAACTGGGATGCTGAGAGTCTTGGAACTGCCCTGCTGGATTATGATAATTGGAGGATTGGACTGCAGGGAGAGTTCAACGGCGTTACCGAAATGCTTGGGTGACGGAACCCAGGTGACTTGGTTCGAGTTCAAACTGGAATTGGACTGCGGGATCACGTTACCAAACGGCTCCCCCGTCGTGACCGGGTTACCAAAATTATGAGGCAATTGGATGGGCGTGCCAGAACGGAAATCGCCCGAATTTACTTTACCGAGAGGCACTAGAACTCCTTGCGCACGGAGTGCGCTATACTTCCAACGCTGCGCTACGCACAGCAGACCGGGCCACGTCCGTGGGAATCTTATAGGTCTCCGCTATAACAGCGGTCAGACGGTCGGTGACTTCTTTGGCAGCTTCGCGCATGTCGTTGAATACTTCGTCGGTCATTGGTTCAAGATAAGAGCTCATCGTCCTCGTCCTTATGCCCCAACACAACACGGGCTGTCCATTCCTCGCCCTTAGGCTCCAAACACATCAGCCCGCCCTCATCAAGATCAAGCACGTCTTCGTTGCCATACATCTGAGTACTGACTTCACGCAGGGCGCTACCGGAAGTGATTACCAGTATCGGGCCGTCACCGTTCATGACCTCGGCCTTGCGGGCCTCCAGCCACGGCAGGAACCGGGCACGGAAGTCATTCAACGACTCCCCGCCCTCGGGGGTTTCATCAGGGCAGTCGATGTAATGCTGGACGATTTCGCGGTTAGGCTTCTTCGGCGTGCCTGCCAACGCTCCAAGGTTCCAGGTTTTGGCCGGGTCAGCCGGGATGATCTCGGGATCAGAGATAATGCCGGACTGCATGATTTCTGCGGACTGGGTCGTCCGCTTGAGCGTAGGAGCGTATATCTTACGGATGGGCACGAGCTTGAGCACCTGTTCGGCCGGGATGAGGCTGACTTGGCCGGCATCGGACAACGGGAAGTCCAGCCAACCGTCGCTACGGTGGATCGGGTCAAGCGCAGTCCGGCCATGGCGCATGAAATACAGACTCTTGGGCCGGTCGCCTGAAAGATGAGAAATTAGTTTTTGCCAGATATGGCGAAATCGCGGGTCCATGAATGCTCCAAACGTACGTAGTGCTGGCCTTGCTTGACGGCGTTAATCCCAGCCACCAGCTCCGAAAGGAAGGTCTGGACGGTTCCAACCAGCGTAGCCCCAGCCGGTCTCCATCACGCCAGGGTTGCCAGGGTAGAAGCCGAAATCGTCGGTCTCGCGCTGGCCTTGCTTGACGGCGTTATCCAGAGAGGTCATATAGAGCTGCCACTCCGGCGCAAACTTGGCGCGGACCTTGGGATCAGGGCTGCGACGATAACACTGGGCAAAAAATCCATTCTTGAAGTAGCTCTCCCAGTCATCAGGGATTGGTTCAAGAGTCTGCTGCATGGTAGTGAAGCGCGGAACGCGCATCTGAACAACAGGCTGGACGAGCCACGAAATGCTGACATTACCGGGGATCGGATTCAAACGGAATCCTTGGCCCTTGGGGTTGATGGCAGTCCAGACCACGGTGCCGTCGGTAACAGTGGTAGCAACGGTACTGGATACGCTAGGCTGGCCGGCTTGGTAGATAGGATACACAGGCGGGCCGCCAGCGGGGCCGGTGGTGTTGGTGAGAAACGGATTAGTCAGGCCGCAGGTGCCGTAGGTGGTCACAACCCAAAGGTTGCCGAACGCATCGGAAATCACAGTGGTAGGGTTGTTCGGGCCACCGGGCAAACCGGCCGGGTTGGTGTAAACCACACCGGGGCCGGGATTGTTAAGGCCGGACATGCTGGCCAACTGAGTCTGGCCCCAGGTACCAGTAATCATGGTGTCGTTCTGCATCCAACAAACCTTGCCACAATAGCCAGACTGGTTGAAGGTGACCTCAAGGTCACGATGAACTTCTAAATACAACTTTTCCTTAGGGATGCTGGTCTGGTTGATGTTAACGGCCCAACATGACTCAATCCAACCAAGATTCACGAGACCGGGGACGAAATAATCCTGCTGAGAACTGTTGGTATAGAACGGCTGGACATTCAAACGGTTGAACTTCCAATTGAATGGGTGGCCGTCGCCGTTGCCGAGCAGGAACGCGGTCATCACGTCGTTGCCGATACTCAAGGCGGGCTGCACGGAGAATCCGCCAGTGGCCAGAGCGGGGGCAAGGTCACCGAACGCCATAGCTGAATCGGCAATTTCTTGGAGCTGAATATTACTATTGGACCCGACTGGCGGCATGTTAAACCTTTCCCCAACGGGCGGCTGCCCCGAGCTTGCCGCGCTGTTTCATTAATTCACGATATTCAGGAGTTACTTGGGACTTGAGAGCGGAACTGATAGCTGTCTTTTGAGACTCGGACATTGGCGGTCTAGAAGATTTTTTGTGCGGCTTGCGCATCTTTA
>CAZNYI010000072.1:0-4453 GCA_964577245.1 uncultured Candidatus Saccharibacteria bacterium
TCTCAGATTATAAATAAATTCACTGGAGAATTTTCAAAAGGGTTTTGTGAGAACGGGATTATTAAATGGGATAAGCTGGTGAAATTTAATTCAGCTTTTAAAACGAAGGGGAGGCTTGCGTCATAACGGCTGGACGGTTCAGACTCATATTTTTGAAAAACCTTATCCCACAAGCGTCCCAGAGGATGCCCTAGGTTTACCAAAACGACGCTCCTCGGACTGGTCTTTTTTGGAACAAATGCCATAGGATGGGGCGTTCCAAAAGTGTCTCAAGGGTCAGATTTTCTCAATCAATACGTCTTTGACCAATGCGTTTTCCGTGCCGTCGTTTCGGAAACCGAAGGTTCCGTATTCCAGATTAATCGGGAACGGAACGGTGTTTTTTATAATCTGACCTACGAGTGATGTGTCCTGCGTCTGGTAAGCAATATGGCCGGAGGGGATCTTCCACGTGCGGTCAAATATCGGGTCATATTCAATGGACTTTTCAGACGGGTCTTTCGGATCAGCATACTCCACCCATTCAAAAATTCTGATGCGGATGGAACTTTTATCGCACTGCATAGTGCAGGTGTACCAGTCGTCGAGGTTGAGCTTTTTCTTAAACTCGAGGTCAGTCTCTTTCGGTTCCCAAAATTGCCAGAAACCATTCACGCGAATATGCGCTTTTATCCCATTATCGAAAATCTGCATCATCACCATATTGGAAAGATTCGTCGCTCGCAATATGACCCCAAGTGATATTTTAAGAATTTTGAAATCAACCTTCAATTTGTAATCGCTCCAGATCAGGCATTTTGGGAAAATGAAGCCGGAGTGGGAGTTGGTGATGGAATATGCATGTTGAGTGCGCTCATAACGAAACATGCCGTCTCCAATCCAATCGTTTTTATCTTTTTCCCGGCGCAAGGATATGGAATAGAAGTCGCGCTCTCGGGTTTTTGAATAGATGAGGATAAGCATAGCGATAAGGGAGATGGCTACGCTCAGGGCAAATGAATGGCCGGGCTGTTGTACATAAAAATAGCTGATAGCGTAACCGATAACTGCAAAAAGCGTCGTAAGGATCTCTATTTTATTTCTTCGGAAGAAAAAGCGCATCGACTCCGGATCCAAGACGCGTAAAACTGTAAGCAGCGCTATTTCTAGCGCAAAAAAAGGCCAGACACTTTTAAGGATGGATGCCAGAAGACTCCAAATGTTGGGGAATGATGCTGGGGACATTTTATTTATAAATACTATATAGACGAAAGCCTAAATAATCAATTTGCTTTCTTCTTTACGTGTTCCCGCTCGGTGGTGCGCTTATGGTCCTTTGCGAATGATTCCTTAACGAACTTTCCCGTAACAGCGCTCCGATAGACTACTACTTTAACGGTCTTTGCCATGGATTTAATATTCTTTTCCGACCTTTGATGGTATATCATGCGGTTAGAATTTTTTGCAATCTTTCGACAAGTAAAGAATCGAAGAAGTCTCGATCGTCCCGACGGGCGTTTATTAACGCTATAATGTCTTCATCGGAAATTGGGAGGATCACGCAGCGTTGTGCGAGAAAATGTCGGCGGGAACGTTGTATGTCGCGCTCAGTTATTTTCTTACGCGTCGCCAGGAGTACAAGTTCGCGGCCATTCGCGATCGTGTAAGCACGGCTTTGATTAAACTCATCGTTTCCCAGGTCCGATGCGTCATAATTTTTTGCTTCCACAATAACTACTCCGGCTTTTATGCCTTGATTTCTAATTTGACCGAAGAATGGAGTTCCGGCATTGTTAGCAAAGTTCACATCATAAAAGAACAGACCATCCTCCGAATTTTCTTCCAGTTTTCCATTAAGAAGTCTTTCGTCATACGCGACGGTAAAAATTTTGCGGAGGTATTGAGCGTATTTTTTTGCAGTTTCTTTGCCCGGCGGAATGCTTGCGAGCTCTGTGATATAACCATCCCAGTTTATGTTTTCTTTTTTCTTGCGCCGTCGTGTAGACGATTCGAAAATGTGAGGGTTGCGGATGTATTTCTCAATAAGTTCCGATTTCTCTGCCGCTAGTTTCCTCGCAGCTTGGCCTAATGTACCAAATTTGCGCCTTAACTCTTCCGCTACCATCTTGAAACTCA
Source organism: uncultured Candidatus Saccharibacteria bacterium (assembly GCA_964577245.1). GTDB lineage: Bacteria > Patescibacteriota > Minisyncoccia > UBA6257 > 2-01-FULL-56-20 > CAVYIK01. Next base: position 2,116 of record CAZNYI010000072.1, read on the forward strand.
CTTTGGGACGTTTACCAATCGTGCTGATAGTTTGCGCTTGATCTTCCATCTCCTGTTTTAAGATGTGGCGGAGGTAGTTGTTATAAAATCCCATCGAGCTCAAAAGAGGGAAGCGTTTTACGAGATGTTTTGGTACCAGAATCCGAGGTTCTCCCGTGGTTTCAAAATATGGAAGCTGCACTTTGAGGCGGGGCTTCCATTTCCATGTTTCCACATCAAGAACGCGGGCAATCTGGAATTCCGCTGTTTTTAGATCAAAGCTAGCAACTTGCTCCTCGGTATATTCAAGGAGATAGTGCATCGCGAAACCCGCCACCATATCCGACAACACATCCGGTCCCACGTTTTCGATTTCAATGGACATTTCTGCAATCGCGTTCATACCGACCTCTCGTACGCCCGGGTTGTCGAAAATAAATTTTTTAATGTTTTCGGCACGTTCGTGCGCGCTGCCGCGTCCTTGAAAACCTTTCTTGCAGTGGCCAAGCGCAATTTCTTTTACCTCAGGAAAGTTGAGGGCATTGATAAGTCTTTCGCCTGAAATATTCCCCGCTCGATAAGCCTTGAGGTTTCTATTGAAGTATTCGTAGATAAGCGATTGCACTTTATGCCATCTATCTTCCGGCGATTCATAAAGGAGAAACAGATCGAGGTAAACCGCAGTATCACCGTTTGGATTTGGCAGTACAAAATCCACTTCAAGCGGTTTATGTTTTTCGATTAACTGATCTAGTGTAGTCATCGGGTCATTCAGGAATGTTTTCGTAGGTATATTCCTCCTCGTCGTTTCGTATATTGATTGTCCGTAGAACTTTGCCGAAAATTTTGGAGCCGTTCGGCATGACGATCGGCTGGTATGCGCCGCTCTTAGACTCCGGATAGAGGACGACAGCGCCATCATTCGCGAACTTCACGCGTTTTACGACTGCCATGTCGCCGAGTATCGCGACGACGAGATTACCATTTTCCACGTTACCGCCAACTTCCACGAGGACGTAATCACCATTTCGGATTCCGGCATCCACCATGCTATTACCGATTGCTTTGATGGCGACGATCTCTTTGCGACCTTCCAACATATTTTCTTCCACGGAAATGTATTCGTCATATTGCTGTTCAGCATAAACCTGAGCCGCGTCCGCGCCCGCCGAGGCGATGACCGGGATCTGCATCGTTCCCTCGGGGGAGAAGGGGTTCAGGTGATCAAGGACTGTGATTCCTCTATGTTTAAACGGGTCCCTTTTGATGAAGCCTTTTCTTTCGAGCGCCTCCAGCCGCTGCGTCACGCTTCGGAGAGAGAGCAACTTCAATCCTTCCCTCATTTCCTTGATGGTGGGCGGCTGGCCCGCCTTACCCTCAAAATCATTAATGAAATCAAGGGTTTCTCGCTGTTTTTTTGTGAGAACTGTGCGTTGGTTTATCATGGAAACTATTATAAATCAGGCGTTTTTAAAATGCAATGCCCAAAATACACTTCTTTATACACAACATATATACTTTTGATTTGATCAAGGATGATTATTGGATAAGCGCAAGATTGTGATGCGTGCTCGCTTTGCGCCTCCTACCAAACCCACCCCTCCTCGGCTACTATAAGAAGACCTCTCCCCATGACCCAATCCTCTGCGCTCTCCATCCTTAAGCTTGGCAAGAATGTGTTCCTCACGGGTGCGCCGGGGACGGGGAAGACGTATCTGCTGAATCAATACATTGAGTTCCTGCGGACGCGGGACGTGAATGCCGCGATCACGGCATATACGGGGATCGCGGCGAGCCACCTGAACGGCGGCACCCTGCATTCCTGGGCGGGGTTGGGGATCGGCACGGGCGCGGAGCCGGACCCGGCGCAGGAGCGTGCGCGCATCCGCGGGAACAAATATCTGACGGCGCGGGTGACAAGCGCAAAGGTCCTTATTATAGACGAGATCTCAATGTTGCATCCGGAAGAATTTGACCGCGTGGACTTTATCTGCCGCACAGCGCGGAATGTGGACCTGCCCTTCGGCGGGCTCCAGCTTATCTGCTGTGGGGATTTCTTTCAGATCCCGCCGGTGCGGCGTGAAGAAAATGCGGCGGCGGATCGCTTTGTGATTGATTCCGTCGCGTGGCGCGAGGCCGACATGCAGGTGTGCTATCTGACCGACCAATACCGGCAGGGCGACGAAGATCTTTTGAAGATTTTGCGCGAGATCCGGGAGGGGAATGTGTCGCCGGCGGCGCTTGCGCTTTTGCGCGGCCGCCTGGGCGCAAAAATAAACGCGCCGGTGGGCATCGCCCGGCTCTATACGCACAACGAAAACGTAGACGCCTTGAACGACGCGGAACTGCGCAAGCTCGC
>CAZNYI010000073.1:0-4428 GCA_964577245.1 uncultured Candidatus Saccharibacteria bacterium
CTATCGTGGCGGCGGCGATGAGTCCTTCGGTCTTGGGCACTTCGTCCTCAAGCTGTTGGCGGCGGGCGTCTATGGGGGCAAAGCGAGCCTTGAATTGGGCTATGGTGAAGCCATCCCCATCGTAAAGCTTGATGAGCTTGTCGCCTTCCTCTTTCACGTCCCTGAGTTGGGATTTGAGGCTGTTCAATAGTTCCTTCTTTTCCGAAAGGAAACTGTTGGCAGAGTTGACGTAGGCCTCGGCGTTTTCCGGGGCAAGCAAGTAGCCCGAAAGGTGTTGGCAAAAGAGGCTGTCCATTTCTGCGATGGGGACTTTGTTTCTGCACTTCCGGCAGACATACTTTGGGGTGTTATCTTTGACATACATCTTTTCCCCGCATTGGCAGAAAATTAAGCCCGCGAAAGGATGCACCGGGCGTGGCCCTGGGTTCGGTTCGCGTGCGGCCTGGCGATTGTCGAAAATGGAGTTACACTGTTCCCAAAGCTCCTCGCTCACAATCGGCTCGACTGGGGTTATAATCCATTCGTGCTCGGGTCTAAAAAGCAGGTGTTTCCCATCCTCACTCAAATAGGTGTAGTTTGCCCGATACATGCCTTTGGCCGTCGGGTCTTTGATGAGGAATTCGATACCCTTCCGCGAAAAGGCGACACCCCTGCGGCTGCGGATACCACGCTCTTTCAATATATTGACAACGGTGCCTTTGCGTTTGTGCTCGGCAAAAAGTTGATACATGAGTCTGCGAATCGGGGCTTCCTCCGGGTGGGGCTGAATCTTGTTATCAATGAATTGGTAGCCAAAAGCGGGTTTGCCATTAAGAGGCTTACCCGTTTTTGCGCGCACAGAAATTGAAGCGTTAATGCGGTCAGTAATCTCTTCGCGCTCCCATTGGGCCATCGCCGCTATCATCGTATAAAAGAGGCGACCGGCTGGGGTGCTCGTGTCAATGGACTCCTGTAGGGAAACAAGATCGGCGTTGTATTTATGGAAAAAATCCGCGAAGTCCAAAAGCTCGCGGGTATTTCGGGCCAAGCGGGCGAGTTTGGAGAAAATCAGCGCACTGATATTACCTTTGCGCACGTCCTCCAACATTCGCTTGGCTTGCGGATGCTCGGCAACGCTCTTGCCGCTTACGCCGGAAAGGTCGTAAAGCTCGCGGACAATCCAGCCGCGAGACTCGGCGTAGGCGCGTGCACGGATTTCGTGATGTTTCGGGCTGTCGCCCTGGGCCTGGTCTTCGGTGCTGACGCGAATCCAGATGCCGACTTCCTTCTTTGTTTCCGGCGGGCGTGGTTTGGTTTTCATGTGAGTAACGTAGGCCAGTGGCCTACACGATGCAAGATTAAAACGTGGGCTTTTTGTGAATTTCATGCTAAGGCAGAGCCATGCAGAAAAGCAAAATTTACTCTGAAAACGACCTGATAGCACTCGCCAAGAAATACCGCAAGGAAACAGGGAAGACCCGCGCGGCGGCGGCTCGCGAGCTTGGCGTCGCTCGGCCAACTGTCATACAGGCGGAAGAAGACCCTGAACAAACCCTGACAAAACTCCGCGCCCGCATCATTGAGGCGTATTCGCCTTACAAAGTAACTGGCCCTTGGTTCAAGCTAGAGCCGAAATGAATTCTAGCTCCGGGGGGCGTCTAACGACCTGAGGCCTTTTGCGCTCGGCTGATAATATCCGCCGGATCAACTTTCATGGCGGCTGACATACGCAACAGGGTTTCCAAGCTGGGTATTCGCATCTCTCGCTCGACGTAGCTCACCATTTGCTGTGACAAGCCAGCCTTCTCTGCAACGGTGGTCATGGAGAGACCCAGTCGTAGACGTTCCTGGCGTAGAATCCGGGCAACTTGGGAACAAACTGCCTGGTGGGGGTTGTTTGATTTCACTCCGCAAAACTATTGTGAAAAGGGCTTGACAGCACACCTCACAGTTGTGAGGCTATCAGTGAAACTCCTCCATTTCCATGAACTTCATTCGACGCCTCGGCCCTGACCCTCATGCGCACGGTGTAAAGACACCGTGCCTTTCTGGTTGCCCCGACATTCTTGAATTGGACTCCGGCGACTTCGCCGTCATTGGTCGCGACATTACGGCGGAAGCCGCCGCAAAGTTGCCGCCCTCGGCGGGTTGTGGCCCGGATGAGCGTATCATCTGGATTCCCCGGAAAACTCTGGTGCTCGCCAAGCAGGACATACCGGCGATGTAATGGTAGCGGCTGGCGTCTGTTTGTCGGGCCATGCGCCATTTTCTCTCCTAACCCGTTTCTGTGTCCTCGGGCCTCAAGCAGTCCTCGGACAAACGATTGCCGGGTGAGTTTGCGCCGGGGTCTGCGACGGCCCGATTTTTTGGTTCTTTTTTCAAAAAGAAGGGAGGTAGCAGTCCGGGAAGCGGACGGGCGGGAGGTGTAGCGAACGCGGAACGCACGCACGGTAGCTGCCCGGTCTGCGGGTGGGACAAGTCTATTTGGAAATACAAGACAGGAAATCAGTTAGGAATTTGAAATATGCCTTGTCGGGGTGTTTCCCTCGCACTACGATTATATCAAAGCTTCACCAAAGAATCACCCCAGGAGGGCGTAATGAACCGCAAGATTTTACTCATTTCCCTTTGGTTACTGCTTGGGGGCCAGTCGATTGCGCAAACCGCGCCAGGACTTTGGATTGCGAGCAATGTTACGGCAAATGCTCAACTTGCTGATGTCGGAGGCCCTATTACTACAGACACGGTATTGCTTTTTCTGCATGGATATAATGAAAACAGCGACGGATGGGGGAATTTTGTAAACTATTATTCCAATAATATTTCAGGGGCTATTTTAACTCAACGATTCAGAATTTTTTACTTTGATTACGACAGCAACAAAGTCGCCCCAGATGGTCTCGGTGCCATGCTATCGGATTGCATGAGGCAAGCGGACATAGCATCTAATGGATTCTTGCATGGGAAAAAGATCGTTATTGTAGCCCATAGCATGGGCGGTTTGGTTGCCCGACAGTTCATGATGCAAACCTCTACGGATAATACAACGCTTTGGGGTGAACGCGTGGCAAAACTAATAACTTTGGCAACGCCTTTTCACGGCACATATTTGGCAAACTCGATAGCACCTGGCGGGTCGTTGTTTTTAAGAATTGGTCTGACAGGGTTGCTAAATTCGGACGATGTTGACTTAGCTACAGTGAACTCGGCATGGTTTCTTGATCAATCTCCAAATCAAATTAACCGAAAAAATCTGTGGTGGGACGGGTATAATGAACCAGGTTGGGCAATTGGGGACACGAATCAATTGCTGCAAAACTTGAACACGGCAGCGAGCGTTTACGACGGCAAGATTATTGCTTATGCTGGTATATTAAACTCAACACGCTTTTTTTGGGACATAAATGGCTTTCAGGCCCTTGCTTACAATGCTGGAAACAACATATATGTTAGGGATTTGAATATGAGCTCTGATGGAATTGTGCCATTCGCAAGCGCAATATTTCAAGGTCATTTGACAGATCAACAGTTACGCATATTCGGCGATGCAGATGGAGTGTCTGCGGAAGACTACACCCATACTGAAATGTGGCAGGGAAAAGGTGACGGGGCAACCGGATCACAGCCGGTTTTTAACTCATTGATTACCGACCTTTCGGCCATTCTCACCGCACCTGTATCGCTCGCAATTTCCGGCCCGACTTCCGTCAACGAAAACTCTTCCAGCACGACCCCCTTTACGGTTCAAGTGACCTATATCGGCGGCCTGGTCAAGACCGTCACGCCAGCTTCTTGGAGTAAGAATTCCAGCCTTGTTGCGATCTCAACAGCAACTGGGGTGCTGACGGCGGGCAGCGTGAGCAGTGACACCATAGTGACGATTTCGGCAAGCTACACGGAAAGCGGTGTCACCGTGTCATCTCCGCCAATAAACGTCACGGTCAAGAACGTCGCCCCGGCGGCATCTGGCGCAATTCAGGTCACACTTTCTCCCCAAGGGGCCATAACTGCCGGAGCCATGTGGAGCATTGACGGTCAGACGTGGGAATCGTCGGGTTCTTCGGTTACAGGACTGTCGGGAAGCAGCTACCCGGTGTATTTTAAGAGTTTACCTGGTTGGATCACTCCGGCAACGCAAACAGTATCCGTTTCCTCGGGCGGCACGACCCCGGTCACGGGTCAATACACGCAAGCGACCCAAACGGGGAATTTGACCGTGTTGCTTTATCCCAATGCCGCCATCAATGCCGGTGCGCAATGGCAAGTAGATGGGGGAACATGGTATAACTTGAATTCTATAGTTACTTTGAGCGCTGGTTCCCACGTCGTTAATTTCAAAACGATCTCCGGTTGGACTGTTCCGGCACCGGTATCTGTGACGATTGTTGCCAACACGCCCAATTATGTATCGATTCCCCAAGCAACTTACACGCAAGCCTCCACCTCGGG
>CAZNYI010000074.1:0-4226 GCA_964577245.1 uncultured Candidatus Saccharibacteria bacterium
GTATTCTGCGTCACCTCGTTGAGGATGAAGAGTTCCGCGACAAGATCATCCTCCCCTCGTAGTTTCGTTCGACCCGCCCGACACGGCATGACCTGCCACCCGGCGGGTCTTTTTTATGGACGGGGTTTAATACTCCGCCGGGATGCTTTCAAACTTGGTTTTTATATTACTATCTTGCCCACTGGGGACACCACTGGGCGTTTTCACGAGCACCAAAACGATAGTTTTCCTCTTCTCGGCGAGAATCTACTCCGCAAGCGCAACATCAAGTTCTGACCGGAAACCCTCGACGTCGCCATCGCGGATACTCTGGAAATAACTACCAAAATCCGACGGCGTCAGGAAATTAAATTTATACGATAATCCCTTGCTTTTCTTTTTGAGATAGGCGTTTACCCTCGCAAAGTGCTTCAACGCATACTCATTTTTTTTCTTATTCTCTTCCGATGGCTCGGCTATCTCGCTGTCGTCCTTGATCTCCACGACAAGGATTAACTTGCCAATCTTAATGAAGAAATCGGGATTGAATCTACCGCGTTTTGGATGCTCCCCTTTCTTCCAAAAGTAAGCGATCTCATAAAATCCTATCGGGGTTGATTTTATCCACGCGTCGATATGTTTTACGTTTTCGGAATTCACCAACTCTTTTATAAACCTCTTCTCGTTATCGTGATCCGCCACGACAGCGTTCAGCGGCGTTTTGAAATCATAATAATTGGATACCGGCACGCACTTATATCCGCTGCCGCTTTCGGTCGCCTCCTCGAAGAACTGCTTAACGTCATCAGGAATGCTCTCTTCGGTTTTGTTAGTGTAAAAAAGAGTTTTGCCGTTTTTAAGGTCGGACGCGCTCGCGCCCTCCTGGGGACGATTTGCCGTTGAAATGGAATGGTAATTTGTCGCTTCAAAATCATACCTGACGTTCTGCGCTTCTTTCCGGTGGAGCGTTCCGAGCGATTGCAGAAATTTCTGCCGGATACTTTCCGTGATCGCTTTATTACGGCTTTTCTTTAGTGATAGATCAATAATCTCTTCGAGTTTTTTGACAGGGAATTGTTTGGCATAGAATTTTCGGTCTTCATCATCCGGTAAATCCTCGAATCGCTGGTACATGACCTCTGCAACTTCGCGCGGAGCATATGTCTTATGCTTGATCTTTGTTTTCCATGGCACCCGCCTGCCGGTGTTCGCCTCTTCGAATTCAAACCTCATCTCCTCGATGGGCTGTTCGGTTGAGAGATCAACATATCCTTTTGTAAAGAGCTTATATTTCTGGCCCATGGGGTATTTCTCGATACGCGGCTTCGGATCGTACTCGATGTTGGTCAATTCAAAATTGAATTGAGAGCTGGAAACCGGCGAAGTCGGTATGCGCTTTTCGTCCTCCATAACTTCATGCACGAGTTGTCGGATACTATCCGCCCACTTGTCGTGATTGAAAACCGTAACCACGGGCTGTTCACCGCTCCAGCCCTCCGGTTTGCGCAAGCCGCGTCCCAGCACTTGCGCAATCAGCAACTTGCTGTCAAATGCCTTTTTTTCGTGCGGCACTATCTGGAAAACCCGTTTTACATCCCAGCCCTCATTAAGCATGGAGACGGAGAATATCCATTCAACTTTACTGCTCGCATTATTTACAGCCGCGAGGCGTGGCAGATCTGGCGCATCGCTGTGGATGACGAGCATCTGGTCGTCTATCTGTTCGCAACTCTTACCTGTTTGCTCTTTCAAGAACGCCTTAAATTTTTCGGCAACGTCTTTGCATCCTTGGATGTCTCTTGTGATAACAATAGTAAGGGGGCGCAACTTGTGCGACTTCAACTCTCGCCGTATTTCCTCATGGCGATTAAGCACCAACTGCCATTTTTCTTCTTCCGGTTGCCTGCCCTGCGGGATTTCCGAATCAGTTATATAGTGAATTTTCTTTACGAATCCCTGATCCATCGCCTTCCGTAAAGAATAGCGATAGATGACATCGGAAAAATACTCGTTACCGAGATAGCAAGTGCCGGAAAGCCCAATAATATATCGGAAGGCAAATTCTGGATCAGTCAGAAATTCTTTCCATTTCTTTGCCCTGCTCGCTACCTCGTTCACAACGTGGTGTGTTTCATCGTTCAAAACAAGCGTCTTCTCTCCTTTTCCCTTCAAGCTATCTCTAATTGAGGAACGAACGTGGGCAAGGATCGCATGATAATTTTCGACGCAAATACTGCCAGCAACAATGCTGTCGCTCGCATTGATAATTTTGGGTGCGTTTATCACTGCATTCTCTGGTAAAAGGTCTCGCAGATCAGCGTCTCCCGCCTTCATTTTGAACTTTTCCAAAAGCCCCGCCTCAATCGTCGTGGAGGGACAAAGCACCATCACCCTATCAACTGCACCCTCAGCGAGCATAATCGCCGCTATGCCGTACATTACATAGCTTTTACCAGTAGCCGTCGCAAGATCGAGCGAGGCAGAAAGTTTATCCGGCAATTGCAAGTGTCGTTCCATATTCTCAAGCGAACCATATTTATCGCGCAGCGTCTCGTTATGCTCGAAATTCTTTGCAGCCAAATCTCGTAGATCGCGAGACTCGCCGCCAAGCAGATAACGAAGCGCGACTCGTATCGCTTCTTTTTGATACTCGCGTTCACCGCAAAGCTCGTCGATAAACCGCTCGTATTTATCTTCATCCCACCTCCGACGATCAATCGAAGTGCCAACGCCAAGAACGAGATCGTCATTTTGAAAGTGTCTTATTCCGTTGTGATTTTGCCTTGGCATAGTTATTTTTTATTTATAGATCGAGTCTTTTTTAAGGACTGCTTCTTCCTAATAATCTGAAACGACTCGTTACCATAAATATCCAAAAATAAGAGCATAATATCTCCTTTAATATCTTCTACTGGCAATTTTATTTTCCAACCATCGGGTTTGAGTCCGTCCGCATAAAAAACCTTATCTAAATCAAAAACCTTGCCGTTATAGTCATAGTCAACCATCACCATTGATAGTGTATCGTGTTTAAGAACCTGTTCCTTCCCCCTCAGACGTGCACGACTCTCAAATTTCTTTATCTTAATAAGAACCATCTCTTTCTTCTCATCGATTTCAAATTCCACAACAGGCGGTTGAATAAAATCAAATCCTACCGCTTCAACCGTCTCATTTACCGCCATTTCGTCGCTTGGTTGCTTAAGTGCTGAAAACTCCCGACGGTGTAATTCACTAATATAAGAATACGGGATGCGAAGTGCATAATATCGCACGCCGTCGATCTCAATAAAATCTTCTTGGAAGAGGAATGCGCCGCGTGGAGCGATGATAAAACAACGATCGCCAATCGACTTGCCAATACTTGCATGAATGTCAGCTATGGTTTCACGACTAATCCCAGCTTTATCATTAAAGTGATTAACAACGTAGACACTTGAACCTTGACGCTTTCCATCCATCTGAAAACCAGCGATTTTATGTGGCTCGTCTTTGCATTCGAAAAGTTTAAGTGCAAAAAATCGCCAGCTTTCCCATGATAAATGCCGTAGGGTTTCAAAATCATACAAACCAGCATTGTAAAGAGTGAAGGGGTTAATAGAGAGCAATTCGCCACCATTACCAATATCTTTATGCAGATTCAACATTCGCTTCTGAATGGTATAAATTGAGAGTTTTCCGCAATCAATTGCTATCCATCTTCGTCTGAGCTTTTCGGCCACGGCGGAAGTCGTACCAGACCCCGCAAAGGCGTCGAGGACGATATCTCCGTCATCTGACGAAGCTCGAATGATTCTTTCTAAGAGTTCCTCTGGTTTTTGGGTAGGATACCCTATCCGTTCATAGGTTCTTGACGAAAGTGTAATATCCCAAACATCATCAACTAATTTTCCCGCAGGATCAATGTAATATTTTTTGCCATACTTATTTTGGACGCGATAAATACGACCCTTTTCATCCCTTTGCCATTTTTTAAGTGTTTTTTCCGACCATGGAGATCGAATGAGATTAAATTTATACTCGTTTTTATTCTTTGCGTAGAAAAAGATGTTTTCGTGATTTTTTATAAATTTCTTTTGTACAGCCCCAGATGAAGTTTGGTAATGCCAAATAATCTCATTGACTAAGTTGTTCTCACCAAAAATCTCATCCAGTAGCACTTTCGCGTAGTGTCCTTTTTTTGAGTCAAGATGAACATATACAGACCCATCATCTGATAGCAACTCTTTAATAACAACCAATCTTTT
>CAZNYI010000075.1:0-4178 GCA_964577245.1 uncultured Candidatus Saccharibacteria bacterium
TTTGTGATTTTGGGAGCAAGGCCGAGCGATGGCTCGTCAAGCAAAAGCACTTTCGGGTCCACCATAAGCCCGCGCGCCAAAGCGAGCATCTGCTGCTCGCCACCGGAGAGCGTGCCGCTCCGCGCCTTGCGCCGCGCCCTAAGAACAGGAAACGTCTTCATGACCTCTTCCATGCGGCGCTTGAGCTCCGCTTTGTCGCCGATCACAAATCCTCCCACTTCAAGATTTTCTTCTACGGTAAGCCCGGCAAAGACGCGCCGCCCCTGCGGAACCAACGCGATCCCGCGGCGCACCATTTGGTGCGGCACGGGGGTCACTGCCTGTTCGTGGAACAAAATCTGTCCCGCCGCGACCGGTGCAAGACCAAAGACGGCTCGCAGCACCGTTGATTTGCCGGCACCGTTCGGTCCCATGAGCGCCACAATCTCCCCTTCTCCGAGCGTGAGAGATGCACCATCCAGCGCCTTCACACCGCCATAACGCACATGCACGTCTTTTAGTTGTAATAATGCCTCGCCTTTCATTCGCCAAGATATACCTCGATTACGTCGCGACGCTTTAATACTTCGTCCGGCCTTCCTTCGGCCAAAAGTTTTCCGTCATCCAGCACTATCACGCGGTCCGAAAGCTCGCGCACAAGATCCATGTTGTGTTCTATGAGGATGATCGTTTTGCCGCCCGCGTGCAGTTCCTTCATAATCCCCGTGATCAGCTTTACGATCTCCGGGAAAAGACCCGCAAACGGTTCGTCAAAAAGATATATTTCGGCATTCATAGCGAGCACCCGGCCGATCTCCAAAAGCTTGCGTTGGCCATAGGAAAGATTCACCGCAAGTTCGTTCCGTTTTTCGGAAAGTCCGATCTTTCGCAAAATATCCTCCGCACGGGCAAGATGGAATTTGGTGTGGCGCGTGAAAAGCGCGGAAAACACCGGCCGCTCGGTGAGAACCACGAGAAGATTGTCCAGCACCGTCATTTGGTTGAAAAGCCGCACCTCTTGGAACGTCCGCGTGATGCCGAGCATCGCAAGTTCGTGCGGCAGGATCGAGCGGAAAGATTCGCCGCCCACTACGACCGCACCGCCATCCATCAGAGAAAGACCAGTGAGCACGTTCATGAGCGTTGACTTGCCGCTCCCGTTCGGCCCAATGATGCTCGTAAGGCTCCCCTTCCCGAACGAAAGCGAAACATGATCAACGGCGTGAACGCCTCCAAAATGTTTCGTGAGATTTTTTGTTTCAAGAATGTTCATCTTGTTGATATATTATTCCAATTTATATTCCCCAAAAAATCCTTGCGGCCGGTAGAGCATGAGAAGCACCACAAGAAGCCCATAGGTGAGCTGCCGCATTTGCGCAGCAATATCTTCGGAAAACCCAACGAAGCGGAGCGCCTCCGGAAGGAGGGTGAGCACGAGCGCGCCCACCAACGACCCCTTCAGATTTGCGGCGCCTCCAAGGACGACGATAGCGAAAATGAAAACAGAGATCATGACATCGAACGACGAGGGGGCAATAAAAGTGAGATATGACGCCAAGAGCGATCCCGCAAGCGCGGCGAATGCCGCCGAAATCGTGAAGATGGCGAGCTTATAGTGCAACGTGTTGTACCCGAAGACCGAAATCGCTTTTTCGTCCTCGCGGATCGCTTTCAAGGCCCTGCCGAACGAAGAAGAAACGATAAAACGGCACGCGAAATAGATGGCGAGAAGGGCAAGAGCACACAGAATAAGAAATTGCTCGTTTGTGGCGAAGTGGAGTCCAAAAAGAGTGGGGCGCGGAATGCCGGGTATGCCCATAGGGCCGTTCGTGAGTGCCATCCAATTCGTGAAGACACCGGTCATTACAAGATTCAGCCCGATCGTTCCCAGAACGTAATAGTCCCAGTTCAAGTTGCGCAAAATCCTCCCGACCAGATATGAAAAAACCGCGGCGGCGGCCATCCCGATAAGAAGGGATAGAAAAAAGTTCATGCGGTAATTAACCGTGAGGATCGCCGTCGCGTAGGCACCGATGCCAAAGAACACCGCGTGCATAAGGGAAAGCAGGCCCGTGTAGCCAACCGCTAAATTCAAACTTATGGCGAGAATCGCGAAGATGCAAAAAAGGATGAGGAGGTGGATAAGATACGGCATGCTATTTTTTTGAGACACCGGGGAGTATCCCCTGCGGGCGGAAGATAAGGAAGAGCACCAGCAACCCTAAGCCGATAGCCGGCTTCCATGCCGCGTCTATTTTCCAAACCCCAAGATTTTCCGCGAACGCATAGAGGAACGCGCCGATCACGCCGCCATAGACATTGCCGATACCGCCGATGATGGACGCCGTCGCCGCCTCGATCAAAAAGAAAAATCCCATCGTTGGGAAGATGCCGACGTCAAAACCAACGAGGATCCCCGCAACGCCCGCGACGGCGCCGCCAAGAAAGAAAACGATGCTTATGATGCGCTCAGTGTTGATGCCGATCATTTTGGCAACTTCTTCGTCGTCGCTTATCGCCCGAACCGCGCGGCCAAACGCGGTTTTTTTGAGCAACAGAATAAGGCCGGCAAACAGAATAATGGCCACGGCGATCGTAAGGATCTGCACGGAAGTTATTGAGGTGCCCCCCACGTTAAAAACCCGAGGAAGCGTTTCGGTGTCCGCTAGATTATGAAGTTGGGACGTAAAGAAAATGGCAAGCAGGGATTCTATGAGCAGCATGAGTCCGAGCGATGCAATGGTCTGCACCATGCCCGATGCCTTGCGGCGGCGGAGCGGTTTGAAGACAAGGAGGTCGGTGAGATACGAAGCAAGCCCGGCAGCAAAGATGCCGAGAATAATTCCCAGCCAAAGCGGCAGACCGTTGGCGCGCGAAAAGAAAAAAACACCATACGCGCCGACGGTCGCGACCACGCCGTATGCCACGTTCAAGAACTTTGTGAGGCCATAGACCACATTGAATCCCAACGCCAATATGGCGTACGCCGCCCCCGCGATGAGGGCGTTCATCACGAGTTGGCTCAAAATCCCCATTTATTTTCCGACGTCCTGTATTTTGCCTCCCACGTATTGCTTCACCGCAAACATCGCCGTCACGTCGTCGCCGTTCTGATCAAGGGTGTAGGTGTCCGCAATGCCTTTGTAGGTGAAATTATTCTTCAGGGCGGCGTTTATCTTTTCGCCGTTCGCGCCAACGTTTTGCATGATCATCCCATACGCCTTCATGATGTCGTATGCCCGCGGCGAATAAATGATGATCTGCGCTCCATTCGTCCGGCGCGCCATCTCGTCAATAAACGATTGCGGAAGCTGCTCGTTCGCAGTAACGGTATAGAGCGCGCCGTTCGCTGCTGCGCCCGCTTTGGCGGGAATCGTCGGATCGTCCCATCCGTCGCCGCCGACCATCTGCGCCTTGAGCCCTAACTGCTTTGCTTGCTCAAATCCAACGATCGCTTCGTTTGTATACGAAGGGAAGTAGACCACGTCGGGGTTCGCTGCTTTTATTTTGGTGAGTTGCGTGCGGAGGTCCTGCGTGCCCTGCTGGAACCCTTCCTCGTCCACCACGTTCACGCCGATCTCCGTCAAGCGCGCTTTTGCAACGTCATGCAGCCCGACGCACCAATCGCTCAAACAGTACAAAATCGCAACTCGTTTTGCCTTCAACGTGTTCACAATGTAGTCCGCCGCAAACTTGCCCTGGAAATTATCCGAAGGAACGAAACGGTATTTGTAATCCCCCGCTGTCGTGATCTTCGGATTGGTTGACCCATAACTGATCATTGGGACGTGCCCCGCTTGCGCAATCGGAATCGCTGCAAGCGTTTCCGATGAACACAGGCCGCCGATGATGGCAACCACGCCGTCGACGTTCACCAACTTGCTCGCGGCGTCAGCCGCCGCGGTGGCATCGCACTTGCTGTCTTCCGAAACGATCTCTACCTGCCGGCCGCTTATGCCGCCCGCGGCATTAATTTCATCTCTTGCAATACCGACTGCCGCAAGGCCATTTATGCCCATGGTGGCATTATCCCCCGTCATGGGCCCCATAAAACCAATCTTTACCGTGCCGCCCTGCGCGGTATTTTTAGAAACGCCCCACCACACGAGACCAACGACCACAACTACCCCGACGACCCACCAAACGATTTTAGTTGTTTTATTCATGTTTTTATTATATCACACCACCTCCGCGTTATA
>CAZNYI010000076.1:0-4144 GCA_964577245.1 uncultured Candidatus Saccharibacteria bacterium
TTTCACCACCGGCCCCATTGACCGATGAATCGTACAATAAAGACCATTAAAACTATCTTAAAAGAAACTTGACATGTGGTTTTGCCACGTTCACTTCACACTCAGGTGATGATATAATATAGAAATGAACCAAGGAGCTCCCTTTGAGGCAAACGTTGACCGCAAGCATTCCACGCTTCCATCGGACGGCGGGCTTGGAATAGTGAGAATAAGGATGGAACAGCGGGATCCCGGCCTCGCTTTTATGCTTCAGGAGATAGAGCGAAGTCCGGAAAAAACCGAAATAATCACCCAGGCATTGATCGCAGCTTCCCACGATTGGTCCGACGCGCAGGAACTCGCGGAAAATGCGGAAGCGGTCGCGGCCTTCCGGCATTTGCTCGCTCACTGGGACACCCCGCAGGATGGGCGTAAGAAAACAACGGAAGAGCACGAGGCGGAAGCGCTGGAGTTCGCGAAGAAATTATAGAACACCAATTTCCCCACGTGCGTGGTTTTGTTTGCCTTGTTTTTTGTTCTTGAGACCGTGCGAGAGGGCCGTGAGTGATAGACGTGATTATAAATCAGAATGAGAGTGCTCCGCAGTAACATGCAGACCTCCATCTCTCCCGAAGCCAGGTCTCAAAAACAAAAAACAAGGCAAACAAAAACCGCCTATGAGGGCGGTTTTTGCGATCTTCGCTTTAGCGCTATACCATCTTCACTTCCACATCCACCCCCGCCGGAAGATTCAGATTCGAAAGCGATTCTATGATCTTCTGGCTGGGATTCAGGATCTCCACCAGGCGCTTGTGCACCCGGAGCTCGAACTGTTCGCGCGAGTCCTTAAAGACAAATGTGGAACGGTTCACGGTGTAGTGCTTGATCTCGGTCGGCAACGGGATCGGGCCGATCACTTTTGCATCGTTCCGTTCGGCTGCCTCGATGATCTGGCGCGCCGAATTGTCGATCAATTTGTGATCGTAGGATTTTATCCTCAGCCTGATCTTTTGGACTATTTCTGCCGTTTTGGCCATCGTGTTATTTGATGATCTTCGTGACGGCTCCTGCGCCCACGGTCTTGCCTCCTTCGCGGATGGCGAAACGCTGTTTGTCTTCAAGCGCGACCGGAGAGATGAGCTTCACGACGAGCTTCACGGTGTCGCCCGGCATCACCATTTCCATGCCTTCCGGCAAGGTTACTTCGCCCGTCACATCCGTGGTACGGATGTAAAACTGCGGCTTGTAACCCTTGAAGAACGGCGAGTGGCGACCACCCTCTTCCTTTGAAAGGATGTAGACCTCGGCTTCAAACTCGGTGTGCGGCGTTACGCTGCCCGGCTTTGCGATCACCTGACCGCGCTCCACGTCTTCTTTCTTCAGACCGCGGAGCAAGGCGCCCACGTTATCGCCCGCAATACCTTCGTCCAAAAGCTTGTTGAACATTTCGATGCCCGTGATGACGGTCTTCACGGTCGGGCGGAGCCCGATGATCTCAACCTCTTCGTTCACCTTCACCTTTCCGCGCTCGATACGGCCAGTCACGACCGTGCCGCGGCCTTCAATAGAGAAGATGTCTTCGATCGGCATAAGGAACGGCTTGTCGATCTCGCGAACCGGGTCGGGGATGTAGTCGTCCAACGCCTGCACGAGGTCCAAGATCGGCTTCGCATCCGGGTCATCAAGCGAAGTCGTGGCCAATGCTTTCAAGGCCGAACCGCGGATCACCGGCGTGTTGTCACCGTCAAAGTGATACTTCTTCAGAAGCTCGCGCACCTCCGATTCAACGAGGTCGATAAGCTCCGGGTCGTCTACCATATCGCACTTGTTGAGGAACACCACGATCTTCGGCACACCTACCTGATACGCAAGCAAAATGTGCTCGCGCGTCTGCGGCATCGGACCATCGGTCGCGGCCACCACGAGGATCGCGCCGTCCATCTGGGCGGCACCCGTGATCATGTTCTTAATGTAGTCCGCGTGTCCCGGTGCGTCGATGTGCGCGTAGTGGCGCTTCTCGGAGTTGTATTCCGAGTGGTGCAACGCGATGGTGATACCGCGCGCTTTTTCTTCCGGCGCGTTGTCGATCTGATCAACTCCCTCTTCTTTCTTCGCCAAACCTTTTTTGAACAAAACGTGGGTGATCGCGGCGGTCAGCGTCGTCTTGCCGTGGTCCACGTGCCCGATCGTGCCGACATTCACGTGCAGCTTGGATCGGTCAAACTTTTCTTTTTCTGCCATTATTTTTTATTATTTATTATTTTTATTTATAACCTGCTCCCCGTCCAATAAAAACAGCTTGTAAAGCTGTGGGAAACTTAACCAATCGACCTGTTTTTTACCCTTGGTCAGGGATGCGTACCAAGCTATTGTAGGGCAAACCGTGCATTTCTGTCAACCAGCGCGGTGGAAACGGTGTGGACAGGACGGGCCAACGACTAACCACGCCCACCTCAAAGATTAAAGAATTATTAAAGAACGTTTGACTTATAGAAGCGCCGCCATACAATAAAACCATGCCCGTGCGAGGTGACGACCTTTGGCCGGAACACTTCTCTCGTCTTATGGTGGGAACGGGCATATGAAAGGACCTTCCTCAAGCCGAGGGAGGTTTTTTCTTATTGGCAAAGATGCTGTAAAAGTGCTTCTTACCACCGCTCAACTGTCTCACGATCACTTTGACCGTGCGGCCATCTTTTTCTTCTTTAAACATCCAGAAATTTGCCCGCCGTGTCTTTCTGGAAATGACTTCGGCACGAGGGTTTGCGATAATACCTGGCGCGTATTGAAGTAACGCAAAGCGGCGCTCTCGATCGCTTTTTAATCGCCGCTTGCCATGCTTTCGAATAAGATGATTAAGCCCCGTTCGGTTGAAAGTGATCCGCTCACCGTTGAATTTCGGACACGGCACACTCCCAACTCGCAAATAAAACGCCTCATAATCTTGTGCCATCCGCCCATGATGGCACAAAGGGCATTAAAACTATTTTAACCGCAGATTAAAGAATCGTTAAAGAACGTTTGACTTGCCTGATAGGCTTGCTATTGTTGAGGCATTGTTGGGATTATCCCACTGATCCCCGTCCCCCAGAGGACGGGGTGAATAATTTTTGGAACAATACAGTTCGTGGAATTTAAAATCCAAAAGTGGCAAGATAGACCGTCACTCTTTACCGGCTTTCGGCCGGTAAAGCTCGAAAGGGAAGAAGTGGGGACGAAAATCTTTAGCTTCTTTCCTTAGATCCTCCAGCTCAAAATTCTTCGGATTTAATTCAAACGAAGAGCTATAACCAACAAAAGCGCCGTTAGGGTGTAAAACCCGCTCGATCTCTTTTGATACTTCATCTATATAGTCGTAATCTTCCAACAGAACCTCCGCCCCTGTTCCACTCGAAAAGACACTAACGCTCTTGTCGGGTAACCGTCTCAAAAAAGTCAACGCGTCGCTCTCCACTACGGCGGCAGGGATAGCAGCGCTTTCTGTCTTTTTACTTTCATCCTTTAGTAATTCAGCAATGTCGCTCGAAAGGAATTTTATAAAATTCGGCTCGACGCCGACATATGCCCTCGCACCCGTGGCCATTATTACTTTATAGTCACTTGATTCAGCGCCTGCACCCAAATCGACTACGATTTGCCCCTGAAAATCTTTAAAGAATTTGCTAAATTCTGGCTTTGACTCAACCGTCCGTAATAAATCGTTGACATATGTATTGTCATTATCAAGCCCACGAAATCCTACTCTCGCACCCTCTATCTCTGGTTTGATACCCGGAATCAGCTCTTCGACGGGCACCAACTGGGCTTTTTTCTCGTTTTCTACCGTAGTGTTTTCTTCAGGATTACCGGGGATGCCGGGCAGAGGATCTTTCATATTTAAATCATAAGATGAGCCTGAATTAAAATCAACAGATCGTCGCGTAGTTCATCATTGAACAACAAGAGACGGTAGCCTCGCACTCTTTCTGTTTTTTGAACCATGCGAAAGGGCCATCAGTGATGGGCGTGATTGTAAATCAGAATGAGAGCGTTCCACAGCAACAAGCAGACATCCATCTCTCCCGAAGCCAGGTTCAAAAAACAGAAAGAGCGCGAGGCTAACGCTTCTTCCCTTCAATGATAAGCTGCGCGACATTCGAGGGCGTTGGCTCATAGTGGTCGAATT
>CAZNYI010000077.1:0-4115 GCA_964577245.1 uncultured Candidatus Saccharibacteria bacterium
CCATTAAAACTATCTTAAAAGAAACTTGACGCCTAACTATTCCACCTCGCCCTTCACCTCGTTGAATTCGTTCTCGATCTCTCCCAGGCGCTTCCGGCTGGTTTTGATGAGCTCCGCCGCTTTTTTGATCTTTACGAGCGCCGCTTCTACATCAAGCTCTTCTTGCGCGTCAAACCATTCAAGGATCTCGCTGATCTCTTTGAGATGGTGCTGGAAGCTTTCTTTTTTTTCTGATCGCTCTGGTTTCGCAGTCATGTTTTTATTATTATACGTCTTCAACCTTTGATTTTACTACCCCGTCCACAAGTTCGGTATTCAAAATATCTCCCGTGCCGACGTCGCGCACACTCCGCACCAGTTTGCCTGCGCCCGCGCCTGTCCGCACAATAGCATACCCCAACCGTAGCGGTCGGCGCGGATCGTGCACGCGCAAAAGCCGCTCCGCATTCGTAAGCGTCTCTTTGGCGTGTTCGATCGCTTGTGCTGTGTGATCAATGACCGAACTCCACGCCATATCAAGATCTGCACGGATGCGTTCGAACCGCGCTTCAACGCGCGAGAAGAGATAGGCCACCTCGCGCATCTTCGCGTATGCCTCTTCCCACGGCTTGCTCAAAAGATGCGCCGCCGCCGTGGGCGTGGACGTCATAAAGTCCGCAGCGAGTGCGGCGAGTGGCACGTCTTTATCATGCCCGATGCCCGCAATGACCGGCACCGGGAAATCAACAATGGCGCGCACGAGCGTTTCGTTGTTGAAGGCAAGAAGCGATTCAAGCGATCCGCCGCCGCGGATCAACACGAGTACTTCTATGCGGCCCTCCGTCGCGAGGCGTCGCATCACGGCAAGCGCTTCTAAAAGCGGCGCCACTGCCTGCTGGCCTTCCACGCGCGAATCAAGCACACTCACTTTGAAACCGAACTTTCCAAGATTATTTTCAAAATCGTGAATGACCGCACCCTTGAGCGATGTGATCACGCCTATGCGCGCGGGATATTCCGGGAGCGACCGCTTGCGCTCCGGCGCAAAGACGCCTTCCGCTTCCAGCTTTTCCTTCAGCGCATCATAGGCCTTCTTCAAGGCACCTTCACCCACTAGTTCTACCGTATCCGCAACAAACGAAAACCGTCCGGAGGGCGGGTAAATGTTCGGGTGGCCCGCAAGGATCACTTCCATGCCCGTTTCAAGCACGACGCCGCAGATCGCATAGTTCCCTTTCCAAATAATGCAATCCATCACACCGCCATCCTTTTTGTCTTTGATCGTAAAATACACGTGGCCCGACGCCGCGCGCGTGAGCGCCGTCACTTCGCCCGTGATCCGCGCCGCTTGCGCCTTGAAAAAAACATTCAGCAATTCAATATATTCCCCGACAGAAAAAACCCGATCGCTTGGTTGCATTGAACTATTGTAGCACGGTGATTCCAAATGAAAAAAATGATGGCCGCCTACGGGAGTAGCATGGCAGCGTATTTTGGAACCGTGCGGGAGGGCCATCAGTGATAGGCGTGATCGTGAATCAGAAGGAGAGTGCTAAGCAGTAAAAAGCAGGCATCTATCTCTCCCGGAGCCAGGTTCCAAAATACGCTGCCATGCTACTCCCGCAGGCGCCGATAAATTTCATCTTCGATCCCCTGCCGTTCTGCGCCATATTTCATGCGCGAGTATTCTTTCAGCTTCGCCGCAAGCTCTTTGTTGCCGCCGCTCCACCACGCCGTGCCCACCTTCATGTTGAACGGCCGCGAGGTCTGCCCGTTGATCAAGATCTTCGCGTAGGCGTTCAGGTTGTCTATATTAATAAGGTCGTTCTGGTTGAAGACCGGTTCAAACTGCTTCACGAGGAACTCGGCGTCTTGCACGCCCACGCGGAACACGAGCATGGAGCCCACGTTCCCGAAGACCGCGTCTTTTATTTTGTCAGTGAGCTGGGCGATGAATTGGTGCGCCATCGTGAGGTTCAGGCGATATTTGCGCGCTTCCGAAAGTATGGTGGCAATGGAATCCGTGGTGAAGTTCTGGAATTCGTCGATGTAGAGGTTGAAATCGCGCCGTTCGCCGCCCTCGGCAATATCAATGCGCGAGAGCGCCGCCATCAAAAGTTTTCCGGTAATGACCATACCGAGCAACCCGGCGTTGATATCCCCTATTTTCCCTTTTGAAAGATTCACGAGCAGAATCTTTCCGCTATCCATTATTTCGCGGAAGTTGAACGCCGATTTCGGCTGGCCGATGATCGGCCGCATGTAGTCGTTTGAAATAAAGTTGTTGAACTTTGACGTGATGTAAGGCGTCATGTTCGCAAGCGACGCTTCGCCGCCGGCTTTCACGGCTTCCTTCTGCCAGAAATCTATGACGACGGGATTTTTGATGCGCTCCAGTTTGCGCAGACGGTAGGCGGTGTCCGTGAACACGCGCGGCACTTCTATGAGCGTGGCAGGTTCGTTCGGCATGTCTTCCATAAGAAGCAACAACGCGTTCCGCATGTATTGTTCAAACATCGGACCCATTGTTTCCGCCGTAAAGAGTTTATTGAAGATGCTCTGCATCTCGTTCACGATGAACGTCTTTTCTTCCGGTCGGTCAAAATTGTAATCAAGCATATTCAAGCCGAGCGGGCGCGCAAGATCGCCGGGGTCAAAATACACCACGTCGTCCAGGCGTTCCTTCGGAATGAAGCCAAGCGCGCCTTCCACCAGGTCACCGTGCGGATCAATGATCGCCATGCCTTTGCCGGCGCGGATGTCTTCTATCATTGCATTGCCAAGGAACGTGGATTTTCCGGTGCCGGTCTGCCCGACCACATAAAGGTGGCGGCGGCGGTCTTCGTCCGTAATATAGACGGGCTTGGTCTGCCCACGGAAAACGCTCTCACCAAGGAGCGTGCCTTTTTTGGGCAGGTTCTCCGGCGGCGCGGCCTCTTTTGACTTCAACCACTTCACGCGCGGCGTTTCAGTGGACGCGATCGGCAAGTGGTAGAAGCTCGCGATCTCTTCGGTGGAAAGGATCATGGCCTGGCCGCCGTCGAATTCGCGGAAGATGAATTGGCGGATCAGCTTATCAACGTTGCGCGGTTTTATTATTTTCAGTTCGTTCCGCATAGGGCTGCCGAACTGGCTGAATCCGGCCGCAAGGCCGTCAAGAATATCATTCGCCTGGAAGGGCGATCCGGCGGACGCCACGAGCCGCACATTCACAAAGAAAAGTGGTTTTGTGATCTTTGACTGCAGCGCCTTCACCGTTTCGTCGTCCACCACTTGTTCCTGTTTTTTCTCCGCCTGCTCTTCTTTTGTTTTCGGGTTCAAAAGTTCGCCCGGATCAGAAAGCGCCCGCCCCAAATCGCTGCGAAATGCTTTTTTAAAATCCTCTCCCTTCTTCATCCGTTCTATCGCGCGCTGAACTTCTTTTTTTGCGCCGTCGGGCGACGGACGCATGATCACCTGCATGGCCGCGCCTTCGCCGATCTCATTGATCTTCGCGAACGCTCCGAGAATGGATTCAAACGAATCGGTGCCGAGCTCGTTATAGGTGCGAATTGGCAGGCCGTGGTGTTCTTTTTGTTTTAGATACGCCGCGGCCGAAACGCCGTTCACGTTGAAAATGTTGAAATCATCCGTCACGGCTTCTACGGACGCACCGCTCCAAAGCCCCTGGATCTGCTTTGCGGCCACCTCCTGCGAAAGCTTCGGCACAGCAAGATAGAAAAATATCTCCTCGCCCACATGCGGCACCGCAATCTCGAACGTGAACGGTTTTTTAATCGCTGCCATGCTGCCCAAAAATTGCTCAAAGTGCGCGAGCTCGGATTTAAAGTCGCCGTGTTCGGCACTGCCCGCGGCAGCTCCTGCGGCCCCCGCCGCCGACGGCTTTGGAATCTTCACCAGGAAAAGCGTGGTACTTAAGGACGACGCGATGCGCTTGCGCAACGCATAGCGCAATTCAAAATAGATGGCACACCCCACGATGGCACACCCCACGATCGCAAAGAAGATATACGACCAATACATTACTTATATTCTAGCAGATTGGGCTGTGGCGAGGAGGAGTTTGCGCCATATACCAGACATATGGCAGATCTAAAAGAAAGAGTGTGCCATAAAAAAGAAGGGCCCCGCAAGGA
>CAZNYI010000078.1:0-4013 GCA_964577245.1 uncultured Candidatus Saccharibacteria bacterium
AGCTCTCCCACCGTCTTCAAGCGGCGGTTGCCCAAGTGGTCGATGTCGTCTTCAACGGCGTCCGCGTCATTATTCAAATTGATGATCTCGCGCACGATGGCCAGCAGGTCTTCGGCTTCCAAAAGTTTCACGTCGCGCTTGCGGTCAAGGCCGAGGCGCTGATTCATCTTGTACCGACCGACCTCCGAAAGGTCGTAGCGGTCATTGCGCTGGAACATGGCGTCAATAAGGCTCATTGCCGTATCGGCACTCGCCGGGTCGCCCGGCCGCAGGCGGCGGTAGATCTCCACATATGATTCGGCAGCGTCCTTCGCAACATCTTTTTTGAGCGTCGCGTCCAGGAATTTTATCGGACCGGTATCGTTCTTAGCGAGTGCGGTATGAATCTTTTCATTATCCAACCCGAAGATGCGGAGAATGTCGGTCACCGGCACCTTGCGGCGGCGGTCGATCTTCACGCCAATCTCACCGCTCACGTCGGTTTCAAATTCAAGCCACGCGCCGCGCGACGGAATGATCTTTGCGCCGAAAAGCTGCCGGCCACGATAGGGCGTTGAAGTGAAATAGACGCCCGCCGAACGCACGAGCTGGGAAACCACCACGCGCTCCACGCCGTTTATGATGAACGTGCCGCGGCTCGTCATAATCGGGAAATCGCCGAAATAGACCTCCTGCTCTTCCGTGCGGCCCGTCCGCTTGTTCACCAGCTTTAACGTGCAGCGCAACGGCGCCTCGTACGTCGCTTCTTTATAGCGCGCGGTCGTCTCGTCATATTTCGGTTCGTCAAAACGATAGCCCACGAACGAAAGTTCAAACTCCTTTCCGGTATGGTCGCGGATCGGTGAGATCTCCGCAAAGAGTTCGCGCAAACCTTTATCTAAGAACCACTGATATGAACGCAACTGCGCCTCGTTCAAGTTGAAGGGCGCAATGAGAGATTTTGATTTTGAGAAATCCTTTATGCTGGAAAATTTCGCCATTAAAATTTAAGTTTAATTTAATAATTTTTTAATCCTCGTAACACGCAAAAAACCGCCCCCATGCGGTTAATGACCTTTTAAGTATTTAACTGTATTTTGGTGTTGTTCGTCAAGGGTTTTAGCAAAGATAGTTTTCCCCGTCGCGGGGTCGCTTAAATAGTACCAATACGACGAACTTACGGGCGAAACAGCAGCACGAATCGCCGAAATACCAGGATTTCCGATAGGACCAGGAGGGAGCCCCCTATATAAGTAGCTATTGTAGAGCGAATTGAATTTTAAGTCAAGCGACCCGCAATTGGGGATAGCAAGGGGGTTCGCCGCCCACATCCCATAACAGATCGTGGCGTCCATCTGGAGCGGCATCCCCGCCTGGAGCCGCTTCCACACAATCCCCGCTACGATCTTCTGGTCGTCCGCGCCTGACACTTCTTTTTCCACTATCGAGGCAACGATGAGGTCATTCCAGGCGGTCGTGCTCGCCGCCGGAAGCAGCGGTGCTGCTTTTGTATCAAAATTTTGGGTCATCACGGCAACCACATCGCCGACCGGAGCGTTCGTATAAAACCGATACGTATCAGGAAATAATTTCCCTTCAAGATCCTTCGCGTTTTTAAGATTAATAAGAGCGCCGCGCCGAATCACAAGCGCATCGGCAAGCAGCGCATCGATTTGATAAATATTTTCACCCTCGGGGATCATGACCGTCACCTCCCCCGCCCCGTTCGCGGCAAGATCACTCAACACCGTCCATGGCGACATCGCCGCGCTCAAATGATACAGTCCCGGCTGCAAGTGGAGCGCTGATCCGGTAAGCAGTGCGAGCATCTCGGTAACGAGCGACGACCGCACGATGCCCGCATTTTTCAAATGAGTGATGACGCCGCGGAAACCATCGCCCGGCTTCACTTCAAAGACCACCGACGGCGCGCCAACGGGCGCGACCGGAAAAAGATTATATACAAAAACACCGATCCCGCCGAGAATCAGGAACGTGGCGCACGCGCCTACTATAATATTCTTTGTATAAAAGCGTTGCATGGGTTTTATAGTGACTACGACCGCTTACGAATAGAATTTACGATCGCCACGGTGAAAAAGTTTGCGAGCATGCTGGAACCGCCATAGCTTACAAAGGGAAACGTAACGCCAACGACAGGCAACAGCCCCGTCGTGGATCCCGCATTCAAAAGGAACTGCACTCCCAGCATCATGGCGGTGCCAATGCAGATAAATTTCTCAAAGTTCTCGTCGGCGAGCGCGCCGATCGTAAGGATCTGCAGCACCAGAAAGAAAAACGCGGCGAGCACGATGAGCCCGCCCACGATCCCCCATTCCTCAACGATCCCGGCAAGAATAAAGTCCTCCGTTGGTTCCGAAAGAAAGCCAAGCTGGGTCTGCGTTCCCTGGCCATAGCCCTTGCCGAACATCCCCGCCGAACCGATCGCGATCTTGGATTGCGCCGTGCTGTAATTAACACCCAAAACATCATGCTGCGGATAGAGAAATCCGACGATGCGGGCGCGGTGATAATCCCGCAGCACATAAACCCAAATGAGGCCCCCAGCAACGGCGAAGATCGCAAGCGCGGCAAGCACTCGCCGCAAAGGAAGCCCAAGGAGTAGAAGAAAGCCGAACCAGATACCGAAGAAAACGAGCGCGGAGCCAAGGTCCGGCAGGCGCACGGCGATCGCGGCAGGAATGGCAAAGAAAAAGAACGAGGTTAGAATATTTTGCCACCGCGCGACGGCAAGATGACGCCGGCTGAAATAGGCCGCGAACAAGAATATGAGAGCGATCTTCATGATCTCTACCGGCTGCAAGGTGAAGGGACCGAGCGTGATCCAACTCCGCGTGTTGCGGATGATCGGCCCGCGCGCATAGGCAAAAATGATCAGCGCGAGCGCAAGAATATAGATGCCCCAAATGACCCAGCGCGCGTTAAAGACCATGCGCCAATCAACATACCAAAACAGAACCACCAGCCCCGCGCCAAGCACGATCCAAAGCAACTGAAGGTAAAAAAGGTGCAGCGAGATCGCCGAGAGCGTAACAAGACCTGCGGCGAGAAGAATGCCGAGCGGGAGGAAGAGAGGCAACATATAAAACACAGTTTAGCACAACGCGCCACAACGAAAAAGGCCCGAAAAGGTTCGGGCCATGAGATGTAAACACACATGCCGCAGCGCTGGCTGGGCACAGAGTGTTAGAACGGGACTTCGGCGTCGGCGTCGGCCGCGGCATCGGCTTGGAGCGCCGCAAGGTGCTCGGCGAGGGCGTCTTTGCGTGCAGCGATCTCCCGATGCCACACCCAATTGAAATCGTCGTCTTCGGGGGCAAGGGCGAGGAGCTCACCGAGTTTTATCTGGGGAAGCCGCTCGCGGAACGCATTGAACGCTGCCGGCTTGAACGCGGGGAAATCGTGCGCAAAACCCTCAAGCGCGGTCACGCAAACCGCTGCGGGGTTATTGAGCATGGCGACCGCGTGCTCTTCAAGCCACCGTGGCGGGCAACGATTGTCGGAGCGGAATTCGCCAAGCACGAGCGTGAGGCGTTCGTAGTCATCGATGCGATGGCTATTGCACGCCAGAAGCGCCAGTGATTCGAAGTGGAGCCGATGAATACTGCAGGCGACGGTGGCGCAGTCGCGCAGGAAATCGAGGTCGATATCCGTTCGTGCCTCTTCCCCGGCGAGCAGTTCCTTGATCCGCGCCTCGATCTTAGAGAGGTCGGCATCCAGATCCGAATTGAGAGTTTGTTTGCGGCACCGCTGGATTGCACACCAGACCGAGACGAGCTCGCCAACAAACATTCCCTCGTAGCGCTCGTCCATCAGGTTCTTGATCGCCGCGAGGTCAAATGCTTCGTTGCCCTTGTTCATCACGAGCAGCAACGTTTCCGGCGTGAAGTTGTTGAGGTCCGCGCGAGGATCCTCAAGGGGAACCGCTCCAGAAAAAATGGCATAGAGGAGCGCTTTTTTGTATTCGTCTGTCAAGGGACACCTCCCGTGTCTGCGATACTTATATATCAAAA
>CAZNYI010000079.1:0-4008 GCA_964577245.1 uncultured Candidatus Saccharibacteria bacterium
GCGATGAAGATGGTGCGGGCATAGGGAGTCGAACCCCAAACCTTCAGATTCGTAGGCTTACCTCAATCGAGTTTGAGTCCGGGGCATGATGATCAACACGTTCCAACAATTCGGACACTGCCGGACATGAGCGGACAAAAGACGCCGAAAAAAGCCAATTTTAGCTATGAAAAATGCCTTAAAACCGGCTAAGTGGTTCGAGTCCTTTTTTTGTCTCCCTCTGAGTCGAACCGATGCACTCCAGACTCTGCCAAAATCCGCAGAGAAAGCGTAGCTTTTACTCACTTCAGGCAGCTCGCAGCTTGGCGGGATTTGAGACCCTCGGGATAACAAGCTTCTCACTAAAGAACATGGCTTCTTTTCCCTTGTAGCTGTCTGCTGCGCTATAACGCATGCCATATTTTATCGTGGGCAATCCGCGATACATTTCACAAATTTCCGGGACGTTATCGTATGAAACAATCCAAGGGAGACGGATCTTGTTTCTGACTAGTTTGGAAATAATCAGATGGTCGTCATGACCATAGTGGTTTCGATATAGCCTGTCGGCTTTCTCGTAGTAGGGAGGATCGAGGTAGACTAGGGTGTTCTGGGGGAGCGACGGAAGAACACCTGAGATCAAATTAACAGCATCCAAATTGTATATGCGAATGCGGGAACGATAGAGCGCAATCTTTTGGATACGGCGGCACAATTCTATCTTATTAAATCTGGCATCAATTTTCCACTTCCCCTTCTGTTCATTTCCCCCAATCACACCTCCGCTCAAAATCCCCGAGCGATTCGTTCGGTTGAGATAGAAAGTCGAAAAACCCACATCTAGAAGCGAGTGATTGTTCTTGTCCGAATAGATAGCTCTCTGAGCCCTCCATTCTTTCATTGTTAATTTTGCGCCGCTAATTCGTTGGCAAAACTCTTCCGGTGAGTTCAACACGCTGTGCCAAAATGCAAACACCGCCGGATCAAGATCGTTGAGATGGATGCACGAGGCATATTGCAACATGAGCAGGTTCAATGCGATTCCCGCACCACCTGCATACGGTTCGACGTAGTGGCCATCAAGTAGACCATTTTCCTCAAAAATGAGCTTCAGGAATTCGGTAAGCTTTCCCTTTCCGCCGGGATAACGCAGTGGAGTGGTCGGTGACATTAAACCGATCTTGGTTCAGAAACCTAATGACGGCCAGCTTTATTTTACAGACGTCCAAAGCCGTTCAATAAACAGCTGAACGTTGCCCCACGACAGCTTTAATTGCAGCGGGTCGGGATTCATCAAATCGCTATGAACGTATGCATTTAGAGTGTCGGGAGCCAAAAAAGAATGCTGGTCGCCAATGGCCACGTTAATTGGTTTTATTTCTTTATCCGTTAGAAGTTTGGCCGTCTGAACATGAGTTCTTACATGGGACAACCTGACTTTTAACTTAGTAACGGTGTGCCCTGCTCCGTCTTTGGGTAACTGTATGTTATGCTTTGAAATGTATGCATCCAAAGTTAGTTCAAAAAACACGCGGAAAAGCACGGAGACTGCATGTCTGCGTTTGGTTACATCAAGTTCCTTGAGCTCGATAAATATGTCGTTGATTTTGCCGGCGGGTAATTCGAGCTTAAATTTTTTAGGAATTAAGTTCGGCTGGTCCTCTGTAGAAGGAGTGCCTTTGGTTTTTTTCGCCGACTTTTTTATTGTGATGTTTTTCGGCGTCGCGGAAATTTCCCAAGCGCTGGCAGCTTTCTTATTTTTCGGATGCTTCGGCAGTAATTTGTCAATAAACACCGCCCGGTGCTCTTCCGTATCTACATTTCTCTCCGTGAATTTTTCGCCATCGTGTTTACTAGAGGCGATGATTGTTACCAAGTCTGTGAAAATTCCCTGTATCCGCTCCTTGTCCTGTCCTGACACAAGCTTGCCGTCTTTCAGTTCAAAACCAACCGCTTCCTGAAAGTCTTTGGCTTTGATAAGGCGATCGAGAGTTGTGATATTGAACTTCGATCCTTCCAGAGTCGTGCGCAGCTTTTCATCCAACTTGGGTGAGGACAGAACAAAGTTCACCGCGTCGAGTTGAGGACAAAGAGCCCCGGCCTGCACATCCGCCCGGGCCTTAGACATTGCAGTCCAATGTTCCGTCCCAGCTCCATCCAGCCCGTTTGAGTGTTTTCTATTTATCCACACCAAGCCCGCTTGCCTACTGGGTGAGATCACGCAATCTAGCACCTTCGGTATGGCGTCGGCGTGATTCTTATGCAGTTTTTTGAAGGCGGCGTGTATTGAAGTGCCTTCGGCCAACTCTGGCGTCAGCATCAATTGAAGTGC
Organism: uncultured Candidatus Saccharibacteria bacterium; assembly: GCA_964577245.1. Taxonomy (GTDB): domain Bacteria; phylum Patescibacteriota; class Minisyncoccia; order UBA6257; family 2-01-FULL-56-20; genus CAVYIK01. The sequence continues at coordinate 2,312 of CAZNYI010000079.1, forward strand.
GGTAAGCCGGCGATTGCCCTCGATCACTATAAAATTATTCTGCCCGTCACCGGCATCAACCACCAACGTGAGATCAATTGGGCTTAAACCTTGGGCAATGATGTCAGCCGCTAGCTTAACAAGTTTCTTTCCTTGCTCCGCAATAATTGCATCTCGGGCCTGTTTCTGACTATCCTGCTTAACGATTCGATAGTTGCCTATGTCGAGCAATAAATTCCCAACACTAATTGGCTGTTGCATCGCTCGAGGTTGCAAGGCCGTTTATCTGAGTCAAATATCTAGTTTTTATGACGAGCAATTTGCCTCGGGTACGTCGAAAGTGGCTGTTTGGCTTTTATGTTCTATTCTACGCCTTTGAGTGCCGCTCTCGTTCGATCGCGGCAATCACATCGCCGATGTGCACGCGCTTACCGGGCAACGTAACAACCCCTTGCCTCTTCCTCAGTCGGGCAAAAGTGCGAGTGCTCATACCAAATATTTTCGCGGCAACAGAAAGTGGTAGCAGCATATACGCGTAAGCCCTCGCCTTCTGTTCGGGTGTCTGGGGAGGCATGTAGCTGCTTAAGAGTGACTGAATGAGTTATGCCGGCTGCGACTCTTTACGGCACAACATGCCGTTCCGTCAATCTTCACTTTACGGCATGATAGGGCGTGCCTACTCCAACCGAACTTCGCAACCAGCTTAAGAAATTCGGCGCAAATCTCCGCCGCGAGCGCCTAGCCAAGAACATCACTCAGGAGAAATTGGCTGAACTGGCGAACTTGAATACCCGCACCCTACAAAAGATCGAGGCCGGCCAGACCAATATTTTAATCACAACCGCACTTCGCCTTCAGAAGGCGGTTGGGTGCGATTGGAAAAGCCTTGTATAACGATCGGCGTGAACGCGGTTGGATAGCTTCAGCAATTCAGTCTTGAGCCTGTAGGAGGTAATATTACACCTCTAAATATTCTGATCTACGCTTTTCAGGGCCATGAAATCGGAGTCAGGAATTCACCCGAAGGCGTCCTCAACTTGGTAACCCGTTATCTCACTGCATCTGGTGCTGCCCCATGGACAGTCCCAGATAGCGCCAGTCTAGGCGAGGAAATCAATCCAATGAAAATCAGAACATTTTTTCTAATTGCCACAGTCGCTGGCCTCGCCAGCTGCACCACTCCGATACCTGCTCCGACGCCGGTTACAGGCGAGAGTGAAGACGCTGTAGACAAAAAGGTATACGATATAAAAGAAGTTGATGTGCCCCCTAGGGCGAGACTGCAACCACAGCCAATTTACCCGGCGAAATATGTGGCCGCTGGGAGCAAGGGATATGCGGTTATCGCGTTCGTGATCGACCGGCAGGGCCGCACGACTGACTTGCAGGCCGTTAGAGCGACGAACGCGGCGTTTGCGGAGGCGGCAAAAACCGCAGTATCTCAATGGGTCTTCTTGCCTGCGAAGAAGAATGGTCACCCGGTTGCCTGCAACGTCACCCAACTGATAGAATTCAACGTGGTTAATTGATCGCGACCCTCATCACAAGTGGCTAATAATTTCTCGGAAAATCGATCCGGACCACACCAATAATTCGGCATTATTTGTTAACTAATCGTAAAGTATACCGCTACCAGACCGCTACCAGACCGCTACCAGACCGGTGAAGATGGTGCGGGCAAAGGGAGTCGAACCCCTAACCTTCAGATTCGTAGTCTG
>CAZNYI010000080.1:0-3900 GCA_964577245.1 uncultured Candidatus Saccharibacteria bacterium
CACAGAACGCGCTCTTGAAAGTGACCGAGGAGCCGCCGGCGTCGTCGCTTTTGCTGGTGGTCACCTCCGACCTGGAGAGCATGATGAGCACTATAAAGTCGCGCTTGCAAGGCGTCTATTTCGGGCCGGTCGCCGAAGCGGAAATCGCGGCGTGGCTTGCCGAAGAAAAGCGGATAACGGCTGTGAAAGCCGCGCCAATCGCCAAAAAAGCGCTCGGGAAGCCTGGACTCGCATGGCGTTTGCTCCACGATACGGAGTTCGCAGAGACGCTTGAGCTGGCCGCGAAGTTTCTTAAAACGCCCGCCGGGAGCCGTCGCGACTTTATAAAAAAGGTGATCGAGCCGGACGAGTTCGTCTTACGCAATTTCCTTGATGCTGTTATAATGACTCTTGCATGGGAGAAGCCGTCAAAAGCAAAAGCGGCGCTTTGGCATAAAGCGCTTCGTCTGCAGGAAAACGCTGGGAACTTCGGCCTGAACCCGCGCCTTCAGTTGGAAAGTTTATTGATGTAAAACCATGACTCCATCCGAACAAATCGTAAAAGAACTCGAATCCGGCCTCGGGACTTCCGTAGAGAAGTTGAAGGTTGATTTTGGGCAGATCCGCGGCAACCGGCCTTCCGCCGAACTGTTGCAAGATTTAAAGATAAATTTGTATGACCAGATGCTTACCATACGCGAGCTCGGCTCGTTGAGCGTGCTCCCGCCGCGCACGATCCAGATCACGGTGTGGGATAACGCCGCTATCGGCGCCGTGATGAATGCCATCAATAACGCACACCTCGGGCTTTCTACGAACAACGACGGCAACAATATCCGCGCAACGCTTTCGCCCCTGGGTGACGAGCGCCGCGAGGAATTGACGAAGCTCGTCAAAAAAACCTCCGAAGCCGTGCGCATTCAGATCCGTTCGCGGCGCGACGAAACCATGAAGCGCCTGAAAGAAGCCGAAGTAAACAAAGAGATCACCGAAGACGATTCGTTCAAGGCAAAAGAGAAAGTGCAAAAAGTGATGGATAAGACGAATGAGGCGCTGGAAGGGCTCGTGAAGTCCAAGCTGGAAGAGCTTGGGGAATAATTCCCAATGCTCATCATCATTCTCGTCATTATCGGGCTTTCGCTTCTCATCCTCGGCCACGAGGCAGGGCATTTTTTTGCAGCGAAATCATTCGGGTTGAAAGTTGACGAATTCGGTTTCGGATTCCCGCCGCGGATAAAGGCGTGGAAAAAAGGCGACACGGAATATAGCATCAACTGGCTGCCATTCGGAGGATTCGTGAAGATCGGCGGTGAGCGCGGCGAATTTGAAATGCTGAATCCGGATGGAACGGAAAAAAATGGTACGGTGGCAAACGGCGCGCAACAAAAAACGCCGGACGAATCGCGCCTGTTCTATGCCCAGCCGGCGTGGAAGAAAAGCGTTATCATGCTTGCCGGCGTTTTTATGAATTTTGTGCTGGGGTGGCTCTTCGTTTCAATAACGCTCATGATCGGTGCACCGCAAGCGCTCATTATTAGCGGCATACAGCCGAATTCGCCCGCAGCGCAGGCGGGCATCATGTCGGGAGATGTGGTTGAGCATTTTTCGACGGCACAAAGCTTTATTGATTTCGTGAACGCGCATCGTGGCCAGCAGACAGCGGTGAGCGTTATCCGCAATAACAAAGAGATAAACTTCACCGTCACGCCTCGCGTGCAAACGGCGGCAAATGAAGGTGCGGTGGGGGTTGAGCTCGCAGAGACCGGCACGCCGCGCGAAGGATTTTTTGCGGCGCTCGGCGACGGCTTCCTGAATGCCGCCATCATTCTGTGGCTTACGATCGGCGCCTTCTGGCAGTTGATCGCCCAGCTCTTTGCGCACGCTTCGCTTTTGCCCGGCGTCGTGGGGCCGGTAGGGATCTTCGGCCTTGCCGAAGAAACGGGCAAGATCGGCATGGTGTATCTCTTGCAACTGCTTGGCGTGATCTCGCTCAACCTGACCGTGGTGAACCTTATCCCGTTCCCCGCACTTGACGGCGGCCGCTTCGTAATGGCGATCGTCGAAAAGATAAAAGGCAGTGCGATTCCGTATAAAGTGGAGGCATGGGTGAACGGCATCGGTTTCGCACTCCTCATTATTTTGATGATCTTGCTCACTGTGCGTGATGTAAGCGGATTGATCTAATGGCCGAAATTGATTGGAAGAAAAAACTGACGCCGGAGCAATACAAAGTGATGCGCGAGGGCGGCACCGAGCCGGCCTTCACCGGCAAATATTGGGACGAGCATACGAAAGGGATGTATAAGTGCGCCGCTTGTGGTGCGGAGCTCTTTTCGTCCGACACAAAATTTGAGTCCGGCACCGGCTGGCCGAGCTTCACCGAGCCGGCAAATTTGGAGCACGTTGAGCTGCGCCACGATGCGAGCCACGGCATGGGGCGTACGGAAGTCGTTTGTCGGAACTGCGGCGCGCACCTCGGCCACGTCTTTGACGACGGCCCCTCCGAAAAAGGCGGCAAGCGTTATTGTATCAACTCGGTGTGTTTGGAGCTGGAAGAGAAATGATATTATTAAAAAGTTATTAAAGGTTTGTTGACGTTTCAGATTTGAGCATTATCATGGAAGCCACGATGGAAAAAATTCCAGCAGGCATCATGAGCGCAGAAGCCGAACGCTACTTCGGTGTTCTTTTGGAACGAATTGAAGGGAAATTCGATGCACTTATGGAGGGATTCTCAACCTTAGAAGTTGCCATAAAGCGACTTGAGGCTCGTGTCGACCGGCTGGAGGAGCGTATGGATAGAATGGAAATGCATCTGGTCGCATTAAACCATAAGGTGAAAAGCATAGAAGAAGAACTCGTTGAGATACGGGCGGAATTGAAGCTGTGCGTGCGCCGGGATGAATTTCAGGTTTTGGAAAAGCGTGTAACGGCGATAGAGCGCGTGATCACACAATAACGAACTTCCTGATTTGTGGGATAATGAAATCATGATCCAACGTGGCATCGCTTCTTTCGGGCTTGATTACGGCCATTGTCCGCCGTGGCTTTTTGAGCGCATGGTGAAGCTTGGCCGTGAGATGGCCTATGTGCTCATTGCGGAATATGGGCCGGACGAGTTCATAAAGCGCATTGCGGACCCTGCCTGGTTCCAATCGCTCGGCACCGTGCTCGCGTTTGATTGGAACGCTTCGGGGCTCACGACGATCTTAACGGCGGCGCTCAAAGAGGCAATCCGCGGACACGAACGCGAGCTCGGCATTTTTATCTGTGGCGGGAAGGGGAAGACGTCGCGCAAAACGCCGGACGAGATTCTGCAATGGAGTGAACGGCTTTCACTTCCCACGCTCGCGGCGAACAACCTTGTCTACAACTCAAAAATGAGCGCGAAGGTGGATAGTGCTTTGGTGCAGGACGGGTTCCAGCTTTATCACCATTCGTTTTTCTTTTCGCGGAACGGCGCGTGGGCCGTGGTGCAGCAGGGGATGAACCAGGAAAAGCGCTCCGCGCGGCGCTACCATTGGTTTTCTAAAAACGTGAACGATCTGGTTTCGGAACCGCACTCTGGCATTTCCTCTCCCATCGTTTTGAATCGTGTTCTGGATCTCACGGCAAAGCAAAGCACGCAAACGCGTGAGATATCGACCGAGCTTGTGCAAGCGGGCTACGCCACGCTCATGAAAGACATCCAGCTGTTGCGCAAATATTCCACGCCGCTTTCGCAATCGGCGCAATTTGAAAACGCGCGCGGCGAGCAGTTGACGCTTTTGAATCTTGAAACACGCGAGTTCAAATATCATCCCGTGGTGCACGAGAACTTCGCAAAGAGCAAATATCTGGAAAAGATTCTGGCGCAGGTAACGGAGCAAAAGCCTGAAAACTATGAGAAGCTTGTGGCGCTCCCGGGCGTGGGGGCAAAGA
>CAZNYI010000081.1:0-3847 GCA_964577245.1 uncultured Candidatus Saccharibacteria bacterium
TGGACCCGCAGTGTCTTTATAGGGGTCGCCTACCGTGTCGCCCGTGACAGCCGCTTTGTGCGCCTCCGATCCTTTGCCGCCCAAATTTCCTTCCTCAATATATTTCTTCGCGTTGTCCCACGCCGCACCGCCCGAGGTCATGGAGATCGCAACGAAGATGCCTGTCACGATAGACCCCACAAGCAATCCGCCGAGCGCAAGCGGCCCAAGAATGAACGCCACAAGAATCGGAAGGATCACTGGCAAGAGCGCTGGCACGATCATCTCTTTTATCGCCGCCGAGGTTACGATATCCACGCACGTCGCGTAATCCGGTTTCGCGGTACCCGCCATAATGCCAGGAATTTCTTTGAACTGCCGGCGCACTTCTGTGACCACGCTGCCCGCCGCCTTACTCACAGCACGCATAGAGATGGATGCGAAAAGATATGGGATCATGCCGCCGATCAAAAGTCCGATGATGATCTTCGGATTGGAGAGATCGAACGAGATCGCGCCGCCGCCATGTTTATTCTGCAGATCCTGCACGTACGAAGAAAATAGCACGATCGCGGCGAGTCCCGCCGATCCAATCGCATAGCCCTTCGTGATCGCTTTCGTCGTGTTTCCTACCGCATCAAGCGCATCCGTCACTTTGCGCACATCATCCGGAAGACCCGCCATTTCTGCAATGCCGCCGGCGTTGTCAGTGATAGGGCCGAAGGCGTCGATTGCCACCACAATGCCCGCCATAGAAAGCATGCTCATCGTTGCAAGCGCGATGCCATAGAGTCCGCTCACCGCATAGGCCGAAAGAATTCCCGCAACAATCACGACGACCGGCAACGCGGTTGATTCCATGCCGACGGAAAGTCCGGTGATAATATTTGTGCCGTGTCCCGTCGTTGACGATTCGGCAATTGACCGCACCGGCCGGAATTTCTTTGACGTGTAATATTCGGTGATCAAAACAATAAGTGCCGTCACCAAGATTCCGACAAGCATTGGGTAGAAAAGCTGCGCGAAGGTCATAGCGCCAGCCACCGCACCGCCAACTGCGCCCGCAACCGCGGCGGTGCCCGTTGCGTTCGCATAACCGCTCGCCAAGAACCAAAAGCCGATAAGCGAAAGCACGCTCGCGGCAATAAGTCCCTTATAGAGCGCGCCCATGATGGACTTGCTCTTGCCGAGACGCACAAAGAAAATGCCGACCACCGAGCTGATAATAGAGATGCCGCCGATCACGAGCGGCAAAAGCACCACGCCCTCCGCGCCCGGGAACATCAAGTTACCAAGGATCATTGCCGCCACCGCCGTTACCGCATACGTTTCAAAAAGGTCCGCCGCCATGCCGGCGCAATCACCAACGCTGTCGCCAACATTGTCGGCGATTACCGCCGGGTTGCGCGGATCATCTTCCGGAATCCCCGCTTCCACTTTCCCAACAAGGTCAGCGCCCACATCCGCACCTTTCGTAAAAATGCCGCCACCCAACCGCGCAAAGACCGAGATCAAGCTTCCCCCAAATCCCAATCCAATAAGCGCGCGTATGTCGTGCGTGATCGCATAGAATCCTGCAACTGCAAGCAGCGCAAGCCCCACGACGAGCAATCCCGTGACGGCACCGCCTTCAAACGCAATAGCGAGTGCCGGCGCGAGTCCCTTCTTTGCCGCCTCCGCCGTTTTCACGTTCGCGCGCACCGACATATTCATACCTATGTAGCCAGCAAGCGCGGATGCGAATGCGCCAATGATAAATCCCGCCATCGTGGTCCATCCCAAAAATATTCCAATAAGAATAGCAACCACGAGCGCAACCACCGCAACGGTTTTGTATTGCCGATTCAAATATGCCTTCGCGCCCACCTGGATCGCGTGCGCGATCTCCTGCATCTTCGGATCCCCTCCTGGAGCCTTCCCGATCTTCCAGATCAATACCAACGCAACCACGACCGCGACCGCACTGCATATCAACGAGAACAGAATTGGCGACATATTTTTATTTTATATTATTTTTTTGCGTGATTACGAAATAATATCTTCCTTGTCATCATCTGTTTCCGGAAGCGCGATCTGATCCGAATCCGGCGCACCCGACGTGCCGCCTTCCTGCTCTTCTTCGGGCCGCGTCTGTGAACGCACGTCTATCTTCCAGCCCGTGAGCTTCGCCGCGAGCCGCACATTCTGCCCACCCTTGCCGATCGCCAAGCTCAACTGATTCTCCGGGACATACGCGCGCGCTTCACGGCGCGGAAGGATCTCAACCTTCTCCGCCTTCGCCGGCGAGAGTGCGTTCGCGATAAACTTTTCAGGGTCTTCCGACCACTCCGCGATATCTATCTTCTCATTGCCCAGTTCGTTGTTCACCGCCATCACGCGCGTCCCCCGCTGGCCCACAAGCGCGCCCACCGGATCAACGCCGTCTTGCTTGGATGCCACCGCTACCTTCGTGCGATTCCCCGGCTCGCGTGCGATCGCTTTAATCTCAATCGCTCCTTCTGCAAGCTCCGGAACTTCCATGCGGAACAGCTCCTTTACAAAATTCGGATGCGAGCGCGAAAGGATGATGCCTGGCAACCGCGTGTCTTCTTGTACGGCAAGCACCAAATAGCGCAACCGTTCGCCCGCGCGATAGTGCTCACCTGGGATGGATTCGTTTGCAAACATCACGCCAATCGTACGGCCAAGATCAATGAACACGTTGCCGCGTTCAAAACGCTGCACAAGGCCGCTCACGATCTGGCCTTCTTTATCGTGCCACTCGCTCAAAATAGAATCACGCTCCGATTCGCGCAGTTTCTGCAAAATAACTTGCTTCGCCGTCTGCGCCGCGATGCGGCCGAAGTCATCGTGCATTTCAAGCAAGAACGTAACCTCGTCGCCCACCACTGCATCCTTTTTCACCTTCTTCGCGTCATCGAGCGTGATGTGCCGTTCAGAATTGAATCGTGGAAGTTTTTCTTCCTCGCCATCTCCAACGCCAGCAGTGGCCGCGGTCGGCACAACCATTTCTTGTTCGCGCCGTCCCCTCTTCTTGGCCGCCTCGCGCTCTAACTCTTCTTTCTCGCGCTCCTCCGCCTCTTCCGTTTCGGAAACAAAACGAACCGTCGTCTCATCAACCACGGTCCTCACCTGCCAAAATCGTAACTCGCCAGTTGTCTGATCAAGTCCACACTTTATTACCTCGCCACGCTGACCATACTCTCTTTTATAAGCCGCCGCGATGGACGATTCGATTACCTCCATCACCTTCTCCGGTTCCAGACCTTTCTCATCCGCCACCTGCTTCAAGGCCTTTGTTAATTCTTTTATATTGAGCATCTTTTTATTAAGTTGTTATTAAGTTTTTTTTACTGCGGGGTCGGGCCGGTTCGAAACGATCCCATACCCCTATTTTTGAAAAAAGCCCGCTCACGAGCGGACCCACACCATGAGAGAATGATACGCGATTCTTGGTGGGTTGTCAAATGTCGCCCGATCAAATGTTCTCGTAATGCCGAATATCCAACGCCTTGCCGTTAGCGCCAATATCAATCGCCAAAAGATCGATCCGCCATCCCCTTTCTTCGTTAATAAGCTCCGAATGCTGCCGCGCAAAAAACTCGCATGTCCTGCTTATTTTTCTTAATTTCGCCGCGGTTAAGTTGTCTTCGGGTATTAACCTTGAGAAATCAGCTTTTCCTCGTTTTATCGTGCCGACCGAAAAAGCCTTAATCTCACAAAACACTAATGTCCCGTCGTTAGATCTAGCAATAATATCAATTTCGTCGGATTTTCTTCGATAGTTCCTTTCTAATATCATCCAGTGCTTATTAAGAAGGTATCCACAAGCTATATTTTCGCCCAAATTGCCTATTTCTTTATTATT
>CAZNYI010000082.1:0-3810 GCA_964577245.1 uncultured Candidatus Saccharibacteria bacterium
GGTGTGGGCACGGCCGTGGGGCCCGATCGAGCCGTGAAGGCGGTCACCGCGGCGCTCCACTCGCCGCTACTCGAAACAAGTCCTGAGGGCGCGAAGGCGGTGCTGCTTGGCATCTCCGGCGGCCACGATCTTAAGATGACGGAGATCAACGATGCGGCAAAGATCATTGCGCAGACGGCCGACCCCGGCGCGCGCATCATCTTTGGCGCTTATTACGACCGAAACATAAAGCAGGGCCAGATCAAAATAACGGTGATCGCCTCGGGTTTTAATGGTAATCAGCCAACCGCGCTTTTCGGCGGCCATTACGAGCGGCCGGTGGGCATGTTCGGCGCCGGGCGGCCAGCATCAACAAATACGTCGTCTATTATGGACGCCTTCCCCGCTAAGAAGCCGCAAACGGAGCGTGAGAGAGAGCGTGAACGTGGCACCGCGATGGGCGGAACGGCCGCCAAAGAGCCGGCTGGCCGCGACGCGGACATATTCTCAACGTCCGACATTCCTTCGGCCGCAACAAAATCTGGCACTGCGGCTGATGCAGTAAGAACGGGTAAGGAAAAGAAAGAAAAAGAAAGCGACGCGTGGGACATCCCCGCGTTCCTGCGGCGAAGGAAGAAATAGCGGCCGATAGGGCGTTATTTCTAGGATAGTTTCTTTGGCTCGTCTTTTTCGTCCAACTCGGCGCTCGCGCCGATTCTTACTATATCCTTATCTATCTTCCCGAATTCTTTGTAGGCGGTGTTATAGGCGTTTGTGGTAGTTGAAAGATGCGCGCCGATCTTTTCCAAATATTCTTCGTAGCGCTCCAAGTGCTTTTGCAATTCGCCGACGTTCTTGCGAATAGTCTCGGCGGATTTATTGATCTCTATCTGGCGGATCCCTTGGAGCGCCATCTGCAGATACGCATAGAACGTAGTGGGGGAGACAGGATAAACACGCTTTTCGGCGGCATATTGAATAAGATCGCGGCTTGCGGCCAGGCCGATCTGGTTCACGAGAAGGTCGTAATAGAGCGCTTCCGAGGGGATAAACATAAAGGCAAAGTCCATCGTGTCTTCGGCGGGTTTGATGTATTTTGCCGTCTCATCAATGCGGGTCTTAAGGTCCATGCGCAGGGCGTCGCCATACCGCTTGCGTTCGTCGTCATTGTTCGCGGTTGCAAGTCGGTTGTAATTTTCCAAGCTGAACTTTGAATCGATCGGAATCACGTGATCCTGGTAGAAAATGACTGCGTCCACTTTTGTGCCGTCCGCGAATGGATATTGCAATTGATAGTTGCCCGGCGCCAGCACATTTTTCAAAACCGTTTCCAAAAAATATTCGCCGAGCACGCCGCGCTGTTTCGGATTTTTCAAAATATCCTGCAAGCCCTTTAGTTGGTCGGCGAGCGAAGCGATCTGTTTCTGGCCCTCTGTCACTTTCGTGATCTCGCCCGTGATCTCACGCACGATCTGCACGCTCCTATCCGACTGTGCAAGCATCGTTTTGGTGGAATCACCGATGCGCACGTCAAGCGTCTTTGAAAGCTCGCCCATCTGCTGCTGGATCTGCTTCTGTTGGTTCTGGATCTGGTTCTGAATGAGCAGTAGGGCTTGGTCATCTTGCTTCGGTGCCGGTGCCTGCGGCTTCCAAAGCCGCCATGCGATCACGGCGAAGAGCACAATAACCACCACGAACAATGCGATTTCCATAACTCAATTTTACCACCGCGCATAACGCTTGCATATCGCCGTATTTTGGCGTATTACTCTAGGTAGTTCCCCGGCATGAATCGGGGATAAGTGGAGGCAAATATGGACGCCCACGACGTGCAATTGGATGTCGACGATCGTCACGTTCTCGTGACGACGCCCATACGGGTGCAGATCGTCCATCAGGGCTTGATCACGCGCGTTCTGAATAACGCGCTGATGGTTTTCTTCAATCTCAACTCGTGCGCCGCGAACGAAGGGGGCGTGGAAGGGATTGTGGACAAGGAGTTGGTCGAGCTTCGTAACTGCCCGGACCAGATCGGCCTGGAGGACTACCAGTTGCTCGACGAATATCCCGGGTGCCAGCGCGTCCTACGCGCTTACGAAGCACTGCTCCAGCAGCTCTTTCTGGAAGACGTCAGCCTCGGCGGTGGCGTTCGGTACAAGCCGGGTGCGATTCTAGAGGTCTCTGATCCAGAAGAGGCCGAGATGATCCTCTGGATCGTGGTCGCCGGTCAGGCATCCTCGGAGGTCGCCAACCGCGTGTTCCGGTGGCTCAAGATCGAGCTGCCCGATTTCAGTGGGTAGCGACGACGGCGAGACGGAGAGACGGAGAGGAGAAGTGTACGATGGCGCGCAGGGGAATCCCGGCGCGCCTTTTAATTTTAGAAAACGAGGATTAGTACCGCTCCACGTGATACGTCCTCTCGGTGAACGCAAACTGCTTTGCCTTCGCCAGTTTCATAAGATCTTCAATCTCATAGAAAATGTTTCCGGCGAGCGCCTGATCTTCGGATATCCACTCGTTCGTTCCGCTTTCAAAATCATCGGCAAGCTTCCCCTCCGGTTCTTGAACGCGGAAGATATAAAAATATTTATCCTCCACCAGCTCGTTACTGTCTTTCAAATAAATCAGCTCGTGCTGGATGGCTTTGTTCTCAAGCGTGCCATGCAATCCTGTTTCTTCCAGCAGCTCACGCGCAGCGGCATCAGCTACCGACTCTCCCCATTTTATCTTTCCCGTAATGAATCCGCGAAATCCAAAGAACGGTTGTTTGCGCCGAGTTTGCATGAGATATTCACGCTGCTTACCATTTCGGCGGGTAGCGATCACAAGTACTGCCAATTTTGCCTGCCGCTCCATCTTCACCGGGCCGGAGTCCACATCAAACCGGTTGGCGTATTCTTTTCCCTGCGTCGTGAGCCGATAAGAACCATCCGAAGTTTTCTCAACGATTCCACTTTCCAGGAGTTGCTTAATATGGAACGTAAGCTGGTCGGTTCCGATCTTCTTCGCGTTCAATTCCGAAAACCGCGCGGTTTCCCTGAGAAGAAGCAATTTAAGAATGTTTCCCTGGATAGCGTGAATGTTTTTATCCATATCTAGGATTGTAGCGGCACGCAAAACTTTGTCCAGTGAAGTCCGCTTCACTAAGTTATGGACGTCTTGACGGAGCATTATTAAAAGCGATATGCTTTCTTCAGTTCGAATTCGGTCTTCGGAGGCGAAATGGCCAATAATTGTCGTCCTTGTGGCGAGCCGCTTGTTTACTGGAAACGTGACCATCGGAAAAAATTCTGTGGACGTTGCAATAGCCAAAGGTGCGGCATTTGCGGAGGCGTCCTGTGTGCAATCTTCCCGTCGGCGCGACTCATGCGGAGAATTCTCCCGTGGGTAGTGCCCGCGAAGCTGATGGAGTTCATTTTGGAGGCCGCCAATCCGCTGCATTGTGACTCCTGCGGCCAGTCGTTCCCTTTCAAGCGAGACGTTCCTCGCTATTTGTTCTGGGAGGTCCGCTTTCTCTATTGCACTCTGCCTTGGCTGCAATCGTTACGATCTTGGTTGCGCCTATGCGTAGAGTAAGTTTCTGGGCGCGCGGTAGCGGAGCAGACGTAGAAACGCGGCATGGCGCGCAGGGGAATCCCGGCGCGCCTTTTAATTTTAAAAAACGAAAAGACGCATTCCTTAAAGAATCCACACGCGTGGGATTTTTGTTTGGCATGGGTTTTGGAACCGTGCGAGAGGGCCGTGAGTGATAGGCGTGATTGTAAATCAGAAGGAGAGTGCCAAGCAGCAAAAAGCAGACATCCATCTCTCCCGAAGCCAGGTTCCAAAAGG
>CAZNYI010000083.1:0-3789 GCA_964577245.1 uncultured Candidatus Saccharibacteria bacterium
GCGCCGAAAGACAAGGGCGAGGTCTATGTCCCGATCCTCAGCGATGGCACGCCGCTGTATGTTTCGATGAAGTGGTTGACATTGCCTTGAGATCGTAGTAATATTGGAAGTGCGGAAATAGTAGAGACGAAGAGCCTTTTTCCCGGCTCGTGCTTGGCCTTTTCTCTACGGCCACCGCGAGCGCGAGTCCGGAAAAGGGCTCTTTGTTTTGGGCAGGCATGAGCATCGGCGAACTCAACTGACTGTAAATCAGCCGGGAAACCTGGAAGGTTCGACTCCTTCTCTGCCCACTAGCGCGATCCCCAAAACTTCTGACAATCGCGCAAAGAACGGGGGCGGCCTTACGAACCGCCCCAGACGCAGGCCCAAAAAAGGAGTTTTGATTTATGTCAGGATTTTCAGCCCCAACTTACACGATGGTTCCAAACGATTTTTTTGATTTGGCTCAGGAGATGAAGCCTGCCGAATTGCGTGTTTTGATTTATCTGATGCGCGAGACTTTCGGATGGCACAGATCAACAATAAGCATAACCATCCGAAAACTCGCACGTGGAACTAACCTCACTCCTAAGAGCGTGATGTCAGCGTCAAAGGAACTTGAAGCAAAGGGATTGGTAATTCGGCGTGTGTTACTAAATAACACAACAACTTGGGAGTGTGTGATAGAAAGTAACACACCTTGTGCTACCGTGATACTACAGGATGTGATACCTGGTAGGCGTGAACTAGGGTTAAAGAAAGATAAAGAAATTAAAGAAAAAGAGATAGCGCCTTCGGCGCGCCCCCTTGATTTGGTTGATGCAATGCTAAAATACCAAAAGCCGGTCCAGACCATAAGACAGGCAATTCACGAATATTTCAGGTTTAACGTGAACTGGGAAACGAAAACCGCCCGTCAGTGGATGGAATGGGCGACCGGGGAACAGATCACGCCCGAGCAGATCCAATCCGCAGCCGATATGTGGAGGTCAGATAAGCGTTTCAATTGGTCGACCCCCACCCTTCAAAAGATATTCGAGCAGTGGCCCGCTCTCATGGGCGAATCTGAATACTTCGATCCGTTGTTGCACTCAGAACGGCAACAAGAAATTCACTACATAGGAGAGGATTAACATGGATAAACATTTCCCAAAAGTTTTACAGATGATGGCGAGCAACCCGCAGGTAAAAAAGTATTTCCTGCTTGAATATCCTCAGGAACCGGAAGCATGTCCGAATTGCGGAGGAGTAGGATTTATATCTTTCTTCCTGGCGACCGCTGGCCCTTTTGATGAACCTGCCGGGCCTGGCGGAAAACACCCACTCGTTTCTAAATGGCATGACGGTAAGTGGTGGTGCGCGCCTTCCGGGGATTTGCATTTTGGGACTATTTCATCTGCCTGTCCTGATTGTTCAGGAAAGCCGAAGCCGCGCCCGGTTTACGTTCATCCGCCGGAAGATATGCGTGCGCAGGTTCACGCGTCGTTGGCAAAGATTGAAGCTCGAATGAGCGGGAGGAGATAACATGACCGAACAAATGATTGTCATCGAAGAAGTGATTTACAAAGTCGTTGGCGTGAAATGGATAAATCCCCCGGATGAGTGCCTGGAAGTTCCGTCAATACCGATCGTGATTGTGGAGCCGGAATGATAGACAAAATGCCATATCGTCCATTGTGGTATTGGATTATTGGTCATCGTAGGTGGTATTGTGCGTTGGGTATTCATATCCCCGTAAGGGCTGATTGGCCTGACGGCAAAAAAGAGTATATGTGTCAGGAGTGCTTGAAACCACAGACGAAAAGCGATCACTTGAAATTCTTCGGAAGGTAAGAATGACTGACGATATTCTATCCGTCGATGAGTTTATCAAACACGCCGTGTCCGCGCTTCAAAGTACGCTGAGAGCCGAGCGGGAGTTGTCAGAATGATTGCACAGAAAAGAGATATTAATGAGCAGGAGTTAATCAAACTTTGGCGCGGCGTGGGATGCGTGGTGATTCCGATGGATAAGTCCGCGGGCTTCGACCTGCTCGTGATCCATCGCGGTGAGGTGCACATCGTGGAAATAAAGGACGGCGAGAAGCGATGGCGACTGACCCCGCACGAGCGCGAGGTCTGCACTCAGTTGGGCGCGGTGAACGTGCCTTACTCCATCGTGACGAACCGGCGCGAGGCGTTAGAATTGATCGGAGCGGAAGAATGAATAGCCCCACTTTATTTGACATGCCTGAGGAGGTCGAAAAAGTAAATTGGTCAGACTATGCGACTTCTTTGTCTTTCGATGAACGCAAAATAATCACCTGGATTATGCAAATACACAATGCCGGCAGGTCATTTGATTTGGATGCGACTTATTCTACCGGCCGGTTTTGGGAAGGATTGCCGCAACCTAGATTTTGTTTCGACTTAGACCCGCAAAAAAAACACGTTGGTTGTTCCGATGCAAGGCGTTTACCTATTCGCTCTGGTTGCATTGATAGTATTATGTTCGACCCGCCTTTTGTTGTGGCTCCAAGTCCGGCGCCGGGAATAATCAGGGATAGATTTACTTGCTTCAAGAACATACCTGATTTATACGATTTTTATCGTGACGCGTTGATTGAATTTTATAGACTACTCCGGCCGGCCGGGATTGTTGCTTTTAAGTGCCAGGATATTGTTAGTTCAGGAAAGCAAAATTTATCGCATGTGAAAATTGTTAATTATGCAGAAAACATCGGCTTTGTTTGTGAGGATTTATTTATCTTAGCCCGCACAAATGTTTTATGGTCTCCGAATATGAAAAATCAAAAACACGCAAGAAAAAACCACTCCTACTTTTTAGTATTGGTGAAAAAATGAAACCCTGCATTATTCTTGGAAACGGCCCCAGCTTCAACGAAATGCCTCGCGGCCTCGAGGACACCATGCCGACGTGGGGAATGAACTACTGCGGGCTGAACCCCACTTACTACGTTTGCATCGATCGCGACGTCCTGACAAACCACGCGGAGGAAATACGACCGCTCGTGGCCGGCGCGCGCATCGCGTACCTATCCGGACTGGTTGATAATTTCGAGAGCATCGGAATTTATAACTATCCTTATGTGCGCCTTGTGTATAAGGACGAGGAGAGCTTCAAGGACGAGGAATTTATGTCTGGCTTCACGTCGACCTACGTCGCGCTGAAAATGGCGTACTATGCTGGGTTCGATGAAATCCACCTTTGGGGCGTTGATATGGACCCGTCTTGGTCGCACTATCGCCAGGATTACCATCAGGGCGGAGTTACCAACGCGCAGCGGCGCGCGGTGATGCTCACCCACTACCAACTTGCAGCTAACATCTACGCGCGGGCAGGACGAAAGATCGTAAATCATTCGCGGCCTAGCAAGTTGGATGCGATATTCAGGCGAGCATGACACAGAGACTTGGCTCAGAATTGTTTGAATTATTACAACCCCTTCAAGGGTATGCGTTCATGTCCGATGACTATGAAGATAAAACGGACGCTGAAATTATAGAGCTTGCTGAAAATACCCTAAATTTGGAAAGTGAGATAGTAAAGACTTTGAGGAAGTTTTTGAGAAATCATAATAAGGACACCTGGGTTATTTATGTTTATTGCAATTTTTGTGGGCGCAATGCTCCAAAATACGGCCCTTGTCCTGTTTGTGGTAAGTACCAGGATTAATAATGATTACCATCCTCGGTTACGCCCTCGCCCTGCTCGGCGTCGGCCTTCCCGCTTTTTGGGTGTGGCGCGGCTGGATGCGCTTCAAGATGCGGCGCGAATTGGCAGATTTAATTTGCAAAGCGTTCTACAAA
>CAZNYI010000084.1:0-3772 GCA_964577245.1 uncultured Candidatus Saccharibacteria bacterium
GCGCAAACTACGCTTTTTTCAGATAAAACAGATACTCTTTATTTTTTCCCTTCCCGCCCACGAGCGGCGACTCTGTCTCACCCGCAATCACAACGTCGAGCCCCCGTAACTTCATTTTTACTTCATCTACCACTTGCGGAATAAATTCGTCCAATAATTTTCCCCTGCGCAGCATCTTCGGCTCCGCTTCGTAATGTGGCTTCATCAGCGCCACAATGCGTCCATCCGGCTTAAGGTTTTTTAGCGTGTTCGGCACGACCTTCTCCAGCTTGGTCCAGCTTGTGTCGCTGGTTATGAGATCAACCGGCTCCGGAAGCGCAACGTGCATCGCATTCGTTCGCTCCATAACCACCACCCGCGCATCGTTGCGGAGCTTCCAATCCAAAACACCGTAGCCGGTTTCAACCGCATACACTTTTTTTGCGCCGGCTTGCAGCAGACAATCCACAAACCCGCCGGTGCTCGCGCCGAAATCGGCGCAGGTTGCGCCAGCAACGCTTATATCAAAATGTTTGAGGGCATACTCCAGTTTTTCGCCTGCACGGGAAACAAAAGGCATAGTTGCGTTATACCGCGCCGCAGGAAATCACGCAACTTGCATATCTTGCGACTTTTTATACCCTGACGATAGTAAGCACGGAAGGAGCTTCATGGTAAACCTAGGAAGAGTACCCCCGCAGGTCAAGGAACTACGGCTCTCTCATGAGGGCCGCCAGTATCGACTTCCGGTCCCACGCCAAGCCCTCGGGAAAGTAGCGGAGGCAATTTGCCTACCCGATGGGACGGTCCTGAGTCTCCGAGACATCGACGGAAGGATCGAGGAAAACGGCGTGCTCGTGATCCACGGTCCGGGCGAAAGAGGGGCATTGCGCCCGCTCCGAACGCTCCTCGCGGAAGCGGACGACTAGCCAGCGGCCAGACGAACAGCCCCGAACGACCTCGGGGCTTTCTATATCTCCAAATTCTTGAAGCGAAGCGCCATCAAGGCGCCTAAAACAAGGATAGCGCCGGTGAAGACCAATGGGTGCTGAAGCAGCTGTAAAAATATGTTTGCAAGGTCATTCGTCATCTCAAAAACTATAACGAACGCGGCGGCAAAAAAGTTACGGGATTTTGTATAAAAAAGCGGGTCTGTTCTGGCATATGCCAGAACAGACCCGCGTAACTACTCTCCCGCAAGGTGACTCAGTCGCCGGCTCACCGGAAGCCGGTAGTGAAAATACCGGGCCACTCGATAGAGGCGCGCGATCTCACGCTCCGCTTGGAGAAGTTTGGGGACGAGCCGATCCGCTTGCGCGCTCGCTGCGTCAAATTGCTCGCTGGTTAAGTCCCGCTGGTTAAGAAGGCGACCTCTCTGATGGAAGATCTCCCATTGCTTTTTCTCCAGTTGAAAAAGCGTCTTTTTCAGCGTCCGCCAGCAGCGCTCGCGGGCATCCCTTTGACGTCGCGATGGCGGATACTCCCCCGCGAACTCCAGGAATGCCTCCCGCATCTCCTTGTGGCGCTCCCTCTTTTTTGCGGTTCTTCCCCGTAAAACAAAATCGTATGCCGCAACGAGGAGGGCGACCCATGCCACGATCATGGGGGTCGATGGTTCGGGGAAATAACTCTGCCGAAAATGGAACGCTGCCGCGATAACGAATTTTGCGATCCGCTCCACCCACGACACGAGCGTCAGGAAAACGACGGCAACGCACGTCCACGCGGACGCGCGGTACAGCTGCGACTTCCTCATTAGTCCTCCCCAACTACTGCACTTGGTATATCATTATTTTGGGAAAAAAGCAAGGGGGAATTTACATTTTGTTTAGAATTATAGGAAAAATAAGAAACAAAAAGGGCGACTCTGGTGGCCGCCCTGAAACTTGATACCCGCCGGCACGCGCCTACGCTGCCTGGAGATCGCCCCCGTTGGAAACCACTGTGGGGCCGCACTCGTCGGCGATTTGCGCGTCGAGCGCACTATCGTCCTGCCTCGCACGACGGATGAGCTCGCCGCCCGCGACAGCAATCGCCAGAATCGCCACAATAGCTATCATAACTGCCCTCCCGCACGTGAACTACCTACGATTATATTAAAAAATCATAAAAAAGCAAGGGGCGTCGGAAAAACAAAAAGACCCCATGCGCCGTAGCGTAGAGGGGGCCCGTAGTGTGTGGCGCCAATCGCTCACTCGGCATCGTCATCCGAGTAGATCAGATACTTGATCGCGCTGACCTTTGCGCGATCAACGCCAAGTTCTCGGCAAATATCCAAATTGGAGGTGCCCGCCCGGAGCATCCTCTCGATCGCGTCATTGAGCGACTCGTCGCTATCCGCGAGGACGTCCGTTTTTCCGCCTTTCATAATGACCCTCCAGAAAACGATGTCTACGACCATAGTAGCCCACGAGGGGGTGTTTTGTAAAATAAACAAAAGCCCGCGGCGGAATGGTATCCATGCGCGGGCGATTAGAGCAAAATACTCCGTTGATCTTCTTCTTATTGCGGCGAAACCCGCCGCCGGAGGTAATACCCCCAGAAAGCGAGCATCACGCCCGCTGCGGCTGCGAGAAGGATCACCACAAAGACATTCATCCCTGGTCCAACCGGAGTGTCTCTGCACGCGTTGTATTCCTCGCCCGTGAGCCAGGGGCCGCAATCGGGAACGGTTGCCGCTGCCGCAAGGGCAAGAGCGATTGTCCCCACGACCGCGACGGTTGCCCCGATGACGTTCAGCAGCCATCCGAACATGGTTTTCAAAAACATGGCCACTTCCTCCTCGTTATAACAATGCCATTGCGAACTGTGTGATAATATAGCACGCAGCGGTTGTTGGGTCAAGATTTTCGGCGAAGCAAAAACATTATGGCAGCGTGTGATAAAATAACCCTATGCACAAAGAGGTGGAGCTAACTGCGGAAATCGACAAGAAGCAATATGAAACGATCCATAACTATCTTTCGAAGAACCTCAAAAAGACCGCGTCGGAGCGGCTTTTTATGATCCGCTTCCACAAGGGCGACAAGCTCAACCAGCATGACCCGCTTGATATCAGATATAAATGGCGGAATGGGAACAACAAGCTTGTCGTCAAAAAGGGGGCGTTGGGGTCGCAAAGCCGCAAGGAATTCAATGTTTCGTTCGCCGGGAATGAACTACAGAACGTCGTTCCCCTATTCATGCTGCTGGGCTACAAAACGGCCAACGCCATGTATCGCGAAATTGAACGGTTTGAAAATAAAACCATAGAGGCGGCGCTTGCGAAAGCCGGTCCCTATTATTTTATTGAAGTAGAAGCCCTCTCGGTAAAAATCAAGAAGGAGGCGCTTGCGACCGTCACCGCGTTTTTCAAAAAGCTCAACCTGAAACCGCTTAGCAAAAACGATTACCACAAATTCATTCGCCGTTTGGATCGCGAAGTAAATCTTAATTTCCCTCTGGAGCAATTCCCTCATCCGCTTCTCCAATCTCCGGAATGGAAAGCGATAGTTGAGAAAACGGTGTTGGGCAAATAGCTTCGCACACTCGGGCAAAGAAAAATGATATACTCCTTGAAAGGCCGGCATTCTTAATCGATCTCATTATAAAAACATGGTAAAAGGAAACTTTCTTGGCGCGGCAATCGTTGCCATCATCTACACGGTTTATATTTTAGTGAAGCCACTTCCAATGCGCTCGCAGGAAGTAATTGCATTGGTGGTTCTTAATGCTTTAACTATCATATTGATGGCGTTTGCCTTCAAGTAAGCAAAAAACCCATTGCTGGGCTTTTTGCGAATCCGAACACGGA
>CAZNYI010000085.1:0-3755 GCA_964577245.1 uncultured Candidatus Saccharibacteria bacterium
CGTGCCAACCTTAAACGCGCGACTCTTATCTTTGAGAGTTTCTATCATTAGCCACGCTCCTTCTCTGCTAAGCATTGCGAATTCTTGCTCCGGTCTGTCGTATTCAACCTTAAACTGAGCAAGGGTTGTATAAAATTCAAAGCTCTTTTTGAAATCGCTCACTTTGAGTTCTGGTATGAGCACCGGTGTTTTTCTATTCATAGTATAGATAAAGTATAACGCTTCTTTGAGCTCGAACCCATCTCAGTGTTGCAATAGAAGAGGGAATCGAACCCTTTCGCGGCACCCCGACCCCCGGTCTGGGAAACCCACGGTTTCCCACCGCCGCGCTTCGCGCGGCCCCTTCCTATTCGGGGTGCCGCTCGGGTTCGATTCCAATCCCAACGAAGTGCCACCACACAAAGGAAGATGTATTTTGAAGACCCGCAGGCGGTTCGGCATGGTCCGCCGTTATCTTCTCGGCGGCGAACCGCCGAGGACTAGCGAGCGAGCCGCTGGGCGAGCGAAGCGGGCTTCAAAATACATCTTCCTTTGTGTGGTGGACCTGAGGGGAATCGAACCCCTATCTACCGGATGCAAACCGGTTGCTCTGCCACTAAGCTACAGGCCCGACGGGAACCGAATACCACGATAATACCGTTTTATTTGACAGGATGCAACGCATCCGCTATCATTCCATAACATATGCCGACGATAGGACAGCTTATCAAGAAGGGACGCAAGTCGCAGAAGGCGAAGACGAAGTCGCCGGCTTTGTCGTACTACTTTAATTCGCTCACGAATCGGCCGGTGGATTCGGGTTCGCCCTTCAAGCGCGGCGTGTGCGTGAAGGTTTTCACGACGACCCCGAAGAAACCGAACTCGGCGTTACGTAAGGTGGCGCGCGTGCGGCTCACGAACGGCATGGAGATCACGGCCTACATTCCGGGCGAAGGGCACGCGCTGCAGGAGCACTCTATTGTTATGGTGCGTGGCGGCCGCGTGGCGGACCTTCCGGGCGTGCGGTATCACGTGGTGCGTGGCGTCTTGGATACAACGGGCGTGGACGGTCGGAAACAGCAGAGGTCAAAATATGGCGCGAAGCGTCCGAAATCCTAGTTTTAATTTTCAAACATGCGCAAAAAGCGAATATACAAAAAATTTCACAAAGCGGACGTCATGCACGGCCGCGTTGAGCTTGGCCGGTTCATCAATTATGTAATGAAGGATGGCAAGAAGTCCGTGGCGGAGCGCGTGGTCTATGGCGCATTGGAGCAAGTGAAGGCGGTAACGAAAGAGGATCCGATCACGGTGTTTGATAAAGCGATCGAGAATGCGTCGCCTCAGCTCGAGGTGGCATCCAAGCGCGTTGGTGGTGCGAACTATCAGGTACCGCGCGAGGTACGCCCCGAACGCCGGTTCATTTTAGCCGTCCGCTGGATCATCGGCGCCGCTCGCTCAAAGAAAGGAAAGCCGATGGCAACGAAGCTCGCCGAAGAGATCATTGCCGCATCAAAGAACGAAGGCGCCGCGATCAAAAAGAAACTGGACATGCACCGGATGGCCGAGGCGAACCGCGCCTTCGCGCACTTCGCACGATAAGCAACAACTTTTCTCTTTTGGGCTCGCCTAGAGATTTAGTTCGCCCAAAAGAGAAAAGTTGTTAATAAATAATAACCAGAAATGCCTAGACAATATCCCATCGAGAAAGTACGCAACATCGGTATCATCGCGCACATTGATGCCGGCAAAACCACGGTCAGCGAGCGCGTCCTTTTTTATACCGGCGTTTCGCACAAGATTGGCGAGGTGCACACGGGTGACACGGTGATGGACTGGATGGAGCAGGAGCGCGAGCGCGGCATTACGATCACGTCGGCGGCCACGACCGCATTCTGGATCCCGACCGAACGGAACCACGACAAAAAATTTGAACACCAGATCAACCTGATCGACACTCCCGGACACATCGACTTCACCGTTGAGGTGAAGCGGTCGCTGCGCGTTTTGGACGGCGCCGTCGTCGTCTTTGACGGCGTGGCAGGCGTGGAGCCGCAGTCGGAAACGAACTGGCGCTATGCGGACGAATACAATGTGCCGCGCATCTGCTTTATCAACAAGCTTGACCGCATGGGCGCGAACTTCAAAAAAAGTTTCCAGTCCATTATTGACCGCCTGACAACGAATGCGATCCCGATACAGTTACCAGTCGGCCTTGAGGCCGACCTGAAGGGCGTGGTGTGTCTGCTTGAAAACAAAGCATTCGGCTTTGAGGGCGAGCATGGCGAGAAGATCGTTGAGATCGAGATTCCGGCTGCGATGAAAGACGAGGTTGCGGAGGCACGCCACAACTTAATAGAGAAGATCGCGGAAAACGACGACGAAATGATGTCTGCATATCTTGACGGCAAGGAGCTTGCGCTTGAGGACCTCCGCCGTGTTTTGCGTAAGGCGGTGATTGCGAACAAGATCGTGCCGGTGCTTTGCGGATCCGCGTTGAAGAACAAAGGCGTGCAGTTCATGCTTGATGCCGTGGTTGATTTTCTCCCCGCGCCGACGGACCTTCCGCCGGTGAAGGGGCACGACTTGAAGACCGGTGCGGACATTTTACGCAACCCCAATGACGAGGAGCCGCTTTCGGGGCTGGCCTTTAAGATCGCCACTGACCCCTATGTGGGCACGCTCGCGTTTTTCAGAAATTATTCCGGCGTTTTACGGCGCGGTTCATATATTTTGAACTCGGTGAAAAATAACACGGAGCGCATCGGCCGCATCGTGCGGATGCACGCGAACGACCGCGAGGAAGTGGAAGAAGTGTATGCGGGCGAGATCGCGGCAATCGTGGGTTTGAAGAATACAACGACAGGGGACACGCTGTGTGATCCCGAAAAAGCGATTGTGTTGGAAAAGATCACCTTCCCGGAGCCCGTGATCGGCATCCGCATTGAACCGAAGACGAAAGCGGACCAGGAAAAAATGGGCACGGCGTTGCATCGCTTGGCCGAAGAGGATCCGACCTTCCGTGTGGCGGGAGATGCGGAAACGGGCGAGACGATCATCAGTGGTATGGGCGAGCTGCACTTGGAGATCATTGTTGACCGCATGAAGCGCGAGTTCGGCGTGGACGCGAACGTGGGCCGGCCGCAGGTGGCATACCGCGAAACGGTGTTGGGCGAAGCGGAAGCCGAAGGGAAATATATCAAGCAATCCGGGGGCCGCGGTCAGTACGGTCACGTGTGGCTCCGCGTCAAATCGCTTCCGCCCGGCTCCGGTTTTGTGTTCTTGGACGAGATCAAGGGCGGTGTGATTCCGCGCGAGTTCATTCCGGCGACCGAGAAGGGCGTGAAAGAATCTTTGGATAAGGGCATTCTTGCGCACTATCCGGTGACGGACGTTGAAGTGGCGCTCTTTGATGGATCGTTCCACGAAGTGGACTCGTCCGAGTCGGCATTCAAGATCGCCGGTTCTATGGCGTTCCAGGAAGCCGCGAAGCACGCAAAGCCAGTCATCCTTGAGCCGATCATGAAGATACAGATCCTTGTGCCACCGGACTTTATGGGTGAAGTGACAGGCAACTTGAACTCAAAGCGCGGTCGCATTGAGAATCTCGGCGACCGGCCGGGTCTCAAAGTAATAGACGCAAAGGTGCCGCTCTCCGAAATGTTCGGTTACGCCACGGAGATCCGTTCTATGTCGCAGGGCCGCGGCAGTTTCACGATGGAATTCGACCACTATGAGCCAACGCCCTCGAATGTCGCGCAGCTTATCATTGAAGG
>CAZNYI010000086.1:0-3722 GCA_964577245.1 uncultured Candidatus Saccharibacteria bacterium
GCTTGAGCAGGCGGTCGCGAAAAGGCTCCAGTCGGCGCGACTCGACAAGTGTCTCGGCCGCCAGCCCCATCATGCGCGACAAGCTCGCGGCGGAAATGCGCACGACGGGATCGGACGGAGCGGCGGAAGAAGTTTCGGGTTTCGAAGGTGGCGTTTCAGATTTGGTTTCCGCAGGAATTGGTTTGGGCGCGGCGGGGACACCGCCAATTTTTCCCGATTTTCCCTCCAGCACGGCTTGCATTTCCGCGAGGCATTTCGCCTGCCCGGCGTATTGTTCCGGCGGCGGCGCGGCGAGTTGCGCCTGCGGTAGTTTGGAAAATTGCGCCAGCCAGTCACCGGCGCGCAAGAGCGCATCAATGCCGGCGGGGTCGAGCGCGAGACGGCCCTGTTGCACGGCGACAAGCGCGTCCTCCATCGTATGCGCGAGCGCGGCGGCCAAATCCAGACCGATGATGCGGGCCGCGCCTTTGAGCGAATGGGCCGCGCGCATGATGGGCTCGATTTTTTTGGGATTGGCCAAGTCGCCCTCCAGCTCGACCACGCCCTGCACCAGCGCGGCCAATTGCGTCTCGGCTTCGATGCGATACATATCAAGCAGGCTGAAATCGAGTTTGGAGGCGGGGGCGGGTTCAGGCGGGGGCTGGGCTACCGATGGTTTTTCCGCGATGGCCGGAGTGCCGGGCGCCTTGGCGGGGCGACCGGGCTTTTTAGGCTCCGCGACCGGACTTTCCACGGAGACAAAAATAATCAACTCCTGCAGGCAGGCCTCGCGCGCGGCCAGCATTGCCGCCGAAGGGTTTGCCAATTCCGCGGCGGCCAATTGGGAAAATTCACGGAGCCAGTCCATGGCGCGGCGCAGGGAATCAACCGAGCCGGGGGAAGGAGCGCGCTTTTGCTCCTGCGCGGTGGCGAGAAGCTTTTCCATGGTCTGCGCCAGGGCCACGGGTTGCTCCAAGCCGACCAGGCGGGCCGCGCCGAGGAGGGCGCGCACGGCCTCGCGGGCTTCCCCGGTTTTTTTTGCGCCGCCGATGCCCTCGGTCAGTGCCGCGAGCGCCTCGTCCAGCGCCGCCAGTTGCGCGTCGGCCTCGGGACGAAAGAGGTCGAGCAGCGATTCATCGATGGTCGTCACGGAGTTCACGGAATAATCGGCCCCAGCGTTTGGCGCGCCACGGCGTGGGCGAGCAATTCATCATCGAGCAGGCGCACCGGGCGCCGGTTGAACATGAATTGCCCGCGCGAAAAGGTGGCGAGCACGGAACCGTCCGCCGCGGCGGGCAGCATGCGCGCGATAGTGAACGCAGTCGGGCCAAAAACCTCGTCGACAGCGAAGGCGAACGCCTGCGCCCCGGCGCGGCAGAAGATGAGCCGCGGATAAATTTGCGCGCTGAGCGAAACCGCCAGGGAGGCCGAGGCGGGCAGCTCCAACAACGCCGGCAGGTTGAAGGCCAGTTGCAACTCGCCGGCGATATTAACGAGCCCGGTGAAAATTTTTCCCGACCGATGCGGCACCCGGTGCACGGGCCGCAGTTCCGAGACCGACACCACCGAGTGCGAGGGCAGCGCGAGCCAGCGCGGGCCCAGGCGAAAAACGAAGGCGGAAATTGTTTCCTCGCGCGGCGTCACCGGGTGGCGCAGCGCCTTGGCGCACTCGCGCAGATAATCTTCGGGCGCGTCGCGCTCGAGCAAACTGCGCCCGGCCGCACTGAAGACCGGGCAATTCCCGCAATGCCCGTGCTCGGCCAGTTCCGGGCAGGAGTGGTCGCCCCAGACGCCGATGCGCCGCCAGCAGGAGTCGAGGGCGGGGGCGGAAACTTGCTGCGGCAACGAATTCATTGATTGTGTTGTTTCGACAGGATTATCGCATCAGATTTTTTCCAATGCAATGGCTGCGGACCCCAGTTGCCCGCGCCCAGAAAATCTGTCGCGAGTTGACCAAGGCTAATTTTGAGATGCATTATTGCGGCCGCCTCACCCGCGTCCTTTCGATGGGCTTGGCCAATAAACGCCAGCAAGGAATCGCGAGATGGACGAATTTCCTCTTCAATTTTCTTCAGCAAAATCTGCGCAAACTCGTAACTCAAACCAAATTCAGCACCCGCCATGGTCCAACTTTTTCCCTGCCAAAACTCCTGAATGGTGGATTCGGTCCACTGCGCGTGATGTTTCTCAACAATGTCGGGACTCAAAATTAAGCGCGGTCGGCTAACCAGCATATGCTCGAACCTCATCGCCACCGATTCGTCCAGCCACCTCGGCAGCGGCAAATGACATAAACTGTTGTGCGTATACTCATGCGCCAAAGTTGTTAGCGTGGAATGAGGATAGTAAGGGATCGCAATGTGGCGGTAGCCACCCCCTTGGAGAAACACCCCGCCCGACGCCGGATGGTCTCCTTCGGCATAAAACGGGGCAATGTAACGAAAATAGTCCGCCGCATCATCAAACAACAAAATGACGTGCTTCCCCCTTCCTCCTTTCCAAACCAGGCCTGACAGCGTCTGGTGGATCACGTGACGCATCTTTTCCACGAACGCAAAGTATTCTCGCATCGGCTTGTCCGTCGGATTGGCGACAAAAAGAAAATGTTTGGTTTCGTAAATGACATATTGAACCCCGAGTTTTTTTTGGATGCGATCCAGCCAGGTTAAAGTTGCTTCACGCCAGAGATCGATTTTTTGCTGCTCGACATCATAGGCATTGATCTTTGCGTCAATCGACTGCCACTCGGGATAACAAAAGTCATCCCGGTCTATAAAGTGGTCGTGCAGCTCTTCGGGCAGCTTGGGCATATTCAAAATGTAGGCGTTCCGGTTTCAAAAATTACGCGGATGATTACGTATTGACGGCCGCCTCGGTGGCGGGCAGTTGCGCGAGCCAGTCCGCCGGGAGCAATTCCGCGAGGGTGATGAGTTGCGCCTCGTTTGCGGCCGGGGCGCCCGGCATGGGCGCGGCGAGGTGCCGCACTTCGTTGACGCCTTCGGCGAGCAAGCCCACCAAGCGCGGCGCGCCGCGGGCATCCGGATGCCGCAGGAGGATAATGCGGGTGCTCAGGTGCGGGCTCGCCGGACGGCCACCCGACCGCAGTGCCAAGTCCAGGACCGGCACGGATTGGCCGCGATAGGAAATAGTCTCGGCCTCGCCCGCGAGGCCGCGCCCGGGCGGCGCCGGCACCACACGCTCGACCAGCGCGGAATCGAGGCCGCGGCGCTGGTCGCCCAGATTGAAGAGGACGGCGAGCATGACAGTTGGCGGGATGGGTTTGGTCGGCGCAAACGCGATTTACTTCGATCCCTTTTTGGCGGGAAAAATAATGCGCGTCAGGCCGGTGGAGCGGTCTTCGGAGACTTTGAAGCGCGCGATTTCGTTACGCAGCGCCTCGACTGCGGCGTGGAGATTGCCGACGGCGCGGTCGAATTCTTTCAGCGAATCGGCGGTGCGTTGCGCGCCGCCGGTGAGGTTGATCATCGCTTCGTTGATTTGCTGCGCGCCCTGCGATTGCGCAGAGATGCCGTCCTTGACCTGCCCGAAACGCGGCAGCAGTGAATGCACCTGCTCCAGGATGCCCGAAATCCGGCCGCCGAGGCTGCTGACCTCGCCCGCGCCGCTGCGAACCTCGCCGGTGAACTTGTCCATCTCCATCACGCCCGCGGAAACGGCGGCCTGCATTTCGCGCACCATGTGCTCGATGTCGAGGACGGAGACGGCGGTCTGGTCGGCGAGGC
>CAZNYI010000087.1:0-3670 GCA_964577245.1 uncultured Candidatus Saccharibacteria bacterium
GATAAATGAGCAAGCAAATTAAAATAAGTACTATGAAAACAAAAAACGAAGTGACAGCAGAAGCGGTGCAGGTCTTGCGCGAAGCAACGGGTGCCGGCGTAATGGATTGCCGCAAGGCGCTTCTTGAGACGAATGGCGACTTTGAAGCGGCAAAAAAAGTGATCCAAGAAAAAGGACTTTCGAAAGTTGAAAAGCGTGCCGGCCGCGCAACGGGTGCCGGGCTCGTGCATTCTTACGTGCATAACGGCCGCATCGGCGTGCTTTTGGAGATCCGCGCGGAAACTGACTTTGTGGTCCGTTCCGAGCCCTTCCAGGCATTGACGCACGAGGTTGCCATGCAGATCGCGGCGGCGTCGCCGGCGGACGTGCCCGCGCTTTTGGCCCAGCCCTATATTAAAGACGAATCCCGCACCGTGAAAGACCTAGTGAATGATGTGATCGCAAAAGTGGGGGAGAATATTTCCATAAGCCAGTTCTCGCGGATGGAAGTGTAAACGGCAATGGCGATGTTCATTTTCACGACGGTGCTCATGATCTCGCTCTCGGCGGTGCTCTATCTTATGGTGCGCGCCCTGCCGCGGATCGCGGAGGAACCGCCGGTGGAAAAGCGCAGCTTATTGGACCGCTGGGCGCACTCGCAGATCCCCGAAAAGGTAGACAACACCGTGAACGGATTTCTTCTCAAGTTTTTGCGCCGGCTCAAGGTGGTCGTTTTGAAGATCGATAACGGGCTGAGCACTCGTTTGGAAAAAGTGAAACCGGCCGTGGAAGATCCCAAAAAGACCGCTATTGATTTTAAAGAGATGGCAGGGCAGAATAAGGTAAGCGAAAGCGCAGGTGACGGAGTGGCCAATCGTAACACGCTGTAAACGTGTCGCCCTTACGGGCTACGCAGGTTCGAATCCTGCCCTGCGCACAAATCAAAGTCCAGCCTTTCGTATGATGTTTTTGGTTTCTATCGCCTTTTTCAGAGGGATAATTTCGATCACCATCGGTATACTTTCTGCTTGAAGGAAATTAAAAAATAGAGTGAAGTCTTTTTCGTGGCCCCTTAGACTATCGTGCCCCGCGCTGCTTACGTGAATATTTCTAACGTATTGAATATTCTTTTTGAAAAATTTCCATTGATCTTTTCGCAACGTTTTCATAAGATCCCATGTTAGGAAAATCTTGTTTGTTTTCAAGAATCCATTGAGGAGGTTTTGATATTTGGGTATAAGCCGATCGTTTTCGATGCAGACAGGGAGATCCTTAGAGGCAATGACAGTGATAAATTTCATACTGTCCCTGAATAGCTCGGCATAATAATCGGTATATAAAACATCATTTGGTATAGATTTGCCGATGCCAAAGTGATATGCAGGGGCATCGCCAATATGAAGCGTCAGGCATCTCGCCCCTATACGGCGACTGAATTGGACTATTTGTTTTAGCTTCTGCTTTTCTGCTTTTCGCAGGATTGCATCCGCCTGAATTAAAGATTGCCCGATTTCCGAGTGGGTTTGTAGAATGACATTGTTCTTTTTTGCGAATACTTTGACCTTTTTAAGGTCGGTCGGGTCATAACGCTGCGGCAAAAATTGAGGGGATGAAAGATGGATTTCGAGGATGCCGAAGCCGTTCCGTTTTGCCTCAAGCACTGCGGTTTGAATATTGCGTTGGTGAATTGCCCTGATGCCAATGAGTCGTTTCATAGACTAACTATAACATCTACCGCTCTATCCAGACCTAAGATCGCAAGTGGCTTGTGAGTTTAGGTCTGTGGGGCGAACGATGTCGTTTGCCCCTATTGAGCGGCGGGCTGCTAGTTGTCCCGAACCGATTTTACCGCGAACTCGATAGGGTCTCGGGAAAATTGCGGATGTATCCCCGTCGTCTCCATCGAGTGCTTTTCGTAGTACGCTCGCTCGATTCTCTGTTGGATGGTCCTTTCCTTGCGGAACGCCCCGAGGGAGTAACCAACCCAATAGCTGAGAACACACAGGGCCATGGCAAAAACCCATATCGCCACCGCCCAGAACAAATGACTGGTGAACATCTCAACCTCCTGGTATAATTATAGCATATACACGCATCCTGTCAAGTACTAATAAAATAAGCTGGTTTCGGGGCTATTTCTTAGGATGGTTCGAAGATCGTCCAGTCCCGTGCACCGGAAAATAAATATCACCACGTCTTAGGTGGTGATGGCTTGTGGGCGGCACTCATAGGCGACCGCCCGAAAGCCCTTGGTGGTCGCATTGCCGACCTCTACCCATAATGCAGCTTGTACGTCAGCACCGCTGCCGCCAAGAGGAGGGTTATGCCGTTGAAGATGATCAGCGGCCAGGAGTGGATGGTGAATCCGTAGATCAGCCACAAAAGGACGCCCAGGCACATGAGACAAAACATGCCCAAGGATACATCTGTAGCCGGTTTGGGACGATTCTTCCACACACGTCGGACCTGAGGGACAAACGACGTGGTAGTAAGAATGCCCGCAATTGTTCCCATCACTAGGTTTCCGTCCATTAGGACCTCCCGAAACTAAGCCATTTATATCATAAGACTTATATTTTTGCCAGTTTTTTCTAAAATTGTTCGAAGATCGTCCACTCCTGCGCACCACATAAATCAAAAGCCGCCCTTGAGGTAATCACGGGCGGCATACTTCGTTCACTGCGCGAGGCTCCGGAGCTTGGCGGCACGGCACGGGTAGTGGTCGTCGGTGCCGGCTTCCATGAACTCCCCGAACGCGCGAATATGCGTATCGCCGGTGAGCGGCATGCCCATTTTGCAGTAAGGGCAGATAGCGCTGCAGGATTCCCGAAGGCCGATCTCCTTCGCTTGTTCCTCGACAACGGTCGCCGCCGCGAGCACCGCTCGGTGCGCACACGCGCGGCTTTGTCTCCGGCCGAGACCGAGTCTGTTCGCGCCGAACTGGAACTTCTCGCGCCAAAATGCTCTCATTCCGCGCGGCACCGATCTCGGGGCGCGGGGGACTTCGGTGATATTTAACATAACAGAAACCTCTACGGGAAGTCTAAAACTTTATAATTTCCCTGGCAAGACGGGCAATTGCCACGAAATTGTTTCTGGTGTAGCATCTGAAATCAGAGGGAGGGCATATGAGCCCAATTCCATTATTAACGCAGGAGCAGCTGGGCATTTGCAATCAGCTGTTCGAAGAGTATCACCACTGTTCCGGAGATAGCAGGTTCGCTCGGAGAGCGGAGATCATTCGAAGTCTGCGAGCCATTCTTGCTGTCGACACTACTCCTCGGGGGTTCAACCGAGAGATAGGCGCTCTCGCGTGGCGATACCGCAGCGCTAGCAGGATGGTCGTGGTGCGTGGGAGGGGGCTTGCAGCAGAGCGGGCGATAATCTATCTGCGCGAAACGCCCGCCAAGGTTACCGCGGTCAACCCGGACTACACCGTGGACGTCGCGCTGTTCGACGCGGCCGGCAAGAAGGTGGGAGGAAGGGGTCGCGTCTCTCCGCTTTCCTGCGAACCGATTGCTTAATTTGCGGGCACCCACATGGGCGCCCTTTTTGTTACAATATATAAGTCATGGATCCGTCCTACCCCGCGCGCATCGCAATTCAATATGCCGAGCGTGACCTTATCAAAAAAGGGAAGACTCCGGCGGATTTTGAGGTGAAGACCGAAATGCAGAAGGATGGCTGGCAC
>CAZNYI010000088.1:0-3651 GCA_964577245.1 uncultured Candidatus Saccharibacteria bacterium
ATGTAGATGGCCTTCTTCTCGCCCCACGGAACAAAGGGCAGAGAAACGTTGGGGTCGTCGGAAAAATAGAGCGTGAGACGTCCCACGCCGCGCGCGGGAAAAAGATGCCACTCCCACGCATTATCCGAAACGTGTACGCGCGCCGCTTCGTCTGGCGCAAACGTGAGCCCTTCCGCTTTAACACGGACGCATACTTCATCCATGCAGCGGCGAACAAGCTCCGCTTCGCGCGGATCGGGCACCGTGACCTGAAGCCTCACCGTGGCAGGCGTTCCCGCCTTCACCACGAGATTGGGAGGATTGAGGATGAGGTCGACCGAATAGTGTCCCTTCGTTACTCCGAGGGCTTCGATCCTCTCATTGAGGAACGCAGGGTGCCACCGTTGAAGCTCGGCGAGCTTGCCGAGGTGGTTCGCGCGAGCATGGATGATCGCCGGGTGATCGAGAAGAACGAACGGCTTGAAAGTATCGGCGTCCGCATTACTTTCCGGATTGCGATACGCCGGGCCGTTTTCTATCCTGGGTTTCATTGCACCCGCCGCATAGAGATCGTCCAGCTTGTCCAAGATCGGCGAGAAGCTTGTGTCTTGCTCCTGCGCCACCTGATTCAACGCTTTGAGCGCGCTGCTCCAGGTTTCCGGAAGATATCCCTCCACCGAATCATCCGACGTTCCGGTCCCCTGCGTCCTTAACCGCCACAGCAGATACTCGAAGTAATCGTGGAGGCCCGGCACGCTCCAGTAGAGGTCGCTAGGAGGAAAACCGTTCCGTTCCGCATCCAGTTTCTTCACGATGGCCGTGAGAATCGCAGCTTCGTGGTCCCGCGCAAACGCGTTCTCCTTCCAGACCCAGGAAAACGCGAATCTGATCGCGCGAGCGGCCATTTCCTCGTCCCGTGCCGCCGAAATATACCACGCAAGCAACGGTTCGAAGAATGGATCTGCTGTCGCCCGCGCCGCCGCGAGGCACGTGACGGTTTGCTCTATCCACCTCATTGGCGCCTCGCGGGGGTCGCAGCCGTTGATCCACGAGAGGCACTTCGCCCGCGCCTCTCGGGAAGGATATCGCGTAAACACTCTCCACGGATCTTTCGCGATCTCAGGATTCAACGCTTCCAAAAGCGTGCTGCCGCTCGTCGGCTTCGTTATGAACATGCCGACGCTCTGATTGTTTGTCATTTTCAAACTCCTCTGCCCTCAAAAGGGCGTTGAAGTCACCCACCTCAAAAGGCGGGCGCTGCCTTTCTTATAGAGCGGCGATGAGGCAAAGTCAAGAAAAAAAGCCGCCAGAGAACTCTGTTCTCCGGCGGCACGACGATTGAAAAATCCTCTTCTATTCGGCGACGACAGGCTCGATGTTTCTGACCCACGGAGCCAAAGCATGCGCGATCGATCGCGCGCCTCCTACGGAAAACGGCGCACGATACTCGAGCATGGCATTAACCCACTTGGATGCATCGATCGCCTCGCTCAAAAAGTAGAACGAGACGCCACGCATGCGGTGGATGGTTTCGGCAGCTTTGCCGTCGAACGAGGACGCGAGGGCGATCTTGATCCCCTGCCCAACTTTGCAGAGATCGAGGCAGGCGGTGTAGAGCTTCCACTCCATCTCTTTCTGCGCGGCGATCGCTGCCGATGCGGCAAGCCACTCGGCCTCATCCACCCAGTACCGGCCGCCGTTTCCGTCGCTTATAAGCACATTCCGCCACACCTTCATGGTGAAATGGTGCCGCGACACAGGATCGTTTCCAAAGACGGCGGCGACCTTGTTGATGAAGGCCACCGCGTCGGCCGGCGTATCGAATTTGAACTTCTCAGCACCCTCACGCCGGCGGATCTTGCATTTGACCTTCTCGAGGCACACGTAGTTGCCGTCACGCACATACATCTCGAGGCCGAGCGGCGCGAGCTTCGCCGAAAGCTTCTCGGCAGTCTCCTTGGCGTCGTTGAACACTCTCATCCTATCGCGGTGGCCTTGAATGGTCTTCATGAACACCACGCACCCTTCCTCGCCCCAATCCGCAAACTCCGCCTCCTTCGTGATGAGATCGTGGCGCATGGTGATCGCCGAGAGCTGAAACGGGATTTCGTAGGCGAGCAATATATTCCAGCTCGCGACGTATACGGCGGACCGATCCTTCCGCGGTGGTTGTTTCATATACTTCCTTTCCGCTGCAACTGAACTTGGCGCACGATGTTTTGTGAGCTTCAAGTGCCTATCGAACCGATAGAGCTTTATTCAAGCAGCTGCGGAGAGGATAATGCTTTTGAGGCGAGGAGTCAATAAAATGTGGGTGAATTAAAAAGCGGCGGCTGCAACTGAGCAGACCGCCGCGCCGAACCAAGACCGCGCCACTGTTTACGAGGTCGTCTTGGGCTATGCCTTTTGCCGATCAGAGATTGTGACCCAGAAGCCCATGGTGGCCACGCGCGAAGCGTCTTTCTTCATGCTGTCTTCCCACAACTCATCCGGCACGACAGCGTTGTGGTCGTCGAGAGCGTACCGATATTCGAGCACAAGGCTCTGCGTGTCGCTCAAGACGGCGCCGACAATGTCGCACATCAAGCTGATGGTGTTGTTGAGCATCGTTGTGGCGTCGCCGTTCGTCAGCAGGATGAAGAAGTGGTCGTTCCGCTCGCCAGTAGCCAAGCGGATGAGGACGGGGTTTTCTTCCTTCAACCCCTGAACCTCAAAAATTTCGGCCGGTGTTAAGTCTTTAAACAAGGTACGCCTCCAATCTGAACCTGAGAGTTACTGCCGCTTATTCTGCAGTATTGGTTTGACGGTGTCAAACGATTTTGGTACTATGGCGCCAGCTCCGCCACGGAAGGCGGAACAACGAAAGGATCCCGTGGATCCAGAAAGAGGATAAGAAAGTGAAGATCAGTATCGATAGCGCGATTTATCTGGTGAACCAAGGGGAGGCGGATGAGAAATTCCGTCCCCGGGGTGAAGCCAGCGACCAGGATGTCGCCGTCATGCTTGAAGCGCTCCGCATCGTACAGCGGAAACGTCCCAAGATGATGGAATACGTGAAGCTCTACAAGGTGAGCTTCGTTCAACTTCGGACGAACGGCGGCAAGCTCGGCGGCCAGAAGACCGCGATCCCGTATTTCGTCGTGCGCGAGTACAAGGCCGAGGGTCGCGAAGAGACGCTCCAGATGTCAGAGAATGGTTCCAAAGAAGGAGCTTGCCTCTGCTTACCGCTCACGAGCGCCAACGCGATCGCTTCCTGGATCGTGAAGCATCTCGACCGGCACGTTCACAGCACAGTTCACATCCTCAAACGCGACATGGAGATGTGGGAGGGCGTCGCCACGGAGGCCGACCCTTGGCCTTATACGGCGATGGAATTCCCCAACTACGCGTTCGGCGAAATGCCGCCGGGGCGATACGAAACGGACTTCCGCGACAAGACCGACCTCAAGAAGATCGCGCGGCTGGAGATTCAGCCGTATAACGGTCAATTGCGAGTGAGGATCATCGACGGCCATCCGATGAGGCACGGCACCAATGTGCTTTCGAAAGGTCACTTGACGCTCTTGTCCGCCGATCCGGGCAAACTGATCGAGGATCTGCTCTACGAAGAGCTACAGTTCGAGTAACCATCTGCACGCCCGCCCGGGAAACCGGACGGGCGTTTTTCTATCT
>CAZNYI010000089.1:0-3554 GCA_964577245.1 uncultured Candidatus Saccharibacteria bacterium
ATAAGGCCTCCGCTGGGAGAGGGAAGCTCGGGAAATAGGTCCAGGTTTCTCGGTCTGCTCGATGTTTTGGTGACGCGGGATCAACCATAACGTGGGGGATGACGTCCTAATTTTTTATAGCTTCGAGTTTGGACGACCCGCAAATGACTTTAATACAAAAACGGAAAAAAACTTGACAAAATGGCATATTATAGTGTATAATTCTCTTAGCGTTGCGATCTGTGCGGGCTATCAGGATCGCAAAGAGGTCGTTTATCCTTTGCCCCTTCCGTAAGGAAGAAAGCGGATAATCTCTGATTCCATGGTTTTTAAATCACGGAAATGGAGAATGACCCAATGACATGCGGATGCGGACACGACGAGACGATTCACAACCACCAGACCGACGCCTGCAAGGCAGATGATTGTGGATGCTGCGAGTTTATTACGGACATTCAAGAGTGGAAGAACGCGAAAGCGCGTTGGGATTGGGAGAATGCCCAAGACGAGGGATACGAGGCGGAGGCCTTCCATCAAGCGCGGCTTGAGCGGGAAGACAACGAACCTCCGAGCGGCTCAACGGATCTCGGCAATCTCGGCGGCACAACGTTCTGTTATTAGTTGCTACTCGCGTAGCGAAGCCCCACAAAATACCGTGGGGCTCTTCATTTAGCTTGGTTATAAGCCGCCTTTATTCTTTTAATTCCATTAAGTTTAGAAATTAATCGAACCACTGATTTGCCCGTTAGAGATTTCCATGGTTTATCAAAAGCAATCGCATCTCTTATTTTTGTCGATGAAACCTTGCCCGTTCTCTTCAGTTTTTTTACCTGCACCTTCTTTTTTAAAATCTTGGCGATAGACTCCTTGTCAGTAAAAATAACATTAAAATTAGGAGTTCTTGATAGTAGATTTGAGACGGAACCATGAAGAGATTTCCCATCAGGGAGTATTACAACCGTATATTTGTTTTTAGAAACACGATCTTCTTTCAAGAAAGCCTGAATCATTCGTTTCCTTTCGTCACCACTGAATGGATTCCTCTTTGTATTTTTTTCCTGCGAGCTGCCAATAACGATTATTAATTTATCAACTTTTTTCAAAAGTTTTTTGATTAAACGAATATGCCCTTTATGAGGAGGG
This sequence comes from uncultured Candidatus Saccharibacteria bacterium, assembly GCA_964577245.1. Taxonomy (GTDB): domain Bacteria; phylum Patescibacteriota; class Minisyncoccia; order UBA6257; family 2-01-FULL-56-20; genus CAVYIK01. Next base: position 1,123 of record CAZNYI010000089.1, read on the forward strand.
TTAAACCTGCCCCAGTAACAGCCAATTATTTTATTCATTAGCTATAAGACATTAGTTGTGCAAATCCGTATCGTCGAAAGGTTTTACTACATAGGTCATAGGAAGGCTTGTTGTGAAAGTTTTTCTTATTCCGTTCGCTCGCAAAAACGACAGTGCGCTGACGACGGATAATATAATAGCTACGATGAGGCCACCGTTTTGTAGGTAGAGTGGTACCAAAATCACACCAATCTGCGCTAGGATACCAATTAAGATTAAAATCGGTTTATTGCGAAGATTAACATCTGTTAGTTGGAATTTTGACATTGCTTCTATTGGATCCCGTTCTAGTTGGTAAGGTGAACCCGTATCTTCTGCTCGAGCATCTTTGATGCTTCAGCGAGGGCATCCGCGATTTCTTTTAAGTGCATGCGTATCATTTCGTTTGGAATGTGCATAGTACTGTACCCAAGCCTATTTGAATAGTAGCCGCGGTTGAGGTCCGTCACGATCTGCTTGGGGTTGGTGAGGTGTTGGACGCCGTCCACTTCGACATTGAGCTTCGCGGCGGGGAGCGCTAGATCAACGTGCTTGTATCCATCGTTCAGTTCCACGTAAACCTTCACGCCGCGCCTTATGAGCTCTTCTTTTAGGTCTGCTGCTTCCTTTGTTGGTTCCTTAAAGCCGTTATGAACGAGATGAATCGTATTCATACAATATTAGAGGGAAATTTCATCTTCCGATTTTTCTTGCGAATCTTCTTCCTCGTTTTCGCCTGCCGTTAGGGCGGGGATTGCTTGCAGGGAAGATCCAATGAGTCCTTGCAAGTCGCCATACATGCCGGCGGTATTTGAGATTACTTTTTGGATTTGTTTCTCTCGTTTAGACCAGCGCAACTCCGCAGTCCTTCGCTCCACCTGCAAATCTTTCTGCATGTCGACGAAGGCCTCGACGATCGCTTCTACTCGCTGCTTGAATTCAGAACCAGATAAATAGGCATATAAGACTTCCATTTTCTCATTCTTTCCGACCGCTGCCAATTTAGTGATGGAGACTTCGATGAGCTGATTTCTTATGGCGATAGCCAGCCCAAGAGCGCACTGTGGGTTCGTAACCCAAACGCCGCTCATCTGTCCGAAATTCTTTATGTCTTTCGGTAGCACTTCGCTAACAAGGATTGCCACGTCGCCTTTGACAACGCGAAGATCGTCTTTCAGTTTTTGAATCCATGAGTCAGTCCACGCCTTTGTGTATTTTGACTCCCATACAATAACGCCGCAGGAATCACCCCGCTTATTCACGACTCGATGTATCACGTCTGCCCCATTGATGCCTTTCGGGACTGGCTCTATGGCATCTGAGGGGAACGAAGTGGTTATAAGATCTTCGAGCTCCAGCTCTAGAACCTCTCCTTGCGTTTGCTGCGAGCCTTGTTGGAGCTTCCGGCGCAGTTCATCATTTGCCTTAATAGCGTCTTGAAGTTTTTTATCTTTCTCGGCGTCTTTGAGACGATGACCTTCTTCTAATGTCTTTGCTGTTTCTTCTTGGATTTTTTGTTTTTCCTCTGCCACTCGCTTTATAGTTTCAAGCTCCACGTTTCTTTCTTTTTCTTCAAGCTCTCGTTCTCGTTTCCTGAGAGCAAGTTCCGTTTTCTCTGCCTTCGCCAATTTTTCCTGCTTCTCTTGTAACTGTGCCTTCATGTCTTGTATCTCCACGGACATTGCTTCCTCCGCTGCTTTCTTAGCTTGTACCTGTAGTTTCGCTTTTTCCTCTCGCATTCCGTCTGCGATTTCTTTACCAATGTTTTTCTTTGCCGTTTCGACTTGCTTCTCTCGCCTGTCAAGATCATTTTCCTGCTGGCTCATTTTTTCCTTCAGTTCTCCTTCGATACGCTCCGCCAATTGATGCTGGAGCGCTTCCGAAACAGGAATAGCCGTCCCGCACTTGGGACATTTTATTTCATCGAGTTTTACCTCTGATTTTTTTGGCATAGTTTTAGGTTTTATGATTTACAGTAACGTCGCCGGCGAATATCGTTGTGGGAGTATTGAGAGGGGTTAATATAACTGGCCACCAGAAAGGACAGCCCCTCCAACCCTGTTCTTTTTTACCCTCATGCTTCAAAAGCATAAGCACTGGAATGTTAATGCCTAGTTCTTTTGCTCGCGCTCCTTCCCTTTGTGATGTCTCAGGGGCGTCGAGAAAGCGCACGCCATCTTCACGAATACGTTTATTGGTTTTGTTGGTTCGTGTCAAAATCCAAACCATACCTCGCTGAATGGGGTTGCTGGAATTGATAGATAGGCGTTCAAGGGAGGCTTTGTTGCCTTTTACATCCCATTCATACTCACGATCAGACTTCTCGAAGACGAATGTTTGAGCGATCTGATCTAAAAAAGAAAGAGCTTGCTTAACTGGTACTAGGACGCCTTCTTCTGATCCGGAAAGCTTTG
>CAZNYI010000090.1:0-3490 GCA_964577245.1 uncultured Candidatus Saccharibacteria bacterium
ATCGAAGGCGAGCGGGTCGAGGTTGATTGGTTCAGGTTCGGCAATTTCGGTTATAGGCGCGGCAATGAGAAGCTCTAAGGCTACCGCAGCGGGTTCTGTTTCCGGTTCGACTGGCGCGTACCATTCCCAGCTTAAGATTGAGATTTCGGTCAGCGGGATGCTGTACCGGAAAGTGAGGAAAAAGAAACGGAGTAAGGGATCGTGGATCGAAGCAATCGTGGGGCCGTATTGGATATAATCGTGGACAAATCCGATCAGAGATTCATCAAGGGCAAGATAGGAAAGCACGGTCGCCACAATGGCGAAGTAGAACCACTTTGAGGTGAGGATAGGGATGTAGAAATCTCTTACTTTTGTCATGGTCATTTTTGGGCGCACTCCTGATTAAAATGAAGGGAGGGTGCCGACCGCCCAACGTCGGAAGTTTCGCGGTACGGCTGTTCCCTTCATTTTACCGCGGCGTGTCAAATGGAATCCACCACCCTAAGTGTGGAAAACTCCACAAATATATTTAGAGCAAAAAATCAGTCCGTTTCGAGGGTTTCCGAAATGTAGATGATATGCTCTTTTCGAGTGTCGATCCGTTCCTTTCTCTTGCCGTCTCTGCCTTCGACAAGGCGCAAAAAAGTAACCGATCCATCCGCCTTTTCTTCGATATTTTCGGCGTGCATAGCATAGGCCACGCCCGCGAGGCCGATCCAGATTTCTCCTTTAGTTTGTTTGATCATCTTTTTATAAAAAAATAACGATGCCGACCTTTTGGGTCATGGACATCGTCATCAATAGCTTTAATTATACGGCAGATCGGTGACCCACGGCAATATCCAAACTTTGGATATTGACAAATTAGATGGACGATTTAGTATATGACTAAGTCTGTTCAGACAAAGGAGTACGCCTATTTCGTCGAGAAATTGCGGAAGGCCCGGCTTGAAGCGGGGTTATCGCAAGACCAAGTGGCGAAGAAGATTCGGCGGCCACAGTCTCATATTTCAAACATCGAATCAGGACAGCAGCGGGTGGATGTGGTGGAGTTGCAGCGTTTTGCGAAGCTCTACAAGAAGCCGATCGGATATTTCATAAAATAAAAACATGAAAACTGAAAAATGGCTTGGTCTCGGTATTCTGATAATCGCCATAGCTGCGATCGCTTATTTCATTGGACAGAGTTCGAGCAATCAACCGCAACCTGCGAGCGTGCCTGCTGTAAATAATAAGAATGAACAATCGGCGACAGCTCCTGCGGTTCAAAATAAAAATTCTAATAGCTCGACACCAGTCGCAAATATGGATAATAGCTATTATGAAACTGGAAGCGAATCCTTATGTTCGCAGGAAGCTCAGCAACTTGCGGATTCCCTTAATCAGTCCACTCTACAAATTTCCCAGTCAAATCCAAATCTTCGCGCCGGAAGTTATTTTGTGGCGTCCTCTCATTATGCAGAATCCCAAAACTCCTGCTATATCGAGCTACATAATCAACTGCCTTTGCCCCCGAATTTTACAACTGTAGCTGACAGCTATACCTTATACGTTGAAGGTGGCCCATCAGAAGAGGAAGTTAAAACGGGAATTTCAGCGAGTTACGCTACTGTAGCAACTTGTTCAACGCTTCCCAACAACCAAACTACCTGCAATTACTGGAACCCCGTAGAAAAAGATCAGGTTGTAGGAAGCATGTCATATACCAATTGGACAGATCAATACGATGCTAATAATGCTCCACCAATGAGCCAGCAAGATTTTCAATCTTTAGTGCAAAGTGATATGACAGCAAATTAAAATGAGGGAGATAAAAGATAATGGATATTGCGAATCTTATCATCGGCTCTTTGGGTTTAGTTGCGGCAATAACAGCTGCTTATTATGCACACGAAGCGCTTGTAGCCGGACAAGAGCCCCGATTGACGCTTAGCTTCTCTTTGCCTTACTTCGTTTTGCGCAATATAGGCACTACGACGGCAAGAAATATAGTCGAGAAAAATGGTTATTTTTCTCGGTCTATTCCCGAGCTATTCAACTTCTCTGGTCCAGTTACCGTGGGTCACGGTAGCAACTCTGTGGTTGCAACAATAACACTCAATGCGAGCGCAAATTCGGCTCATCCAGAAGTGATTGCGGTTTTTGAATACGAAAATCTATCAGGGCAAAAGTTTCAATCGAGATTTACGATTGCGGCGATGCAAGGAGCTAATACAGTTGGCCAATATACGGTTAGGGAACTTAGTTGGCGTAAAATTAAATCCAAGTAGAGTTAAGGATAGATAGCAGCGAATTAGAGTAGGGCGTTCTTATCTTTCTCGAATTCCATTACCTCTGCGTTGCGGATAAGGATCGTGCGGTTTGTGGTATAAGAAATTCCCTTATTGGGCTGCGATTCAAAACCAAGATAAATACATTGCACGCCACGCGCTCGTGTCTCTTGGATAGCGGGTTGGAGATCAGAATCAGAACTTGCGAGGATAATTTCAGCAACGGTCTTATCGCACGAGGCGACGACCATATCGACGGCGATTTTCACATCAACACCCTTCTCCTTGAATACCAATGTTTTCTTGCCACCGAACTGTTCCATCTGTCCACGTACTCGGCCGCTCAAAATAACCTCGAACCCTTGCTTTTCAAGATGGGTTTTGAGAAGTCGCTGCTCGTCAATGAGCTCTTTTGATTTTTCCTTACTCTCTTTATGTTCCTTCACGCGGGCGAAATAAAATATCTTCCGATCCACCGTAACGCCAGCCAGAACCTTGTTGAGTAGGCCTTTGAAATCATACTGGTGCCAGACGGGCTTATCCTTCCCCATTTCCTTGAATACGGATCGGATCTTACCCTTAAAGTTTTCCCCGTCGATAAAAAGCACGGTTGCCATGGGCTTATTTTAGCAGTTTGGGAAAATATTGAAAACTAAAACCCCGGCGGACCTTGCGGCTGGCCGGGGCGTGTATCTACTCCAGTGTACTCCACGTACATGCGCATGGTCAAGAGCCTTATCGCACGCATGGAATACGGTATATAATACTCAAATAAATGGGAATTATTACGCCTTTTTAAGGCGACCTGCTTTAACCAGCAAAGCCACCTCTTTTTGGTAAAAATTAATAAATTAATCTTTGACGAGATCAACTAAGTGGCATATCATTCCCGCATAAATGCCTGCTGATCCTACGAAATGGAGCGATTTTTATAAGAACGATCTTCAAGAATGGATGGATCGATGGCCGGGCTTTTTTATTCTATTTTTTCTAGCTATCATCGCAGTTTGGGCGATTTTTAAATTTATTCTGGATAGCAGTCTATGGCAGCAGCCACTACCAAATCTCTATAGTGGACTTGTGGTGGTTTTTGTTTGTAGCTTAGCAACGTGGCTTTTCTTGCGCCGCGTTCCCAGTTTTGGCAAGAACGAAGTCGGAATATTGGTTGCCTTAAGCGTTGTCGATGAAAAACTCGACGAAGAATTGCTGAAATTGTTTAGCCGTATAGAAGCGGCAAT
>CAZNYI010000091.1:0-3436 GCA_964577245.1 uncultured Candidatus Saccharibacteria bacterium
AATAACGGCGGGGATCATGGTCAGGGCCTGCGTGGCAACGCGCGGGCTCTTTTTTTATTCCGTGCTTCGTGGCACCGCAAAAGAAAAACCCACCGGGCGGCCGGTGGGGTTTGATTACAAGATTTTCACGTGTGCAAGGCGTCTTCGGGGGATTAGCCTCGTCGCGAAGATCCTGATCGGCAGGCGCGGACCGACTCCGCTTCCACTCCTGCGACTGCGGCTTGTGCGACCGGCGTGCTCGCCATTTCCGCCATCGTGTATGCTGGCAGGCCCTCCGCCTTTTTCAAAAACGAGAGGCATGCCATATCGGCGGTGGGGTCGTGGTCCACGGTGATCCAATCACCGCCCCTCACTTGTTCGCTCGCGATCAGGTTCGTGAGCGGTTGCACGAGGTGTTGCTCAATGGCGCGCTTTAGATACCGCGCGCCGTATTTCAGATCGGTGCCTTCCGCGAGCAGGAAGTTTTTGGCAGCCGGCGTAACGGTGAAAATGAACGGGGTGGTGCTCGCGGCTTGGAGAACGCGCTGCTGCACCATCCGCAGCTCTATGTCGAGGATGCTGCGGAGTTCGGATTCGCCGAGCGGCCGGAATACTACGATCTTGTCTAGCCGGTTCACGAACTCCGGAGTGAATTTGCTGCGCGCCGCATTCATACCGGCGCGGGACATTTTTCGTAAGACCGCAGGGTTCGACAGGTCGACGTGTTGGCGGTCTACGGCGCTCGCAAATCCCATTTTCGGGGTTATGCTCGCGATGTCCGCCATCTCCCTGCCTCCGAGATTGCTCGTCATGAAGATCATGGCGCGGGAGAAATCCACGCGACGGCAATCGCCGAGCGTGAGCGTGGCCTTGTCGAGAACACCGAGTAGCAGGTTCCAGAGCGCGTCGCTGGCCTTCTCGATCTCGTCGAAGAGAACGAAGCTGACCTTCACGTTCTCGGTGTGATACTGGTTGAGCGTTTCCTGGCTTAGCAGGGGATGCGTCTCGCGGTGCCCGAGATAGCCGGGCGGCGAGCCGATCAGCTTGGCGATCTCGTGGCTGTGCTGGAACTCCCCGCAGTCGATCTTTATTACAGCGCGGGGATTGCCGACGAGCGACTCAGCGGTCGCCTCTACGGTGCGGGTTTTCCCTGAGCCCGTGGGGCCGAGGAAAAGAAAGTTGCCGATGGGGCGTCCGGGCGCTACCATCCCCGTCAAGCACATCTGGTAGATGTTGACGATTTGGGCAATTGCCTCGTCCTGGCCGACGACGCGCCGCTTGAGGTTGCTTTCGAGCGACATCGCATCCCGGCCCGTTTTGGTTGGATCCAGCGGAACAGAAACGGCCACCATCGTGACCTCCTTATACGGAATTTTGATAGCTACTGCTACTCACAATATGAAGTACGTTGTGCTTTCTTGTCAAGCAGATTGTCTTGGCACAAACTATCCCGCATTTCCCGGCAGCACAATATCCAATCCGTTCACGGTATTGGTGGCGACCGTAAAGAAAACATTTGAGGTGCCGCTCGTGGTGAAAAGGTAAGGTGGTGCGGCGGACGGCGCAATAGTGAACGTAATGGACTGGCTATAAGTGGCGCCAGGCGTGCCGTTGCAGCTTTGCGTGTCGGGGAACGTGAAGGTGCCGCTCGCGGGGGAGTTCGGCGGTGCGAGCGTTCCCGATTCGTCGGCAACGAGGCGCAGGTTCACCGGCACGCATTCGGCAGCGGTGCCCATTTTTATCGCGAGCGAGAGCGTGAGTTGGTTTCCTTGGAGTGCGGCCCCGGTGATCGCGAAGTTTTCACGGCCTTCCGTCCATGTGGCGGGATAAGGCGCGGAATAATCGGATGCGAATGTGCCCGGTGGCACGATGGTTGGTGTAGTTGATGTGTTGCCGGAGGATGAAGTAGCGGCCGTAGCGGTTGACGATGGGAGATTCGAGAACGACGCGGCGCTCGGGCCTTGCACGACGACCGCCTGATATGACCCCGTCGGATAGAAAACGATAATAATAGTAAGGACGCACAACGCGAGTGCGGCTGCGGAAAGAATGATGAGCGCCATCTTCAGGCGCTCGGACTTTGGTTTCTTGATCTTCAGTTTCATAAATCAATTGTAACAAACCAGCCGTAGTTGCACACGCTGCAACGTTTTGAAACCGTGCGAGAGGGCCGTCAGTGATGTCAGTGTTGTAAATCAGAAGTATGACGCTCAACAAGAGAAATCAAACATCCATCTCTCCCGAAGCCAGGTTTCAAAACGTTGCAGCGTGTGCAACCACGGCTACTGTCAAGTTTCCTTTAAGATAGTTTTAATGGTGTTTGTGGTACGATGCTGGACAATGAATATAAAAAATAAAGTGAGCATAAAAAGAATTCTGTGCGGGGTTGCGATTGGCGGGGGTTGCGTTGCGGCAGTGCTCGTATATTTCTTTTTCCCCACCGTCGCGGCGAATACGTTGAAAAATACCACGGCTATCGTCGCCAAGTCATGGGACGATACCTTTGGCGGCACGAGCGATACGTATATTTCGGAAATTGATGTTGGCGAAGGGGCCTCGTCTACAGAAACGACAACGGATATACTTGCCGCCGATACGCCATTTATGGGCGATCAAGAAGTTGCTTCGCTGAATGATGCTGCGCGAACAGAGAGCACTTCGGAAAATAATAGTGAAACGGTCGCTGCGGCAACAGCTTCGGTGGTGTCGACCATTGCAACCACTACGGAAGAAGCACCCCTGCCGCAGTGCACGGTTGCTGCGTCCGCGAACCTTTCGCGCAAAGTGATCATCAACGAGGTTGCATGGATGGGATCGGTGCCGCTTGCGGGAGAAACGGCATCCGCGGCGGTGAACCGCGAATGGATAGAACTCAAAAATATTTCCGGCCGTGCAATTGATGTTTCGCGTTGGCAGATTTTGGATGCGGCGGAAAAAATAAAGATCACGTTTGATATCGGCACGAGCGTTCCTGCGGGCGGGTTCTTGCTCGCCGAGCGCGGGGAGGTTGCATTGCCCGGCGTGACGGCCGACAAAACATATACGGGCGCTCTTTCAAATACGGGCGGCGTGCTCGCGCTTTTTGATGATGCGTGCAACGCCTCCGATGTTTTGAACGCTTCGGACGGCTGGCCTGCAGGGAACAATACGACGAAACAGACACTTGAACGTGATGCGGATGGCGTGGGTTGGCACACGAGTGTTGCGCCCGGCGGCACGCCAAGGGCGGAGAATTCGGTTGCAGCACATCTGACGGCCGCTGGCGGCGGAGCTCCAAGTACGGGAAATGTCGTTGCGAGCACGGGTGGCGGTAGCGCTACAACCACAACCATAACTGCAACAACGACAACGACAACCGCTACAAGCACCGATTCCACGGTTGCGACAACTACCATAGCAACCACAACGAATCCAACGGCCACGAGCACCGACACCACCCCGCCGTGCACGCCATACA
>CAZNYI010000092.1:0-3390 GCA_964577245.1 uncultured Candidatus Saccharibacteria bacterium
TATCCCTTCCCCACTTTCTTATATAGCTCTTTTAACTCATCCCGTAAAATGCCGGCGAGCTCGAAATCAAGCCGCTTTGCGGACTCGCGCATTTCGCGTTCTTTGTCCGCGATCAGTTTCTGCAGGGCGGTTTTCCCGCGCGGGATGGGCTTGGTTTCAAGCTTCAATATCTCATCCACGTCGGGGAGGATGCTTGTGATGGCCCGCACAATGGTGCGCGGCGTGATGCCGTGGGTTTTGTTATAAGCAAGCTGGATCTTGCGCCGGCGGTCGGTCTCCCCCACTGCACGCTCAATGGAGCCGGTGATATTGTCGGCATACATAAGGACTTCCCCGTCCACGTTGCGCGCAGCGCGGCCGATCGTTTGAATAAGTGAAACTTCACTGCGCAGGAATCCTTCTTTGTCTGCGTCCATAATTGCAACAAGTGAAACCTCCGGCAGGTCCAACCCTTCGCGAAGCAGATTCACACCCACAAGTACTTCAATTTTCCCGCGCCGTAAGTCGGTCAGAATTTTTATGCGATCCAGCGTCTTCACATCGCTGTGCAAATAATTTACTTTCATCTTGCGCTCTTCAAGATACGCAGAGAGGTCCTCGGCCATGCGCTTGGTGAGCGTGGTCACAAGCACGCGCTCTTTCTTCGCCACGCGCGCCTCAATGCGCGGAATAAGGTCTTCCACCTGGCCGCGCGCGGGCAGCATGGTGATCTTCGGATCCACAAGACCGGTCGGACGAATGATCTGCTCCACGATTTGCCCTTTTGGCGGTTCGCTCTCTTTACGCTCATATGGCCCCGGCGTCGCGGAGGTATAGATCGTCTGCCCGACGCGCTTTATGAATTCGGGGAATTGCAATGGCCGGTTGTCTTTGGCCGAGGGCAAGCGAAAACCATATTCCACAAGCGTCTTCTTGCGCGCGGCATCGCCATTGAACATGCCTTGGAGCTGCGGCACGGTCATATGCGACTCGTCAATGATCGTCAAAAAATCGGGCTTGCCGTCCGCGCCGCGCGGGAAATAATCCAGAAGTGTATCCGGCGGCTCGCCCGGGGCGCGGCCGGAAAGATGGCGAGAATAGTTCTCAATGCCGTGGCAATAGCCCACCTCGCGCATCATCGCAAGATCAAACTTCGTGCGGCGTTCCAGGCGCTCGGCTTCCAAAAACTTCTTCTCGCCCTCAAAATATTTCAACTGTTCTTTCAGCTCAACCTGGATCTCTTTGATGGCGCGCTCCCGCTCCGGCGCTTCGGTGATAAAGTGCTTTGCCGGCGCAAAGACCACCTCCGCCACTTCGGGCGTATTCCCCACCTGAAACCCGGCGACCGGGTCTATCTCGTAGATCGCGCGGATCACGCCTTCTTTCACCACAAAGTTATAGATGACCTCGCGATCGGCCGGCATGATCTCCCAGTTCTCGCCACGCAGGCGATACGTGGCCCGCTTTAAATCAGCATTCGTGCGACTGAATTGCAGCTCAACCAGTTTCCGCGAGAAATCCTTCCGCTCAATCTTGTCGCCGACTTTAAAATGGAAAATGTTTTTGGCATAGATCGCGGGCGCGCCTAAGCCATAGATGCACGAAACCGATGCCACCACGATCACGTCGCGTCGCGTGAGGAGCGCCGTGGTTGCCGCGTGCCGCAACTTATCTATCTCATCATTGATGAGCGCTTCTTTATCTATATAAGTATCGCTCGACGGAATGTATGCCTCCGGCTGGTAGTAGTCGTAATATGAAACGAAATAATTCACCGAATTTTTCGGAAAGAGCTCACGGAATTCGTTGCAGAGCTGGGCGGCCAATGTTTTGTTGTGCGCGATCACAAGCGCCGGCTTCTGAACCTCTGAGATCACGTTCGCCATAGAAAAAGTTTTTCCCGAACCCGTCACGCCGAGCAAGATCTGGTCGTGCAGGCCGCGGCTCAAACCAGAAACCAGCGACGCGATCGCTTTTGGCTGATCGCCCGCCGGCTTGTTCCCGGAGATCAATTCAAACTTTCTTTCGGATATGGCAGACATTGTAAAAAGGATAGGTTTTGCAAGAGCAAAAGTCAAAAATGGAAAGCCGCCGGGGAATACTCACCCGGCGGCAGATACTACCGTAACCGCAACGACCATAGTCCAAGGCTTGTCGTAAGCCTTCCCTCTCTTCGCACCGCGGGCTATTCGCGTCGTTCGCGACGCTTTTTGAGAAAGCCACGAAGAATCCGGATGCCGACCGAGATCAACGTGATCGGGATGAGCATATAAGCAGCAAATCCCATCCGGAAAATGACGGCCGGGGTCGGAACTGGAAACCCCAGCATCGCCAAGAACGCGGCAGCCTTAGTCACTTGGAACAGAACGAAAGCGGCTCCGACTGGCGGGAGCAACACGTACAGTAAAAATGACTTCACCATGCCTACCCCCAAAACGATATTTAATGCTGCCAATATAATGCCGCAAAACCGCCGAAAAAGCAAAAACCGCTCCTCCCCTCACAGGAGAAACGGCTTTTGTTCCGTTAACTTAACGTTAACTACATGAGTAATTGTAGCAAATCTACGGGAAATGCCACTGTGGATAAATAGCTACAATTCTGCCGCCTTTTGCCGGTGTTCTTTCTTGATACGCCAATACTCCGCATCCCCTGCCGAACCTGGCTCATGCCCGTTCTTTTTCATCAGTTCCGCTGGATATTTCTTGATGGCATGCTCAAGTTTTTGGCCAATGATCGTTTGCGCATCAAGATGCAACAGCACCGCCATTTCAAGCGCATAGATCAAAACGTCAGCCAGTTCTTTTGCGATCTCTGCGGTTTTCTCTGGATTATTTCGGATCTCTTCCAACGAAAGATTCTCCCACTGAAAAAGCTCAAGCAGCTCGGCGCCTTCTATCACGATCGACTTCGCCACGTCCGCCGGGCGCAGATTGTGCCACCCGCGTTCTTCAAGATACGCGCGCACCCGGTTTTCCAATTCCTTCAGTGATGGTTCGTGCTCCATAAACCTATTCTATCACTTTACCTTCCCAAGCGGACACTTCGCGTGGTCGTGCGGACGCGCCACGCAATATTTGCGCCCATATTCTATTAAGAGATATGTTGCGTGAAACCACTGTGACCGCGGGATGATGGCCATCAAATCCTGCTCTATCTTTTCCGGCGTTTTCTCACGCGAAAGACCGAGCACGCGCGCAAGACGCATCACGTGCGTGTCGACGGCGATCCCCTCCACCACGCCGTGTGCATTCCCTAAAATGACGTTCGCGGACTTGCGGCCCACGCCCGGGATTGTGACCATTTCAGCCATCGTCTGCGGAAGCTTGCCCCCAAGCTCGCGTTTTACCATTTTCGCCGCCGCCAAAATATTGCGCGTCTTTGCACGATAAAAACCGCAGGCATGAATGG
>CAZNYI010000093.1:0-3339 GCA_964577245.1 uncultured Candidatus Saccharibacteria bacterium
TTGTTTTCAAGCAGAAAGATATTGCAACCGATAAAGGCCGGCCGGTCGTTTTAAGCGAGAGCTAATATGCAGTATTTGGAACAACTCCAGGCGCTTGATGAGCCGACCAAGCTGAAGGTGCTCGTGGCCGCTACCGCTGTCATCATGATCGTTGTCGTCTATTTTTGGTTGGCGTACTTTAATAATATAGTGGGGGAGGCGTCGCAATCGGCGTCGGTGAGCGCGACCGTGCCGGCCGCCGTTGCTCCGGCTGCGGTTTCTGCGCCGATCGGTACGAGCCAGCCCAGTGGCGGCTCTGGCGGCGGAAATATTTTTGTGAACTCGTATAACTTCTTTAAAAACATTTTTGCGGGTGCGGTACACGGTTTAGAAAATATTGTGAACGCGCAGCGTCAATATATTGTGAAGCCGTAGTATCAAAATTTGTGAAATTATAAAAAACCATGGCCAACGTAGAAAAAAGGGAAATTACAAAGGAGCTCAGCGAATCCTATTTGGATTACGCGATGTCGGTGATCATCGCGCGCGCGTTGCCCGATGTGCGCGATGGCATGAAGCCGGTGCAGCGCCGCATTTTGTGGGACATGTGGGAGAGCGGGCTCAATCACTCTTCAAAGTTCCGCAAGTCGGCGACGGTCGTGGGCGACACGATGTCTAAATATCACCCGCACGGCGACATGGCGATCTATGACACGATGGTGCGCATGGCGCAGGATTTTTCGCTGCGGTACCCGTTGGTCCATGGCCAAGGGAACTTCGGCTGTTTCACGAAAGATATAAAGGTAAGATTGACCGATGGGAGGAATGTGAGTTTCGGCGATCTGGTTGTGGAACATAAGGAGGGCAAAAAGAATTATACCTACACCGTAAACAAGCTCGGCCTCATCTCCGTCGCCGAAATAAAAAATCCGCGACGCACCCGGGAGGATGCGGCGTTGGTGCGCGTTACGCTTGATAACGGCGAAGAAATTCGTTGCACGCCTGACCATCGGTTCATGTTGCGCAGTGGCGCGTATTGTGAGGCGCAGCACTTGCGGTGCGGCGATTCATTGATGCCGCTCTATGAAAAACTTTCCGAGAAAACCGATCGTTTGCAGCGCGAGGGGTATCTGTTGGTGCGCCAGAATAAAACAGGGGAGTGGGTTCCTGCGCATCATTTGGCCGACAATTATAATTTGACGAACGGAAAATATAAAACGAGCGCGGGGCGGGTGCGTCACCACGCTGATTTTAATAAAGGCAATAATAATCCCAATAACATTGCACGATTGCATTGGGGCGAGCACTGGAAGATCCACTACGAGCAGGCGGCGCGGCAGCACGAAAACCCCGAATATCGCAAGAAGATTGCTGCCGGGCGAGATGCGTATTGGGCGCGGCCGGAGAGTAAAGAGCGCCAGGCGCAGCGCATGACGCTTCGGAACATCGCGAATTGGAGCGATGCCGAGTATCGCACAAAAATGCGACGCATGTTAAGCGATGTTAATAAGGCCTACGTTGCCGCCCACCCAGAGAAACGGAAAGAATCAAGCGAGCGACTCACGGCGACCTTAGAGCGCATGTGGAAAGATCCGGAATACCGCGCTCGCATGCATGAGAAGATTGTGAAAGCGAATCAGAACCGCATTACCAATAAAACGGGAAAATTGAAGTTTCTGAACATTTGCCACGCCGCCTTTCTGAAGTTTGGCGCTATTGATGCCGAGGGATATAAGAATGCGCGCAGTGAACGCTATCCTTACGGCAGTGCCCCGCACTGGGAAACCGGCATACAAAAATATTTTGGTAACGATATTCAGCGGGTGCGCGCCGAGGCGAGCAATAACCACAAAGTTGTTTCCGTGAAGCAGCTGTCTGAAACGGAGGACGTTTACGATATTACTATTGATGGAACGCATAACTTTGCTCTTGCTGCCGGGGTGTTTGTGCACAACTCGATCGACGGTGACCCGCCGGCAGCGCACCGATACACTGAAGCAAAGCTCGCGCGGATCACCGACGAGATTTTGGAAGACATTGAAAAGGAAACGGTGGATTGGACGCCGAACTATGACACCACGCGCGAGGAACCGCTCGTGCTTCCGGCGCGTTTGCCGAACTTGCTGTTGAACGGTGCCCTGGGCATCGCGGTCGGTATGGCCACCAGCATTCCGACGCACAACTTAACAGAGATCGTGGACGCCATCCTTTACCTTGCGGATAATGGCGACGCAACGACCGAAGACCTTTTGCAATTTGTGAAGGGGCCGGACTTCCCGACGGGCGCAATCATTTATGACACGAAGGCCATAAAAGAGGCATATGTGAACGGCCGCGGCGCAATCCTCACGCGTGCGAAGGCGGAGATCATGGAGCAGAAGGCCGGCAAGCAGTTTGATATTGTGGTGACGGAAATTCCGTATCAGGTGAACAAGGCGGAATTGATAAAAACGATCGCCGAGCTTGCGCAAGAAAAGAAGATCGAGGGCATCCGCGACTTGCGTGATGAATCCGACCGCGAGGGAATGCGCATTGTGATAGAGCTGAAGAATGACGTGTCGCCGCAGAAGATTTTGAACTGGCTCTATAAGCACACCGATCTCGAAAAGAATTTCAATATGAACATGACGGCGCTTGTGGCGGGCGAGCACGGGCTTGAGCCGCGCACGCTTTCGCTGCGCGACATTTTGGTTGAATATCTTGCGTATCGCAAAGAGGTGATCAAGCGCCGCACGCAGTTCGACTTGAGGAAGGCGCAGGAGCGTGCGCATATTTTGGAAGGGCTCGCGATCGCGCTTGATGCGATCGACCGCGTAATTGCGACGATCAAGAAATCAAAAGACAAAGACGATGCGCACGCGAATTTGATGAAGATTTTTAAGTTGAGCGATTTGCAGGCCACGGCGATCCTTGAAATGCGCTTGCAGACCTTGGCTGCGTTGGAGCGGCAAAAGATCGAAGCGGAGCTTAAAGAAAAACGCGCATTGATCGCGGAACTCACGCTTATTTTGAAGAGTCCGGCACGGATGTTGAAGATCATTAAAGACGAAGTAACCGCGCTCAAAGAAAAATATGGCGACGAGCGGCGCACGCAGGTGGTGGCGCACGCGGTGGCTGCCATGAGCGATGAGGATCTGGTGAACGACGAAGACGCGATTGTTACGGTTTCGGGTGGCGGCTACATCAAACGCCTGCCGCCGAGCACGTTCAAGGTGCAGAAACGTGGCGGGAAGGGACTTATCGGCTCAGAAGTGGCGGACGAGGACTTCCTTTCGCACTTCTTTAGCGCGCGGACGCACGACAATGTTTTGTTCTTCACGAACCGCGGGCGCGCCTTCCAAACGAAGGTCTATGAGATCC
>CAZNYI010000094.1:0-3321 GCA_964577245.1 uncultured Candidatus Saccharibacteria bacterium
TGTTGGTGCTCACGCATCCTGACCGTTCCCTGACATCATTCTGTGGCCGTTTATTCGCCGGATTTTATGGCTCGTCTTTTACTGTTGGAATTGGCCTTCAGTTTCTTATGATATCTGTCACGGGTTTTCTTGCGTATCTTGTCTACCATTTTATCACAGTCTATGCCGATAATTTATCGTTTTATCTGCCCACTTGTTGCTCACTTTTCTTTGACCGTTTCCAGCATCAGGTATATTCTGTCTGCCGAATTCACCTTTCCGGATACATCGTATTGCATTTGAAAACCTTCAGCTCGGTTGTGGAGTTGGGCTGTTGCATGCCTGCGTTGCAGCTTATCGTCACAGAGCCGAGCATCAAGCCTTTGGTTGTTACCACGTCAGTTCCATTTCAATAATGTGGATTATCATGTGGTCATCAATTACTCGTTTCTTTTGGCTCATAGCATATAAAAGCCCGGAGGTACACACGTTGTTGATTTTCCTTGCAATACCACCCGTGTATTCGTGAATGACGTCTATGGCTGCATCACTGAATAGTTCCAGGCTTCTTCCTGCGTTTTCAAGATGCTTACCAATATATCCTTCGGTTTCTTTTCTTTCAAGCGAGGGCAGTTGATACCGTACCTGTACCCTCTGAGATATGGCCTCATATACCTGCTTGCTTAAGGTGTCCCGAAGCTCGCTTTGCCCTGCAAGTATCAGGCTTAAGGGGCTGTAAGAGTCCATTTTGAAGTTCAGCAGGAAGCGTATCTCCTCCAGCATCTCCCGAGAGAGCAGGTGTGCTTCATCTGTAATAATTACTGGCGTTTTGCTTTTTTCGCCTACCAACTGCCATATTTCCTTATGCATTTGCCGTTTGGCATCCCCACGGTAGAATTTCTTAGTGGTGCAGCCCATCTGATTTAATATCTCCCAGTAAAAGTTTCTGGGGGTCAGGTCGCTGTCGCTTATGTAATATACCGGATATTTGTTTTTATCTATCTTTTCAACCATGTACCGGAGTAATGTGGATTTTCCAGAACCACTATCCCCGGTCAACACTGCAAAACGGTTACCTTGTATTGCATATTCCAGACGGCTGACTGCTTCCTCATGGCTACCTGTCATGTATAAATTTTGCGGTAAGATGGTTTTTTCAAAGGGCATTTCTTTGAATTCATAATAGTTCAGCATGGCTTTCCATCCCCCTTCTCACTTAGCTTTTTGTAGGAGATGATGCCCTGCCTTTTTAAAGAACGTTCCTTTTTCTCTTTTTCTAGACTCTGGAGTAGCCTGGAGCCAGTCTTTGGTGCTTGTTCGATTGCATTCCTTTTACGCCTTCTCCCATTGTACTCCTTGATCTCACGTAACTTTGCCATTGCTTTTTTCCCACCGTTTTGCCATATCTCAGCTACAGTGAGGTCAAACGGATCATACCGGACTTCTATCTTTTGCCCGATAAAAGCTGCTCCTGCTTCAAGTACTGTACCATATATCGAGAAGCAGCCCGTTTTGTCTACCGTCCTTTCTTCTGCCCATAAGAATGCTGACCTGCATTCTTCGTGAGTTATATACCTCATTGCAGTTGTATCAACTTCCCAAGCTTCAAGAGGACTCATGTGTATTTTTGTGCCCTCCTTTAGTGGCAGGCCTCGGTGGGGTCTTTTGTGGTAGCATTCCTGAAGCCATAACTGAAACTTGTGGTTTAATTCATTAAGGGTTATTACTGGCTCCAGTCGAAGTTCTTGCAGAAACTCTTCAACCGAATTGTTGAATCTTTCCACTTTACCTTTCGATTGAGGACTGTAACTGGCTGCTGCCAGATGTTGTATCCCCAAGTGTGCACATGCTGCACGGAACCATTTTGATATGAATATTTTGCCATTGTCCATATACACTGTGTCGCATACTCCCCATGACAATAGGGCTTTACGGAAGCAATCCTCCAAGATGGGCAGACGCTGGTGAAAGTAGAACTCCCCATGTACCACTACCCGAGTTGCGTCATCCAAAAATATTAGGAGATATGTCCGGCACATCTTTTTCTGGTTCTCCGGATCAGGGAGGCTGGGTCCGTATTTGATATCTGTTTGGTATAACATTCCCTTACGGGGTTTCTGAAACCTTCGGCTCCCTACACCCTTGTCCTTCTTCATCTTGAAGTCATGGGTAGACATCCCAATATTCCGAAGGTTCCGGCTTAGAGTGCTGGCTGCCACCTCTCCAGGCTTCACTTTCCCTTCATGAGTGAGAATTTCAAGGATTCTGCGGGTACTTCTGTACGGCAGCTCTTCTTTTAGTTTTACCGCCTCCGCCATAATCTCGTCATTGATCGCACGGGTTTCACCCCTATCTGATCTTTCCTTTGGCTTTAAGGCTTCCAGTTTACCGCTCCGGAATTTCTGCATCATCCTTCGAAGCGTTCTCTCGGAGATATCCTCCGTTAAAAGTATGCGCTCACGTAAAGCCCTTTTCTCTGCCGGTTCAAGTCCGGGGGCTAAAAGCGGCGCGATGATTCTGTGTGCTTCAAGTGCTATGTCTACTCTGTCTTGCATTCCCATTTCTCCTCTTGATTTGGTTTTTGATGCCATGTTATCAAAAGGAGGGGTTCATTCACACGCATTTCATGTGGGATTTAAAAATACAACAGGAGGCCACCTGAAAAAAGCTCCTGATTTGTATGTCCAAGCGTTGTTGAGGACTTCCGACAAGGAAAAAGCTCAAGCAATCTTCGAATCCGATTTAACCCTTGGGAGCAGTCTAATAGCGACAGGACGTTTTCATACTCAATTATTAGCAGCCTTGAAAGGGCATTGAGTATTTCCGGCAAGCGTTCTGCAAACTGCCTTGTCCAACGCCTAATAGTGCTTTCTTCGGCTTCCGTGATGCATGAATCGTCACTGAAAGGAATTTTCTCAACCGTGGCTTCAATTTCCGCCCCAACATATCGCTTGTATGGGTTTAAAAAGTCGGGTATGATGACGTGCGTCTTTTTACAGTCCGGGTTTGTACAGAGGACTTGCAATTGAGGTATTTCGGCTATCGTACAATCACTCGCCCATGCACTCCGTACCTTCCACTGGTTAAAATGCGTCAACGTCCCACAAACAGGGCAGTAGAAAACTGTCACCATCAATGCAGGCAGCAGCAAAATATATTCTTGTTGATTTCGTCCCAAATATGCTAAAATGAAGTTGTGGTGAGGGTGAAGACTGTTGGATTAATCGCTTGGTAGGCAGATTGAGTGGCCTTCCCTCTTATCACCTCCGAAGCTAAGACTATCACTTTTTATACGGTCATGCAATCTGATAAAAACACCCGCAGGCTATGCGAGCGAAAACA
>CAZNYI010000095.1:0-3303 GCA_964577245.1 uncultured Candidatus Saccharibacteria bacterium
TTTATTTCGCGGGTGCCTGGCTCACATAGGCCGGTAGGTTCGTGAGGTCTATTCCCGCGCTGCCGTCATTCGGATTGATGGTGAAAATGAAGCCGAGTGGATCTTGTGGCACCGCAGGAATGATTCCCTTCGTGACGAGCACATCGATGGAACTTGGATAGCCGCCATATTTCTGCTTATACGTCGCGGCCGCCGCTTCCAGATAATCAAAATCGTTCAGCCGCATCACATAGGCCGCTGCGCGATCTTTTGTCGCCGGATCGTTTGAGCTTTCATAGATCGTCGCCCAGAGCGCGCGCACGCGGTCGCGTTCTTTCTGGTTGATACCGAAGTTCAGCGAAAACCGCTTGGCATACGACGGGATCCCCGGCGTGTTCGCCGCAACGTTAAAATACCACGTGGCGTCTTTCAAATCGTGCTGCGCCAGATAATAATTGAGCGCCATGTAATAGGGAATGCGCCAGTCAGGATCGCCGCTCGCGATGCCCTGCAAACCGATTGCTTGCGCCCGCGCCGCCGCGTCGGGAAGCACACTCGCCGACACCATCGGGAGTGTGAGCACGGAGAACGCATATGGATAGCCAAACTTCGGGTCAATAGCGTTCATATAGGCAAAGTCGGGAAAATAACTCTCGTCCCCGTGAAAGACCCCCAAAACCTCCGGCATCGTCGCCGCCCACAGGAACGAGGCCACCGCTGGATGGAACCCCATGTCTATCAACCGGATCATGCCCGGCGATAATCCCCCGCCACCCGGCGCGCCGGCGGTGGCACCGCTGCCGGCCGGTACGGAACGCGCGCTATCATATGCCACCTGCAACCCCGCCACGCATGCAAGCAAGGCGAGCGAGACGAATATTTTTGAAACAATGCCGAGCAAGCGCGCCATTAAATTTCCTTTTTATTGAATATCCACACAGCGGCCGTGAGAAGGAAAATAATATAGACGGCGGCATAGGCGAACGCGAGCGCAAAGGAAACGGCCGGCGCGGCAACCGCATGAATCGCAATATCGCGCGCGTTGAACTTTTCAAGGTTCGGAAAGATATAATAGAGCATCTGCACAAGCAAAAATTTCACACCGGTAATGCCGATCGCGCGCGCGTCCGCAATAAGCGAGCTCACCACATGGCCGAGGAAAAATACGGCAGAGGTGTAAACGATAGAAAGCAATGAACTGGAAAACGTAGACACAAAGAGCGCGAAGGCAAGGAAGAGCGTCATCTCAAGATATTGCATGGCGATCGCCAAAAGGCCGAGCGAATCAAATCCGCCGTGCTCGTAGGCGATGAGGCCAAGATAGGCCACGGCAAGGATCGCCATCGTGAGGAATAAGACCGCGCAGAGGCCGAAGAACTTGCCGAGCAGGAACTGCGCTCGCGAGACCGGCTTTGAAAGGATAAAATAGACCACGCGGCGGTCAACGTCCTTAAAGAACGACGTGGTGCCAAGAAAGAGCGCAATAATAGCACTGAAGAAATAAATGCCGGTAAGGCCGAAGCTCTGCACCATCGGCAATTCTTTCAACACCAGATCGGCAAGGAACAATTCAAAGAGCACATAGAGCAAACCGAAAACGATGATGCCATAGAGGATCTTGTCGCGCACCTCCAGCTTCAACGTGCTTTTCGCGATGATAAAAATGTTTTTCATTGTGCGTGTTCGGCCGCGACGGCGTGCGGCGCCGTGGCGCGTGCCTCTACCGTTTGCATAAACCGTTCTTCAAGCGGCCGGCCAGCGCAGAACGCCTTCACCGGTCCTGCAAAGAGCAGCTTCCCGTTATTCACAATGCCCACTTCGTCGCACACTTCTTCCACGTCATACAAAATGTGCGTGTTCAAGAATATTTTCCTTCCCTCTTTTTTAATCTCAAGCATCGCCGCTTTCATTTCGCGGCGGCCAATCGGATCAAGCCCGTCCAACGGCTCGTCCAAAAAAAGATATTCCGGATCGTTCACCAAAGCCTGCGCAAAACCGAGCCGCTGGCGCATGCCCTTGGAATACGTGCCCACCTGCGCGTCACGCGCATCATAGATGCCCATGCGCTTCAAAAGCGCCGCGTAGTGGTCGGCGCGGCCAGCGCTCCCCGCCTTCTGTTCGCCGCCTGCCCCGTGGCGGCTGCCTCCCGACCCATCCAGCTCGTCGCAGAACCGCAAGAACTCCATGCCTGTCATGTGTTCATAAAAGTATGGCGTTTCGGGCATGTAGCCGATGCGGCGCTTGGAGGCTTCGTCGCCCGACGGCTTGCCGTCAAGCAAAATCGTTCCCGAGGACGGCGCGAGCAGGCCCACGATCATCTTCATAATGGTGGTCTTCCCCGCCCCGTTCTGGCCCAAAAAACCAAAGATCGGCACATCCACCGTGAGCGAAAAATCGTCTACCACTTTGTGCTTCTTGAATGACTTCGTGAGATGCGAAAAAGAGATCATGCGCGATATTTATATGATAACAAAAAAGTTGATAGTTTGTCTTCCCGCGAGTAAACTGGCGGTAGTTGTTCGATATTGAGAAGAAGGAGGCCATTGTGCCCGAAACCAACACCTTGCGCAAGCCAGACACGCTGGCCTCGCCGAAGCAGCGATATTTCGTGAAGATCGCACGCTGCGGAGGAGGGATTCGGATCAGCGCGGTCCACTTCTCCGAAACGTGCCAATACCTCACGAACTTCCGCAACAAACACAGCGGCGTCACGGAAGTATCGGCGGAGCTCGTTCGCGAGCTGCGCCTTGGCGTTTGCATGCATTGCAGCGGCACCATGCGGCATCCCGGGCGCGCACCAGCCTTTCAAGCGATACAGATCAAGCACCCCTTCGTTCTGCCGTCCGCCACACTGATCGGCCACGTGGCAGAAGAAGTGGAACTTCCCGTAGTGGCTCCGGAGACACCAAGCGCACTACCACCCGCGACTTCCGCCAATGCCGCACAGGCACCGGAAGTGTTTGTAGAGCAAGAGCGCCGGTTTGGAAGCGCGCTTGACGAGCGGATCTCGGTCACGGGCACGTGCAACAACAAGGGCGATCCCGTCACCATGGTGGTGTGGGGAAAGAAATATGGCGACAACTTCGTCATACATGAATCCCTTTGCCCCAAAACGTATCCGCCATTCACTATCCGGCACATGCCGACCAACCTTGTTCTCGCCTTCGCAAAGCGGGTACATGTGGCCGGAGAGCTCATTAGCGAGCTCTCCAAGCAGCCCATTACGTGGGGCACCACGAGCAAGATTGCCATCTTGCAGCAGTCCTCGCGTATTCTGCGTCACCTCGTTGAGGATGAAGAGTTCCGCGACAAGATCATCCTCCC
>CAZNYI010000096.1:0-3288 GCA_964577245.1 uncultured Candidatus Saccharibacteria bacterium
TCTTTCGGCGAACTAAATCCCAAGGCGAGCCGAAAGACCATATTCTTTTTGTTTGCTGTGCCCCCGCGAGGAATCGAACCTCGATTGCAAGATCCGCAATCTTGCGTCCTGTCCATTGAACGACGAGGGCAATGCCCTTACGATACTAGAAATGTATTAATTTTTCAATGGAGTCGATGAGCGTGGGTTCGTAGGGGACTTCTTTGAGGACGGTCTTCGTGTGTTCGCGCAGTTCGGCGAGGCGGGCCTGCGGGAAAAGGATCTTGAGGGGGGTCTTGAACTTCGCGCGGGAGAAAAAGACGAGCTCCGTCCATTCGTCATCCAAGGGATCAACCCCCATGCTTTCAAGGTCTTTGAAAAGATAGGTCTTTCCGCCCTCCACCATCAGCTCGCTTTCGGTGATCGCGAAGCGGAGCGTGCGAGGCGGGCGGTTCCCCCAGACGATGAAAAGCATTTCGGCGACGACCACAAAGAGGCCAAAAAGAAAATTCTTCTGCCAGACGGAGAAGGCGATGATGACGGCGGCAACGATGATAGAGATCCAGTACCACGAGACGGTCTTCTCGCGATATTCATATTCCGGCGCTTCCCACGTTATTTCGAATGGTGCCATGTCTTTTATCTTACCAGAAGGCGCGCCGTTTGTTCAGTGCGCGCGGCGGCAAGCGCGAATATCTTTGCTGCACCGGCCGCCTTGAGCGTTTGTGCGGCCTCAAGGAACGTGGCGCCGGAAGTGGTTACGTCATCAATGAGGACGATATTCCTCCCGTTGACCACGCTGGTTTCATTGCGCGCGATCGTAAAACACCCATGCAGATTGTTCAGGCGTTCGTTGAGGTCTTTCGTTTCGCTCTGCGGTTTTGCATGTTTTGCGCGCACAAGGCAATTTGTTTTAAGTTGAAGATTGAGGCGTGCGGCAAGATGGCGCGCGATCAACTCAGATTGGTTGAAGCCGCGAGCACGGAACCGTTTATGCGAAAGCGGGATTGGTATCACGAGGTAATCGTCAAAATTCATTTTCAACGAAAGAACATATTCCAAAATGATGTCCGCGAGCGGTGTGGCGGCGGCGGTGACGCCACGGAATTTGAGAGCGTGGATGAGTGTTTTGAGCGCCGGGCTTTCATAGTTCCCGGCGGCGCCGAGCCAATAGGGAAACGGGGGATGGTCTGACATTGGGTTCATTTCGCGGAAGAGTGTGCGGTGCAGCGTGATCGTGCGGCGGCACACCTCGCAGAGCACGCCCGCGCGCAGGGTTTTGTGGCACAGAAGACACGAGCGCGGGAATAAAATCGAGATCAAAAAATCAAAATTCATGCTATTATGATAGGAAATAACCCATTAAAAAAAGCTTAAATGGCAAGTAGTTATCTTGGCGTTGATATTGGCACGACCTCTATAAAGATCGTGGAGGTGCGGAAGGGCAAAACACGGCCGCAGATCGTGAATTACGGCCTCTTGGAATCAAGCGGCTACCTTTCGCGCGCCAACCAGGCATTGCAGACGAGCGGATTGAAAATATTCGAAAACGACGTGATCGAGTTTTTGAAGACCGCGGTGCGGGAGATGGGAACCGGAGCGCGGGAGGCGTTCGCGTCGTTGCCGCCATTTTCTGTTTTTACGACCGTCGTTGATTTTCCGCAGATGGATCCGAAGGAAGTGGAGAAGGCGATGGTATATCAGGCGAGGCAATATGTGCCATTACCGCTTTCGGAGGTTGCGCTCGACTGGACGAAGGTGGCGGAGTATCAAGATGATAAGGGGCTCTCGCATCAAAAAATATTGCTCACGTCAGTTCCGAAGGAGCAGATAGAAAAATATCAGCGGATATTCAAAGCGGCGGGACTTACCCTCCGCGCGCTTGAGGTTGAAAATGTTAGTTTGGCGCGCATCACGGGCAATGACCCCACCCCCACGATGGTGGTGGATATCGGGAGCCAGTCAACCGGCATCGTTTTCCTTGAAGGAGGGCACCTTGTCTGGAGCGCGCAGACCGATTTTGCGTCGGCTTCGCTCACGCAAGCCTTGGCGACCAGTTTGGGCGTGAACCCGTTACGCGCCGAGGAGCTTAAGAAAGAGCGGGGGATTATAGGCACCGGTCCCAGCTATGAATTGTCCACTATTATGTTGCCGAACCTTGATGTTATAATAAATGAGGTGAAGAAAGCGCAGTTCGCTTATCTGCAGCAGTTCCCTGCGGCAAGGAAGATAGAGCGGGTGGTGCTTTCCGGCGGCGGCGCGAACCTGTTGGGCATCGAGAAGTATTTTGAGCGGGATTTCGGCGTGCCGGCGGTGAAGGCGACTCCTTTCCTGCAGTTTGAATATGCCTCCGAGCTTGCGCCGATCGTTACGGAACTGAATCCGGTGATGAGCGTAGCGCTCGGGCTCTGTCTTAAAGAATTTACCTAATTTTAATCATGGCACTTCCACAACAAGTCATAGATCGTTTAACGAGGGAGGCCCCCGATACCCCGGGATGGTCCTGGGGTCTTATCACTTTTTCCGGTGGGATTTTGTTGATAACGCTCGTCATTTATTTCGGCCTTCGGTTCGGATACGAGCCATATCTTGATTCGCAGATCGCGCAGACGAAGGCGCAGGTTGCTACGCTCGCAAAATCTATTTCCCCTGACGATCAGGCGCGCTTCACGGCGTTTTATTCGGAGGTCGCGAATGTGAAGACGGCGCTCGGCAATCATGTTGCTTTTTCCCGTTTTCTTTCGTGGCTTGAAAAGAACACCGAGGCGAACGTGTCTTATTCGCATATGGTTTTTTCGAGCGGTAACCAGGTCGTGCTTTCCGGCAGCGCAAAGACCGAAGCAGACGTGAACCAGCAGGTCGCGCTCTTTGAGGCGGCGCCCGAGGTGAAGGCCGTGAATCTTTCTTCGGTCGCGCTGTCCGCCACGACCGGGGCGTGGCAATTCGAATTGATCCTTACTATGGATCCGTCGCAAGTGCTTCGTCCAGCTTCATAATTACCTTACCAATGAAACAAAGTTCCAAGCGGCTCGTCAGCATGATTATCTTCCTCGTATTTCTCGTCGCGGCCTTTTTGGTCTTCTTTGATCTTATCCAGCCGACCTATGGCGACCTTCAGGATAAAAAGGCGGCGCAGGCAAGCAGCGCGAACCTTTTGAGCGCCCAACAGCAATCCATCACCCAGGCGAAAAAAATGATCAGCCAGTATGCGAACGAAAGCCAGGCGGAGGGCAATCTTGCGCTCGCCATGCCCACGGGGCCGGATTTGTCGGCGGCACTTGCGGAGCTTTATGGCACTGCGCAGAATAA
>CAZNYI010000097.1:0-3222 GCA_964577245.1 uncultured Candidatus Saccharibacteria bacterium
CCGAAAGTGGCGTTATTTCATTTCATGGAAAGAACTGCCAGTTGCCTTTGAAGACCTATCAGCACTTCATCTGCCAAAAACTTTTTGAGCAGCCGGGTAGACGCATGGATGAAAAAGATATTTTGCTTGGCATCGACTGGACGCGCGATCAAGGAAACTCTGATCGGCTTGTCCGCGATGCAGTTTACGCGGTGAACCGCCGGGCGAAAGCTGATCTCGGTATTGAAAAATTGCTCGCATGGGAAAGTATGACGGCGTGGGTAGATGCGGATTTCCTCGGTGGATGAGGTGAGTCTCCGTTGAATCACTATCTCTCAAGAAATAATGGGCTTAGAGCCCGTTTTTTTATACGCGGGCTCGTACAAAGGTCGGCATAAAAAAATAAAGACCACAATGCCCATGTACGATGACTCCAATTTTTTCTTTCGCACATCAGACCTCGCGTTAGCGACGGCTATTTCCGTTTTGGGAATTGCGATTGAAGCCATGCAGCAATCGGATGGCCAGCGAGTGAATTTCATTTTCGCCAAGTCCGAAAAGCTCACCGACATCGTGAATCGCTTTTGGCGCGGCGAGCTTCTCGTCGAACCGCAAAGCTACTTCAACCAGCTGAAGGTCTTGAAGACGCGGATTTACCGCCACTAGGATGCTTCCGCCCGAAGCCATACAGGAATTCAAAATTGTTTGGCGCGAAGAATTCGGCGAGGAGATCGACGACGACTTTGCACGAGAGAAGGCCACAAACCTCCTTGAGCTTTTCGCCGTGATCTGCCAAGTCGAAGCTCCATCGGGCGGTAATAACCATGACGATGCAACCAATGAAAAATCTTTTTGACGGATACGCGAAGCGCTTTCAAAAAATCGTTGATACTCCTCAATCCCCGATCCGGCCGCGTGATAAAAAAACGCGGCTTTGGATCGACAACGAATATTTCGAGAAACGCTACGCAGCTACATTTCCGCAAAGCGTCTCGCTCGTCTACGCCGTGCTCGCAAAATACGCGAATGCCCGGACGCAATCCTGCTGGCCCTCGGCCCAGACGATTATGAGGGAGGCGGGTGTCGCAAGCCGTGAAACGTTATTCTCGGCGATCAAAACACTTGAGTCGCACCACATCATCGCCGTACGCCGATCAAAGGGTCGTCATCCGAATATCTACACCCTTCTCGATTGCCGTGCGTGGCTTCCGCCGAACAGTGCCGGAAAGCGTACCGTTCAAACGGAAGCCGATAGTACGGTTATCACACCGCAACAGTACGGAAACGACCCGTCGAACAGTACGAAAAATGGTACTCCAATTCATAAGATGAAATCAGAAAAAGAAATCATGGAAGATTTTTCTTTCGAAAAAGAAGAAAATGCCCTTGAAGGAAATGCTTTATCCGTGCTCGATCCGATGAAGCGCAATATCATTATCGAAAATTTCGATAATACCAAAGCGGAAGAGGCGTTGAAAAAACTCTCGAAATCCGGCAGTATATTGGCAAATCTCCAGCTCAAGGAAATTGTCGATTATCTAAGGCAATCAGGGGTTACAGAAATAAAGCCTATTCGCTGGCTATAACGCGAAAAGCCATGACCATGAACAATGACACGAAACCCATCCATTACGTCCTCTACGCTCGGAAATCGTCCGAGTCGGAAGATCGACAGGTTCTCTCCATTGACTCGCAGATCGACGAGCTTAAAGCGCTCGCTGTACGAAGTGAGTTCACAATAGCCGAGACACGCTTCGAAGCGCATTCGGCGAAAGCGCCGGGCCGTCCCGTGTTCAATCTGATGCTCGACGATATCGAACACGGAAAAGTGGACGGTATCGTTGTTTGGCATCCCGATCGCCTCTCGCGTAACTCGATGGACACCGGACGACTAATTTATCTTTTCGATCTCGGTAAGCTCCGCGAGATTGTTACGCCCGGACAAATTTTTCGCAACACGCCGAATGATAAATTTTTACTGAACCTTCTTTGCTCGCAAGCGAAATTGGAAAACGATAACAAGAGCATCAACATCAAAAGAGGTTTGAAGGCGAAAGCTGATCGCGGCATTTATCCCGCACCCGCTCCGGTCGGCTATCTGAATGATCGCGCGACCGAACGCGGTAGCCGGATCATACGAAAAGATCCCGAAAGGTTTGATCTCGTCCGGCGCATCTTCGACACAATGCTCGAAGGGATTTACGCGCCGCTCCAGATCATGCGGATCGCGAACGAGCAGTGGGGCTTCACGATGCCGAACGGTAAGAAGTTAAGCCGAAGCACGATCTATGTCATCCTCACTCGCCCATTTTATTGCGGGCGCTTTGAGTATCCCGTAGGCAGCGGCATCTGGCATAAAGGTATCCACGAGCCGATCATCACCGAGTCGGAATACGACCGCATTCAGCGTATGCTTGGCCGTGCGGGCAAACCGCGACCGCAGACGCATTATTTCGCTTTCACCGCGATGATTAACTGTGCAGAATGCGGCGCATACATTACGGCCGAGGAAAAAACAAAGCACCAGAAGAACGGCAACGTCCACCACTACACCTATTACCGATGCACCAAGCGGAAGGGGTTGCCGTGTTCGCAGATGCCGATCACGGAAAAGAAGCTCGCGGATCAAATCGAGGAAAAATTGCACACGATCGACTTGCCTAAAGGATTCAAGACGTGGGGCGTGCGCTGGCTCGAAAAGACGGACCAGCAGACTACCGGCTATACAGCAGAAACCCTCGCAAGCTACGAGAAGGCACTCAAGCAATGCGAGGAGAAGATCGACGCTCTGATTGATATGCGTGCGGCGCAGGAAATAACGCAGGATGAGTTTATGCGACGCCGGGCAGTAGCAACCGCCGAAAAGCACCGCGTCGAGGGTTTAATCGCCAATATGGACGAGCGGAAAAAGAAATGGCTTATGAAAGCCGATGAGATTTTAGACTTCGCAACCGCAGCACCCAAAAAATTCGTCAAAGGCGATATCGAGACCCGAAAGAAGATGTTTCGCAAACTCGGTTCGAACCTCCTCTTGAATAACAAAATCCTAACGATTTCAATGGGAAAACCGTTTGTGCCTCTAAAAATTATCGCCGCCGAAGTGAAGACGATTCACAAGCGGTTAGAACCTCCAGAAACATCTGATAAATCAGAGGATTACGAGCGACTCTACGCTCAAAATCCAGTAGTGTTGCGGGGGCAGGACTCGGACCTGCTTCGGGAGCTTATGGGGCTCCCCGGAAA
>CAZNYI010000098.1:0-3220 GCA_964577245.1 uncultured Candidatus Saccharibacteria bacterium
GTATTCCTAATAGGCTTTCCCTACGCATACGCTTGGTCAAGCTGCTAAAGAAAGAAAACCAAATCTTGGTTTTCAAACTTTCCTTCTTAGGTTTTGGTGAAAGAACAGTAAGCGAACCCCTCGCGTAGCCGCACCCACGGCGAAGCGTAGCGAGGGGGGCGCGGAAGAAATGTCCTATCAATTTATAGGGTTATATTCCCACAAACGCTGACTTCCACAATGCCTGGATATCCTCTTACTTTCCGTAATCCTGCCTGTGAATTTAAGCCTTGGGTGGCGCATGACGCTTCCCCAGCCATTAGGCGGTATTTTCTCTAAAACGCTTGGCAGGCGATCCTGAAGGTATTGGAACACATCATCAGCGCATACTGTGCCGTTGTTCTTTGCCAGCATGATGGCTATCTGGCGGGCGCGTTCAATTGGCTGGTCGAATGGCCAGCTTGATGCGGCAAGCATACCCTCGATCTTTAAGGCTTCAGCTTGTGCATGGTCAAACAGTGTTGTCATGGCTTTAACCTCCTCAAGTTCCGTATGCTGCGCTCGATCCTGTGATCAATGGTTTTCTTTTGACGGCCTATCCAGATTTCCATGTTGTTAATTCTCACGTTCTGATTAGCAAACATCTTTGCATAATCCTTTCGGTCATTCTTAAGCATGCCGTCAAGTATCCAGAAACAGGTTAAGATAACGATAATTCCACCGGCCAGGAAAGCGTAGATCATGGCAAATCCTTTGTTGACATTGATAATTGATTTGTTCTATCATAGTTCATACACTCTTTCAACAGGAAATCAATGAAAACCACCAGACAAAAAAAGGATAATTTATTTCCTTTAGCCAAAATGATAAATGAATTTATTAAGAGAGAAGAAAGCGGCCCTACCGTTAGAGAGGTCATGAATATGGCCCAAATAAAATCCCCATCGCATGCCCAGAAACTCATATGTGAACTGGTGGAAATGAACTTCATCAAAAAGATTGATGGAAAAGCCCGATCCATCTGTATGTCGGATAATTTTACCAAAATCTGTAAATAGAAATAATATTGCTGGTTTTAATGTTGACTTGTGTGACTGTTTGTTCTTATGTATGTACTAACGGAGGAAGCATGATAGACAATGAAAACGCCGATGTAATGATTGAGGAATGTGGCTGGGAACATTTGGCATGCAAATGGCCCAAGGAAATATACGGTCAATCATCTAATTCTTTTAACGTTTCACGGTCTTCATTTTTTATTAGCGACCATGAGCGCAGAAAACTGATGCACGACAACACTGAAATCGGGAGGTAATCATGAATGAACTTAAGTTGCTTTTTGACAAATGGCAGCAAGCATCTAGCGATTGCGATCATTGCTTTCGCGCCTACGCTCTTGTCAAAAATGGTCCTGATGCTTTCAAGGCTCATCTGACTTATCAAAAATCCCTACGGGCGCATACAGCAGCAAAAATAGCCTATGACAGGGCATCCGAGTCTATCATTGGGGGAAATCATGAAATGGCTTCTTAGAAACTGTTTTATCGTAGCAAGTGCGATTTCTATTGTTGCTGCCCTGGCATGTGTCGATATGCATCTTGATCGTGTTGAGGCTAAGCTGGATAGGGCTAATCATACAAGTGTTGCCTTATCACAACTCGCCGTTGCAATTCCGCAGGGGGCGTTAAGATAATGGGCCAGCTTGTTCACCTCTCGGATTTCCGCACTCCTATAATCCATAAGTTAGAAATGGATTTATTCATGGCCATCAAAGCCATGATGCATGCGAATGAGATCACGCTAGTAGCTCAATGGCTTGCCAGCATCGGCATGGATGATATGGCATTTAAACTTAACGCAGCCTGCTCAAGCATTCGCGGAGTAGCTCAACAGATAGGAAACAAACAGCCATGATGACACTCATTGACGCTATATCGCACATAAATTGGACAATCGAGCGAAGCCCTAAAACTGTTGCCATGTTTTCTGAACAACTAAAGGATCTTCGCAAGGCCTTGGTCAACGCAGAAATCAGACAACAACTAATGGAGAGAGAAAATGGCAAATGAAATCGTAAATATCAGCATTTCTGACATGGAAAGACTTGCTATAGCTATGGCAAAATCAAAGCTGTTTGGAGTTAAAACCGCTGATGAAGCCTTATCTCTCATGGCTATCGCACAGGCAGAGGGTTTACATCCTGCTATTGCGGCCCGTGATTACAATATCATCCAAGGTAAACCGGCGCTTAAAGCAGATGCAATGTTGGCAAGATTTCAGATGGCCGGGGGTAAGATAGAATGGCATTCATATACGGATGAATGTTGCGATGCCACTATCTCACATCCCCAAGGTGGATCAATTCGCGTCATGTGGGATATGGCCAGAGTGCAAAAGGCTGAGATTAAAAATTCATCTATGTACTCCAAATATCCGCGCAACATGCTTCGCGCCCGCGTAATCAGCGAGGGCATACGCACGGTTTATCCTGGGGTTGCAGTGGGTATATATACGCCAGAAGAAGTTGATGCGTTTGAACGGCCTAAAACACCTCTAAAACAATGGGCGGAAACTCCCGTATCACATGCTGTTACAATTGACCAACCTAAAGAAAATCCTTTGCAGGACCGTTTAAACGCCTTCTCTGCCCATCTTGATAAGATGCGCTCGTTAACTGCCGTAACCAATGCAGTTGCTGCTAATAACGCATTGCTGTTTGAGCTTAAGAAAATCCTGCCAGAGGAGTACGAGGCTATAAGCGTTAAGATTAGCCAGATACAAGAGGCTTTTATGCTGGCGGAGGCGGCTGAATGAGTAATCCACAAACCGCGAAGCGCAAGCGCAGCCGCCATTGGACCCCATCATGGCAAATGTTCGGCTCCATAGCCTATGGTCAGGAAACTCTTTGGAGTTGTTATATTCCGTTTACACGCATTCAAGTCTGGATCATGCGAAAGAGGAATGACCTATGACACAAACCACGCTCAAAACAAAAGTGGCCTACTCTCTTTTGATATTGGCGGTGGGTGGCGTTGCAAACGTTATAGGAATTGATTTGTATTACGGTCCTAACACATTCCAGACTTTGAGCGGGACGCCGGGATATTACGCGCAAAACTTCTTGGATTGTTTTGTGTTTTACATTTTTGGCCGGATGTGGGGGTAACTTATGAAAGATAAAACAGCAACCACGGCACTTGTACGAGTAACATGTAATTTGCAGACCGGCAAAACTACTATA
>CAZNYI010000099.1:0-3178 GCA_964577245.1 uncultured Candidatus Saccharibacteria bacterium
TCTGGTTAAAGCACAATGCTACGCAGTCGCCACCGCGCAACCCGGCAGCTTTGCCTTGATTCCAACTCTGGTTAAAGCACAATGAAATATTGGAGAATATGGGAGTCAAGATAGCTTTGCCTTGATTCCAACTCTGGTTAAAGCACAATCCACGCGCGAAAAACGCTGGAAATCAGCGTCTTACCAAAACTGGAGCTGACCCGGAAGCGATTCCGGGTCAGCTTTTTGGATGGGTTTGCCGTGCAGGACGTAGGAACGCTCCCATTGCGCATGGGTCACATAGATGGCCCGGATACTGCCGTCGGGCGGGAGGTGGCCTTGCAAACGGCGGAGGTGGGTTTCCATGCGCGCGTGCGAAACCATCGAGCGGGCATAGACGGAGAACTGGATCATCTGATAGCCATCTTCCAGCAGAAATCTGCGGAAGGTCGTGTAGGCCTTCCGCTCGTCTTTCTCCACCACGGGGAGATCGAAGGCTACAATCATCC
Source organism: uncultured Candidatus Saccharibacteria bacterium (assembly GCA_964577245.1). Classification (GTDB taxonomy): domain Bacteria; phylum Patescibacteriota; class Minisyncoccia; order UBA6257; family 2-01-FULL-56-20; genus CAVYIK01. The sequence continues at coordinate 489 of CAZNYI010000099.1, forward strand.
AGCCCACTTTGAATCGGAGGGGTTCAAGGTCCATGGCCGATAAAAACGGGCCTGTTTATACAGGACGGCTTTGCGAAAGCCGCGCAGCACGCTTTCCACGCAATGGTGCAGTTGCAGCTCGATGCCGAGGTGGCCGACGCGCTCAAGGGTAAAGCCGGTGATCCAGCGGCGAAATTCGAGCGTCAGCCGGTAGTCTCCCGCCGCCTGCGTTTGCACCCATTGGGCGACCCGGCGATCCACCGCAGGGCGAAACGGCTCCATCAAATCATAGGCCAGCGGCGTGCTGCGTTCGCGCGGGGCGTGGGCCAGACCGAAGGTGGGATCGAGGCCGAGGGCGAAAAGTTTTTGCAGCACGAGACTCAACAGCACGGCGTAACCGTAATTCAGCAGGGAATTCAATCCCTCGGCACCCGGTTCGCGCCGGAAACCGGAATCGGCCAGAATTTTCCCGTAGAGGCCCCAGTAAATGCGGGCGCAAGCCGCTTCTTTGAACTGGCTGCGGCCCCGGGCCACGCGTTGCAAGTCGGGCAGCTTGGGATGGGTTGGCGCAAGCTCGACGACGACCGCCGCTTGATTCGCGCATTTGGCATCAATCGTTTTGCGCCACAAGGTTTGAGAGGAAGCTTTGGGCAGCGCCAGGCTGGCTTTGGTTAGCAGGGTGTCGCTCGAGCGGTTCGCCGGAAGCAATAGCGAAACTGGTTTGAAGGCTTCGCAAATCACCAGCGCCACTCCTAGCCGGGCCGATTCGAGCAGCAGATGGCTGTGGAGATGTGCGGAGAAGCTGGTGATGACGATGGCCGCCACATCCTCCAATGGCAGGCTTTTGTCCGGCTGTCCGTCGGACCGGCAAACCAGTTGCCCGTGCTTGCAAAAAACTTCGCACTGGGGACTGTCTATGTTGACGATGTGGTAGGACATGCGCTGTCCTCGCTCATCCAATATAAGAGCAATTCGCTATTGTTAGGCCGTCCTTTATTAGAGTCGCTAGGCGAGCCTCTTTGACAGCCCTTGGATCTGAATCACTTACTGCATCTACAAAAGACAATAGTAACATAATACCGACAGCTTTATTTTTCACGCCCCGAATCCTCCACTGCCCGCAGTAATTGCCCCGCTCTAACATTATATTTTGTCCGATACGCAATACCTGCACACTTTTTCCTGAGTTCTTTTTTGAAAGCTCACGTAATGTTTCCCAAACCCGGGTGAAGGGAATGACATGGGGTTCTGGGTCCAGAGCGACTCCGAAATTCTGATCAATTATGAGCGCGCCTTTGAGCTTGGAGAGTTTGGCTTCAATCGGATTTCCGCTGGGCGCATAGCCATGAAGTTTTGCCGGACGCTCTTCGCGGTATTTTGGCGTGCGACGGCCATCGGCGCCTCGGACTTTTTGACGCAGGTGGACATAACCATTTTCATCAGGCGCACCTTCGACTCGCCAGATATTTTGCTGCACTTTCAAGCCTGACATCTTTTTTGGCAAATGTTGCACGACCCGCTTTTCGGCCAAGCGCTCACACAACTGTTGTTTTAGGCCATCTGGCAAATCTACCATCCGTGGGCGATTTCCTTCCGCAAAAGTGAATAAGCCTGTGCCTTCCAGCAGTCTGCGGCCCAAATCATCCACGCTACGGCGATTAAGCAGTTCCCATAACTTTCCGTCGCGGGGGAGGTAGTGGCCCGCCAGCGCCAGCACGGCGGCGTCAAGGGCGTGGTGCAGGTGGGTGATATCGCGAATCTCGGTCTTGGTGCGAACGGCGCCGGTTTCATCTTTCACGCGCGGACAGGCTTGCGCAAGACAACCCATGACATTCCAGGACTTCCGCACGGCCCCGGTGACACTTCCCGCCAATGGTTCAAAGCTTGGTTTGGCGTGGTTTCGCCCAAACCACGCCTGCGCTTGTAGATTGGCGAGTTTGACCAGATGAGCGGTTTGCGTCAGGTCGCGCCCGGTGAACTCGGTGTCACGCGCGTCAAATTTTTCGAGAAGAAGAAATTCCTTCCTACGGTGGCGGCGGCGAAAGTCGTCAAGTGCGCCCCGGGTGGGCAAGGCATCAACGAAGGCTTGATATTTTTTCAAGGGCAGGAGTTCCAAGTTGGTTCCCGGGACGCGCTGGCCGCCGCATTCCTTCATAAACTGCAGGGCGGTGCGCTGGCCTTTAAGCTTGTTGACCGTTTTGTAAGTGATGACCAGCGATTCCAGTGAGTCGGAGGGGCGCAGAGATTTCGGGATGATATGTTCGCGGTCCATCAGGCCTGTTGGCAGGAGGTCGGCAACGGAAATTTCCATGCCGGTGAACGGACATTTCCAGTCCAGGTCGTCAGCAATCCGCGCCTTTTTGATCAGGCTGTAATTGATGGTGAAGTTGAGGCCGGCTTCCTCTTTCTCCTTTTCCAGTTTCTCGACGATGCGGCGGTGGTGGCCGAGTTTTTCCCCCAGAATTTTGGCCTTTTCCTTGGCGCTTTTTCCGGAAAATTCCTGCAAATCCCGAATGACCTCGATGGTGACTTTGCCTACACGCCGGGCGTCGCCGTCCGCATATTTTTTCACCAAATCATTGAGGACGCGTTCGAGGATCAACAGTCGGTGGCGAACCAAATGATTGTTGGTCTGTTGCGGTATGGGCAACTCAAGCCGACGTTTGAGGACTGCCGGTGTTTCTTCCAGCGGGCCTCCGGTGACTTTGGGG
>CAZNYI010000100.1:0-3126 GCA_964577245.1 uncultured Candidatus Saccharibacteria bacterium
CGCAAGCACAACGGTGGCGTGGTGGCGCTTCTTCTTGTTGGTCTGCTCCACCGTGATCTTCTTGCCGAACGCGGTGCCGGTCTGGGCACTCAAGAAGACCAGCGCGAGCAGCAGAATCGGTGGCAGGAACCACCATCTGGGAATCTCGTTTCCTCTCATCCTTCTCCTTTATCAAGTCGCACAACTGATAGAAATTATACTCCATTATTCAAAATTAGTCAAGTATGGCGTGGTTTTAAAAAGCCCCCGCCCAGCGCATTGCCGGGAGGGGGCCACGAAACTTACAGCGAGCGGGAGATGCCCACACCCGCCATCTTGAGGTGGCCGATGTCCCCCTCAAGAAAAACTGCCCACTTGCCGTGAAAAATGGCGGCGCCGACGGGAACGTTAAACTCCCTTTGCATCGGCGTGAAGAATCCCCGATCCCGCGCTCCTATCGGAAGCAAGCTGTTCACGCCGCTGTAGAGCGTAATCGTTTTATTGACTTCCCGACTTACCACGAGCGCAGAGTTCAGCAAGACGGTTGACGCCTCCGTGGTGTGGTTCACCGGCAAGGAACACACGTTGTACCACGAGACGGCAAACTTCCTGACTCGGAAAAGATGGAGGTTTCCGCCAGCGCCGACCCATTCCTGATCCCGACGCATAAGGTGCGTGGTCCCGACGGAAACGTAGAGATCAAAGCGGCCGCTCAAACCGCGGACATACTGGAGATAGCCGTTATTGAGATCCACTCCGTCGACAAAAAGGTGGTTCTCTGAAAGCATCACTGCCTGGGCTCCGCGTCCAAGCGTCTCTCCGGTGGTAAGGACCTGTGCCAATACGCTGCCCGACGGAAAGGACAGCGCAAGAATCAGAAACAAATAATTAATTCTTGTCACGGACTTCTCCTCTTGAACATCAATTTTACAAAACCGCCAGCTGCCGCCATTATACTACTTTCGATTGACTTCGTCAATCGCTTCCCTCCCCCTGGCCACCGCTTCTCGGTGGCCTTTTTCGTTTTGTACTATTATTAAAGCAGTTCCCCATCGCAGGCGTTCGAATGCGTTCCGCGTGCGCGGTCCCCCAGACGCCCCGCATTACGACGCAAACGCCTGCTCTATCGGTCAACCATTGGCCGCATTGTGCCTGAACACACGGACGCCAGGACCCGCAGGACTTTCGGCATGCGCACCGACGAACATACCAATCACCGGGTGTCGTTGCCTGTACCTCGACATCAAATGGGCGCACCCCTACGGAGCTCGCCGTGCCTACCATCCGAGCATGCCCCGCCGATCTTCGCAGATCAGCGGGGCGATCCATTTTTTACGCTTTCCAAAAATTAAAAGGGGCGGGTCGCATTTCGCAACCCACCCCACTACTATCGCTGGCGCCGTTCACGCCTGCGCGGCAGCCTTGTTCCGCTTGTCGCGCGCGGCACGCCGGGCACGACGAAGTGTGCAACTGGGGCAATCTTCCCTGCCGCAGTCACGATTTTCGTCGGCGATTAAATCGCGGAGGTCGACCACCTCGATCCCCGTCTGACGCGGCGGCATCTTCACCTTCACCACGGTCCAGCCCGCGCGGAGCTCCAGGATCTCGTCCGCGGCGAAGACTCCGCACGCCGAGCGCAGTTCCGCCGAGGCGAGCTTGACCAAAGATCCCAGCTCGAAATTCAGCCGCTCCTCCTTCTTCTCGTCGTAGGAACCTTGCGCATCGCGATGCTCGGCGGACATGGCGTCGATACGCTTCCTCAAGACCAGGAAAAGCGCTTTCAGCCAGTCACCGACCACGATTTCGACGCGCTCCTCGACGTCGGCCACCACAGGACTGGTGCTGAACTCTCCGGTCTCGGTGCCGACGGCAATCTCCGCCGCCATCACGTCAACTTCAGCCAAAAATTCCGGGAACATTTTTGCTCTCCTATCCGCTATCAAAGTCACCTACTGCCCGCGATTATATTATGTTTTGCCGACTCAGTCAACGTGAAAGCGGCGGTCTGCTCTCTAGCAAACCGCCGTCCTGAACGAATCTATTGATACTGATACCCGTAGTCGAATGGATGCGACCGCGCGGAGCGCCACATCACATCAAACATGTCGAGCGTCGCCTGCCTCCGCCAGAGATGCTCAGCAACATTGTATTGTTCCCACCCTTGTCCACAGTGCGGACAAAACCAGAAAAAACTGTTTGCGCTGTATTTGGGTGCGGGTGGCACGAACGGCACGCGGCTATCGCTCCTTTCTGCCGCGGCGCATACGCAAGAGACCGTCGGAAACACGAGCAAGATCGTCATTGCTGTCGTCTCCTATTACTAATTTCATTCTATCATATCGTGTATAACAAAAATCTATGGTAATTTAATAGTGACATGAAAAAGTGGCCCATCATAGTTGCCGTCATTATTGCCGCCACCGCGCGGGGGCTCCTTTTCGCCCATGCACAAACCACGCCTACCGCGGGAACGGCGGCAACCAGCTCCCTACAGGCGCAGATAGACACGAATAACCAGCAAATTGATTCTTTGAATCAACAGATCGCCACCTATCAGGCCGAACTGCAAAAGGTGGGCGCCGACAAGAAAACGCTCCAGGCCGCCATCAAATCGCTTGATCTGCAAAAGAGCAAAGTGCAGGCACAGACCGCCGTCACACAAAAGCAGATCGGCATTACCCAACTTCAGATCCAGCAGCTCGGGGCGAACATCAAAGACACCCAGCAAACCATCGCCACGAACCAGACCGCGCTCGGCACCGTACTGCGGCTCCTCCAAAAGACCGACGACCAGCCATTGGCGCTCCAAATGCTTTCGGGAAATACCCTCGCCGAGGTCTGGAGTAACGTGAACGACACCGTGCAGGTGCAGGGCGCGCTTGAGAATAAAGTGGAGTCACTACAGACACAGAAAACCACCCTCACCGATTCGCAAACTGCCTCGCAGCAAAAGCAGGCGACGCTCACCGCGCAAAAACAGGCGCTTGCCTCACAGCAAGCGTCGCTCGCCGCAACGGTGCAATCCAAAAATCAGCTTTTAGCCGAAACCAGTGCGAAAGAATCGACCTATCAAAAATTACTCGCGGCAGCGGAAGCGGAGCTTAAAAGTTTTTCTGCGTTCGCGCAAAACGCGGGCGGCGCCAACCT
>CAZNYI010000101.1:0-3082 GCA_964577245.1 uncultured Candidatus Saccharibacteria bacterium
GACCGCTCGCTTGGCAGTCGGCGAAAGAATAACCCGCACGGTGCCGTTTGTATTATGTGCAATCTCCGAAACCTCCTCTGCCGTCAGCACGTGATCCGGCCCAATGGAAATAGTTTTCATGGTTTGTTTGTTTCCTACAGTATACACCATCACAATAATCGTGATTCTAAAAAGAGAAAGCGGCCATTCGCATGGCCGCCTAGACGACACGTCAATCAAGCGGGAAGCCGCCGCACCGGCAATGAAAGGAATAGCAGTTCTTCACGAATCTGCTTCTCGTCAAGCTGTTCAATGGACTGGCTCCCAAAAATCGCGTGCCCATCAAACGGAGCCCGAATCTCCCTGCTGCCGCTGACCGCAAGCGGTGTCCCCTTGCGGACGAACTCGAAATCGGCGAATACGCGCGCAAGTCGGTAGGAGGTATCGGGAACCATGAGCGACGCCTCGATGAAATATTCCTCATATTCATCGATACATCGCACGGCCGATCCCTTAACCATGCCGAGGTTCTGCAACAAGCACCAAACGCACAGCTTCGCACGCTGAAAAGCCTTGGGCGTCTCGTGGCTCCCGGCCTCGATTTCGAAAACTGGAACGGACCCTTCCGAACCACAGAAGCCGAACACCGGTTGCCCGATCTGCACCACGTCGATGTTGGTTAACACGCGTGATATCGGAAACCCGCGCACCAAGTCACGATGCAAGACGCTCCCTTTGCAGATAATCATGGGAGCGACGTCTTGGGTCGTCGAATGAAGATCGAGACCCACAGTGAACCTGCGCCAGATCGGCAGAAGCGCTTGCGCCCGTTTCAATTCATACGGGAGCTGATCGCCCACCAATGCGGGCATATCATCCGGCAGTCGATTCATGTTGATATCAACGAAGCGCAATTTCTTTGCTTCGTCATCGGTACGCGCGGCAAGGTATCGCTTGGCCGCAGCAAGGTTATTCACCGCAAGATAGAGAGTGCCGCGCAAAAGACCTTTGGCCACCTCCCTCTCTTCGAGGAGGTAGCGCAGAGCAACCAGGCCCGCCGGCTCATTGCCATGCGTACACGCGGTGATGCCAAGAACTGGTCCCGGCTTCCCGGAGTTGATACGCACAACCCCCTCTACCCCTTCACACCTTTGATCTTCGAAGTAGCCGAGAAAGTCAGTCAATCCTGCGCGAAGATTTGCATCTAACATATCGCTCCTTCACTGGGCAACTAATCGTGTTCGTACTTGAAAACAACCACAAAAAGAATACTGTGGACGTGCTATTAGTGTCAACGACTTGTTGACTTTCAATATAATCCTTGTTATGATTTTTGTATGGATTTGTATGGATTTATCATCAATGGCTCGTGGCAGAACTCTCACCCATTTCGAGGGGCGAGTTTTGTCTGATAAATGGTTCTGTAAGAAAATTCATCGAATTTGACAACACCCGCCCCTAGAAATAAGGGCGGGTGCTTTAAGCACATAGTTCTTTGAAAAGAAGGATGGGTCATGCAAGAACCAATTGACTTTGAACGCGTGAAGAAAGCTCTCGCTCAAATGACTCGCACCGACCTCGCGAGGCGAGCCGTTCTTGAGGGGGCATTCTCAATTTTGCCTCGGCTCGTCGGGGCATGTGGTCCTTTTTCCCAGACAAAGCGAATGGCATTGTTTATTGGAAGAGAGCTACTTCGAGGCGATTGCCACATCATCGCGCCATGCTGTCCGGATTATTCCCACAACGGCAGCCAATACACATTCCGAGGAATGGGCGGCGGAATATCGCTGCTTACCCAAAGACACATCGCATTCCTCGACGCACTAACGCCGATACTCAACAACCCGCAAGTGGTCTTACTCTACGCAGACCACGAAGTTGATAACGCGGATATCGTTCGGGTGACCGGCAAAACCAAGAGCGAATTCTCTGAACTGGTGGCAAACTCCATCGCCACCACCAGAAACCAGGTTGCTTCCCGCGGATGGAAGGTAGAACGCATGACGTCAACAATCCCAAACCTTGTAGACGAGGAAGAACGAGTAGTTGCGTGGATATCAGCCGCCTCCGAACTACAAAGAAGGATTGACAGCGAAACGCTGGCGCGATCCGATATGTATTATCGGATTCGTCAAAACTTTACCTGGGAAGAAATGCGTTTTCGCACCATCCGCACCGCGGCGCAATATGTCGCCCTAGGCCAATTCGCCACTAACAATGGATATCTGGTATGCAACCACACCACAGTCAACCTTTCGTGGTATCTTCAAGCAGAGACGGGCGTGTTGCACAACCCGGTATCCGTCTATTGATCGTTGGGGTGGTCCTTTGGCCACCCCAACCACCCCACAATGATTACCTTTATCAAATTGCTGAAATACAAAACGCCTTCCGAAAACGCGGACGGCTTTGATTACGCTGCAAATCTTGGACTTCAGAAAATAGACCCCTCCACCGAGCAGCCACGAGCGCTGGACGCACCTGCCACCATAATCATTCATTCGAACATGCGTCGAGTGATTGAGTGTGTCGATTTTCGTGCAGATAAAAAATATATACCCAGAAACGAATTGCGAGAAATACTTTTTGATCTTCGTAAAATGTGTGAAAAAGGCGAATGGGAAAAAGAAAAAAGCCGCGCCGTACGGCGAGAATTCGTTAATAGTTTTATCAAAGACACGCTACCAATCAAACGAGCGAAGATATTAGAAGAAGCAAAATCAATTCTCTCCCTATGCTATAAACTCTCCGAAAAAAAAGGGGTCTCTGTAATCTCTCACTCCTTCAGGTTGAAAGTAATTGAGGCGTATATCGGCACTTCGGGTAAATTGGAATCCAACCCCTCACTCTTGGGCAAATATATCCATGCCGATAAAAAGACGTTCGAATTCGGGGAGGGATTTAAAATCGACAGGAGTGTATTGATGGACCTGTTTGTTCTATAATCTCCGGATGAGCGATATGACCGACAAGGCAAACAAGAAGGCCGATGCGGCGAAGGTGCGCGCGGAAACGCGGACGGGAATACGCGCCATTGTGGGGTTTGCGAAGCCCTTCAAGCGGCAATTCACCGCGCTTTTTGCGCTGGGCCTGCTTTCCGCCG
>CAZNYI010000102.1:0-3074 GCA_964577245.1 uncultured Candidatus Saccharibacteria bacterium
TCCCAAGATGCCGTCGCTATTATACATTATTATTTTAAAGACGTCAATTTGCTTGCGGTGGGGGTGAGATTCGAACTCACGATACGGTTTCCCGCATAGCAGTTTTCAAGACTGCCGCCTTCAGCCACTCGGCCACCCCACCCTCATTCGCGCTTGTGGACCGGACGGGATTCGGACCCGTCACCTTTCGCATGCCATGCGAACGCTCTACCAAATGAGCTACCGGCCCAATTTTTTAAAACAGCGACCCTATTATTTTCAACTCATTATAAAGCGCTGCTGAGAAATAATCTACACGACAAACCCCTTTATAGTCAACTTTCTTCGTTGGCTTGCCAACCGTTCTTGGATCAATTCTTGCAGGATAGAATTGCTTCAATGGGATATTGGTTACTCCTGACCAATACGACATCAGCGCTTCAGTATCTTGATCTGCGCGGCATTGTACGGTTATATGTAATTTGCCTTCGTTTACCTTATAACATTTTCTCACAAGCCGAAGAAATAAGCGAATTATCGCCGGATCAGAATTACAAAAACAACACGTGCCAATGTCCTTCTTTGTCCCCTCGCACAAATAAAGCATCGCCAAGCTTATCTTTGCTACGCCATCATCTTCCATGCGGTTTTTGAGTGGTGCCACTCGGCTAAAAATCTCCCGAATTCGTTCTTGCTTTTTCTTTTTATTCGTTAGCGCCGCTTTCATTCTCCCCTCTAAAATCTTTTCCTCACCGCGGATTTTAATATTTTCTTTTTCCTCCTCGGACAACAAGCTCCACTTACACCAAAGAGCAAGCGTGCTTTTTGGTATTTCTTCCTGCAAAATATTTTGTATATCGCGATAGGTTTTACCCTGCTGCCTCAATAGCAGTGCATGCATTTTAAAACGAGAATATTTTCCCATGCCCCAATCGTAGCAAACAAATATTAAAAATCTCTAAACTTTTCATTAAAAACAACTCCGGCCCAAGGCCGGAGCTGTTTTCGTTACATCGCAAAATTGACTATTTCGTCTCCCCCACTGGCGCAATACTCTTCTTGCTGAACACGTAAAGATAAAGAATATCCAAGATACCCACCGTGTTCACGATAAGAAGCACTACGAACCATACCCTACTGCCTTCGCGCGCGGACTTCCAAAGCGCGAGTCCTTTCCAGATGATTGACCAGATAACGATCAAGGCGAGAAGCACGCCGCCAATGGCTCCGAACCAACCAAACGAAAAGAGCGACGGCGATCCAACCGGACCATACGATTGATACATTGTTCTGTGTGACTGTTATACCGTTGTTGCGACCTTTTGTCTGATTGACTATACTATAACACGAAAGCCCTCGTAGCTCAACGGATAGAGCAATGCACTCCTAACGCGGAGATAGAGGTTCAATTCCTCTCGAGGGCACCTCAAGCAAAACCATACGGCCTTTCGCCTCGTGCCATAAGAATGAATTCGGCGAAAGGCCGCATGGTTTTGCTTGCTGCTTTTTTGGAGGAATTGAACGGAGGGGTGGGTCGGAGGGGGCACCCTGCCCCCTCCGTGAAGGAGGGTTCGCCGTTCCGACGGCGAACCATTCGGCACCGTGGGTGCCGAAGGAGCGAATCGGTCTTACCGATGAGCGACGTGAGATTCCCCTTTTCAAAACTGTTATACTTAATTCATGAATCGAAAGGGTTTTGCGCCAATCATCGCTCTATTTATTGTATTGGCAATTTTGATTGTGGGCGGAGCTTGGTATTACGAAGCTCATAAAACGAATCTTGGCCCTGGAGAAAATTTTGTTTATGCGCTTTCTTCCGAGAAAGGTGCTGGCGATGCTGATTACGCAGTATACGCATATAATATTCCCACGCAGACAAGCACGTTGCTCTTTTATGCTCCAAGCAGCACGCTCTGGATCTATAAGTACGGACCTGACAGTTTATATCTCACGGGGTTGAAAAGCGGTCCATCCGTAGTAGATTTGCACGGGAATACGGTTCAAGCCACCCCGCCAAGTAATCTTGGAATTAGTTTCTATAACGGATACGGCTTCGAAGGATTTGAAGGAAATCAATATGGTGAAAATTTTTCTCCCGATCATCAGAAGTTAATATATCCAATATTTACCACGAGCACCGCATCGCCTGTTCCGGGTTATTTCGTTTTGGACATACCCTCTGGGCAAAACACGCCGATTGCTCTGACGAAAAATCAAAATGAGGTCAATAATACCGTGGTTGGATGGTCGAGCGATAATTCGGTCGCTTACCTTGATCTCTCCTACGGCATCGGGCCATATATGAAGCAACCGGACGTCAATATGAATATCGCCGGTGCGACGTCTTCGCTTCTTGCCATAAATACCAAAAATGGCGAGACGTCCATCCCGAATGTCCAAATTCCACCTCTTTCTCTGTGGGTGTCTGGTTATTCACTGGAATACTTCCCCGACCAAAATCTTTTGGTGCGCACAAATACCTCATGCGCCGGACGGCTTTGTATGTTTTCTTCGCCGCCATCAAATATCGAAGTAATTAACACGCTCACAGGAACATCTACCATCGCAGCTTCTTCCGATAATCAACTCGTGAATCTCGTAAGGTTTTTCCCAAGCTCGGGAGAGATACTGTATGCGCTCGGCAACCAAGAATCTAGCACGGCATATATCGCAAATATTTCAAACGTAACGGGTACACAAAAGAAAATTTTGAGTGGCACCGACGAAATTATAACCGTTGACGATGCTGGCCAGTTCATGCTGGTTGCCAAAAATCTTACCAGCGACATTCAAACAAAAACCTATATTGAAAAAATCGACGGAAGCAACCCCGTTGAGCTGTGGGGAGACGGAACCTATGACCTCACTGGCGGTCCTCGCGAACCACAATTTATTGGTTGGTATTAAGGGGTGCGCAACGTTTCCGCTTGTCTTTTCCGCCATTTATCATAGAATGGTGAAGTTGGAAGCGTGCCAGAGTGGCCGAATGGGCCGCACTCGAAATGCGGTATGCCCGAAAGGGCATCGAAGGTTCGAATCCTTCCGCTTCCGCAAAAGACAATGGAAATTAATGCAGGATCATCTTCTTCTAAGCC
>CAZNYI010000103.1:0-3019 GCA_964577245.1 uncultured Candidatus Saccharibacteria bacterium
CGACGAAATTCACGATCAGCTCGGGGAATTCCGCCCCTTCGACGCTGTCACGGTAGAAGTCCCCGAAGGCGAAATGGTCTTGGATTTCGTACTTCAGAGATTCCATGAAGTGACGCGTCCGGGCGACGGAGATGACGATGATGGGGGTGGAGAGGTTGAGTGGGGCGAGGGCGTCCCGAAGGCGAGTGGGGTACCCTTCGCGCGTCACCTTCCCCCATGACCAACCCGTCTCGTTTGGCGTTACGACGGGGACGAAAAAGCGGAGATAGTTCGCGATCATCTTCCCGGGTTCGGCGTTCTCCGGTTTGCCGAGCCGCTTGTTCCAGTGGGCGATTCGAGGATCGCTTTGGATTCCCATACGGCGCGCTCCTTCCAGCAGGATTTGAATTTCAATAACCACGCTGGCTGCTGCCAGCATATGCCTATAAAAACACGACGTCAATAATCGCTTTATAGCACGTCGTGCATCTCGCGGTCGTGCGTCCGTTTTTTGATCACCTCGCGCTTGTCGGATTTTTTCCGTGCACGGCCAAGGCCAAGTTCCAGTTTTATAAAGCCGTGCTTCAAAAATGCGCGGAGCGGCACGAACACCCTTCCTTTTTCTTGCAAACCGCCCGTCAAACTTTTTATTTCGTCTTTGGTAAGCAAGAGCCGCCGCGCGCGGTCTTCCTCATAATCCGCCGGCGTGTTTTTTGGCTGATAGGGCGGGATGTGGCTGTTCACAAGCCATGCTTCGCCGCCGCGAATCAAAACGCGCGCGCCCGCGATCTGCAGGCGGCCGTTTTTTGCGCTTTTCACTTCGTGGCCAAGGAGCGAGATGCCGGATTCATAGGTATCTTCAATTTCGTAATCAAATCGCGCCCGGCGGTTTTCCGCAATGTTTTCCATGCATTAATCATACTCCAGAATCGTTGCGCCATAAAAATGGTGGCGATGGATCAGGAATGGCACTTAGAGGGTAGCCGATTTCCGGGTGGAAATTCCCTGATCCATCGCACGCTTTCTACTACCCAAATAAAGCGTAAAAGCTTTCAGTTGTAGAATGTGCAATTTCGCGGTATTTTAAAGAATAAGGAGCGATGAAGGAAAATATTATTACTATAATACGCGGTGTTCTCGGAAGCGACGCGCCAGCGATAGAAATTACGGTGCCTGAAAAAGAAGGCTTCGGCCATTATTCCACGAATGTTGCAATGAGGATGCCGGGTGACGGCGCGACCGGGGGCCGTGCCGAAGCGCCGCTCGCGCGCGCTACACGGCTCGCGGCGGAAATCGCGAAAGCGGCACCCGCCGGATTTTTTGAAAAAGTGGCGGCCGCACCGCCGGGATTCATCAATTTTTGGCTGAGCCCGCAAGCAACGCAGAGGGAATTCGGTGAGATTGCGGCCACGGCATCGTTCGGCACGAACAAGAGCATGAAAGGAAAGACGGTTCTTGTAGAATTCACCGACCCGAATCCGTTTAAAGAATTTCACATCGGCCATCTTATGAGCAATGCGATCGGAGAATCGATTGCGCGCCTCATTGAATCGCGGGGAGCTTCTGTTAAACGGCTGTCGTATGGCGGAGATGTTGGTTTGCACGTTGCAAAAGCCATATATGGGGTGTTGCAGAAAAAAGAGGAAACGCCTGCGATAAGAAAAAAAAGCGGCCAGGAACAACTTACTTTTTGGGCAGAGGCGTATGTGGCGGGATCCGCGAAATACGAAGAGGACGAGGAGGCCAAAAAAGAGATAGACGGCCTCAACAAAATCATTTTTGAAAAATCCGATCCTGCAATAAACGAGCTCTATGCGTGGGGGAGGGAGGCGAGCATTGATTCGTTCAAGACAATGTTCAAGCGGCTCAATACGGACTTTTCCAGAAATTATTGGGAAAGCGAGATCGTTGACGATGGGATGAAGGCGGTCGCGCTCGGGCTTTCTAAGAAAATTTTAGAGCACAGTGAGGGCGCCGTGGTGTTCAAGGGCGAGTCATATGGTTTGCATACCAGGGTATTTGTGAACGCCCGGGGGATTCCCACGTACGAAGCAAAAGAGCTCGGGCTTACCATAAAGAAAAGCGAGGATTTTAAATTCGACCGATCCATCGTTATCACCGGCAATGAGCAGAATGATTACTTTAAAGTGCTCTTAAAAGTGATCGATCTTTTATTGCCGGAACTGGCCGGAAAGACGACGCACGTGAGTCATGGCATGCTGCGTTTTTCTTCGGGGAAAATGTCTTCGCGCAAAGGGAACGTGATCACGGCCGTTGCCATGCTTGAACAGGTGAAGGCGGAGCTTGAAAAATATGTGAGCGGGAAAATAGATCTTTCGGCGGACGAGCGTGCGGCGGCCACGGAGGCCATCGCGATCGGCGCTATAAAATATTCTATTTTAAAACAGCATCCCGGAAAAGATATCGTTTTTGATTTCGGGAAATCGCTTTCGTTTGAAGGCGACTCCGGCCCATATCTGCAATATACCTACGCGCGATTGCGGAGCATTTTACGCAAGGCGGGGGAGAACAACGCGACGCCCGCGCTTGCCGATGGCATCGGCTTCGCGGCACTAAGTACCGAAAATGAACTCGCGCTTATGCGGAAAATATTCGCGTTCCCCGACGCGGTACAACATGCCGAGGAAGCGCTTGCGCCGAGCGGTCTCGCAACCTATCTCTATCAACTTGCGGCGACCGCAAACAAGTTTTACGAAACTACACCGATTTTGAAAGACGAAGACGCTGCGCGCCGCACCGCACGCCTTGCGCTCGTGGCAACCGCTGCGCGCATTCTACAAAAAGGACTTGGACTGCTTGGTATCGCCGTGCTTGAAAAGATATAGCTTTTAGTTGGAAAATCCCGCAAAATCTGGTATTTTGAGAGGATGATGAGAGAAGAGCAAGAAAAGGAGCTATCCCTGCCGAAGCTTGAAGAGGAGACGCTCAAGTTTTGGGACGAGCATAAAATTTTTGAGAAAAGCCTAGAAAACACAAAAGACGGGAAGCCTTTCACGTTTTATGACGGGCCGCCGTTCGC
>CAZNYI010000104.1:0-2998 GCA_964577245.1 uncultured Candidatus Saccharibacteria bacterium
AATAACGGCGGGGATCATGGTCAGGGCCTGCGTGGCAACGCGCGGGCTCTTTTTTATCTCGCGTTTTTATCCAGAGTTTCCCGGCAGCACAATATCCAATCCATTTGCGGTGTTTGTGGCGACCGTAAAGAAAACATTTGAGGTGCCGCTCGTGGTGAAAAGGTAAGGTGGTGCGGCGGACGGCGCAATAGTGAACGTAATGGACTGGCTATAAGTGGCGCCAGGCGTGCCGTTGCAGCTTTGCGTGTCGGGGAACGTGAAGGTGCCGCTCGCGGGGGAGTTCGGCGGTGCGAGCGTTCCCGATTCGTCGGCAACGAGGCGCAGGTTCACCGGCACGCATTCGGCAGCGGTGCCCATTTTTATCGCGAGCGAGAGCGTGAGTTGGTTTCCTTGGAGTGCGGCCCCGGTGATCGCGAAGTTTTCACGGCCTTCCGTCCATGTGGCGGGATAAGGCGCGGAATAATCGGATGCGAATGTGCCCGGGGGCACGGTGGCTACCGTGTTTGAAGCGTTGCCGGAGGATGAGGTAGCGGCCGCGGCGGTTGACGATGGGAGATTTGAAAACGACGCAGCGCTCGGGCCCTGCACCACGACGGCTTGATACGATCCCGTCGGATAGAAGACGATAATAATAGTAAGCACGCACAATGCGAGCGCCGCAGCAGAAAGAATAATGAGCGCCATCTTCAGGCGCTCGGTCTTCGGTTTCTTGATCTTCAGTTTCACCTCTCTATTGTAACAAAACGTCCGCGAGAGCGTATTTATAAAATTAAAAACGGGACCAAACACAATGGAGTGGTCCCGCATTCTTACTGATCCGTCCGGTCGGCTAAGCGGTTTGCCCGACCGGGACTTTGGCCGGAAGCTTGCGGGCGAGCCGCCGTGCTTCCTTCCATGTGAGCTTCGGCATGACATGCTTGATCTTCCCGGCAAGGGTGAAAAGAAGAATGTTCCTTGCCGATTCCTCGCCGTGCTTCGTGATGTATTCAACGAGGAAGTCCAGGAGTTCTTCGGGCCCCATCGCGAGAATCCGAAATTGGAGTCCGAGGATGGCCTGCAGTTCCGTGCGGAGTTCGTCGCGCATCTCGTCCCGCATCTTAATCTTGAGCGAGAGCAGCGGCCGTTGTTCGGCAACGAGCTTTTGCTGCAAACCCAATTGTAGGCGTTGGACCATTTGCTGGGAGGTCGGCAATGCGGTCGCCGCTTCCTCGTCTTCTCCGCTCGTGAAACATCCACGCGTGTAGAGAAGATCCAGCAGTCGAATGATGATCTGCCGCCGGACGTCCGAGGCCTCCTTCAGGTTCACCGTGACAAGGCAACGTGCTCCGAGTTCTTTTTCGGGCTGTGCCGTTTCCGAGATAGAGATCAAAGTGCGGCCGGTGTGGACGTCCTGGAGCGAGCGCGCCGACGCGTCGAGCAAGAAGGGCTGCATCTCTTCGATGATGACCTCTCGCACGCGCTCGGTATCGATCGGACCAGTTTCCAAATACAGGCCGTCGGCGTCAACAGCAATCGCCTTGAGGGCGAGATCACCGGGAATCGATTCGCCGCGCATGAACCAGCGGCCATCGGTTTCGGTGAACATCTCCTTCGCCGGAATGTCCGCCAGTAGGGTTTCGTCGTGGAGTATCAGGTCCATATTGAAACCTGAGTCCAAAAATCTGATCGTTTGTAATAACAGCTCTCCTAAGAGATCCATCTCCATAGTGAGGCCTCGCTGAGATTTATATAGCACAAATAGCCGCGAGAGTCAACAAAAAAGCGTAATAAAAAACGATGACAGTATGTGGCCGGAGCCACTGTCAAGTTTTCTTTAAGATAGTTTTAATGGTGTTTGTGGTACGATGCTGGACAATGAATATAAAAAATAAAGTGAGCATAAAAAGAATTCTGTGCGGGGTTGCGATTGGCGGGGGTTGCGTTGCGGCAGTGCTCGTATATTTCTTTTTCCCCACCGTCGCGGCGAATACGTTGAAAAATACCACGGCTATCGTCGCCAAGTCATGGGACGATACCTTTGGCGGCACGAGCGATACGTATATTTCGGAAATTGATGTTGGCGAAGGGGCCTCGTCTACAGAAACGACAACGGATGCGCTTGCTGCCGGCATGCCATCTATCAATACGGATAATCAGGGAGTTGCTTTGCAAAGCAACGATGCACAAACGGATAACACATCGGAAGATAATAGCGCGGCGGCTACGGGCGTAGCCGCGTCGGTAGCATCGGCCTCAGCAACCAGCACCGAGGAAACGCCGCTGCCGCAGTGCACGGTCGCCGCATCCGCGAACCTTTCGCGCAAAGTGATTATCAACGAGGTTGCATGGATGGGGTCGGTGCCGCTCGCAGGGGAGACGGCGTCCGCGGCGGTGAATCGCGAATGGATAGAGCTTAAAAATATTTCCGACACCGCGATCAATGTTTCACATTGGCAGATTTTGGATGCGGCAGGAAAAATAAAGATTGCGTTTGATATTGACACGAATGTTCCTGCTGGCGGATTTTTACTCGCCGAGCGTGGGGACGGTGCGCTACCCGGTGTGATTGCCGATAAAACATATAGTGGCGCTCTTTCAAATACGGGCGGCGTGCTCGCGCTTTTTGATGATGCGTGCAACGCCTCCGATGTTTTGAACGCTTCGGACGGCTGGCCTGCAGGGAACAATACGACGAAACAGACACTTGAACGTGATGCGGACGGCATCGGCTGGCACACGAGCGCTGCACCCGGCGGCACCCCGCGGGCGGAGAATTCGATCGCGGCACATCCGACGGCCGCCGGCGGCGGAGGCGCCGCGAGCACGGGAAATGTCGTTGCGAGCACGGGTGGCGGAGGAACTACGACTACCACCACAACCACCACCACCGTGACAACGAGCACCGTCGTCGATGCCACAAGCACAAGCACCAATTCGACCACTACAACGACTACAATCGCAACGACAACGAATCCAACGGCCACGAGCACCGACACCACCCCGCCGTGCACGCCATACA
>CAZNYI010000105.1:0-2910 GCA_964577245.1 uncultured Candidatus Saccharibacteria bacterium
ATGTGAGTTACAGCGTCTGGCATAACCTGCGACAAGGTCGGGTGGGGGCCTTGTTTCAGGCGCGATACAAGAGCATTCCGGTTGAGGGGCAGGGGTCGTGGGCGTTGACTTGCAGTGTGTATATTCATCTCAATCCAGTTCGAACCAAAGGCCTGGGATTAGGCAAAGCGGACCGGGCGCTTGAGAAAGCTGGCATGATGCCACAGGCGCCCACGCCGGAGCAGATTCAGGCGCGGCTGGCGGTTTTGCGCGAGCATCGCTGGAGCTCCTATCCGGCCTACGCGGGATACACGGTTGCGCCGGAGTGGTTGACGCGAAAGGCGCTATGGGCGCGAGTGGCGGCGGAAGGGAAGGACGCCACCACGGAATATCGCAATACCATCGAAGACTATCTGAAACAAGGGATCGAGGAAGGTGTCGGCGCGCGGTTGTCCCAGATCCTGGCGATCGGGAGTACGGCATTTATTGAAAAATTGCGCAAAAAAATTCCAGCACGCGCAGGCGCAGGTACCAACGTGCGTTCCTGGCGGCGGCTTTTGTCATTTGATGATATTGTTGCGGTTGTGACGGCCATTAAAAAGGAACCGTGGCATGCGTTTGCCGACCGACGTGGTGATTGGGGACGAGACTTGGCCTTGTACATCGGACGGATGCATGGTGGACTGACCTTGCAAGAACTCGGCGCACGGGTTGGAATGCAGGCTCAGGCTGTGAGCAAGGCTGTCATGCGACTGGAAGCGCGATCTAAACGCGACAAGTCTTTGCAACGGGCAACCGAACTTGCGCTGCGAAAGTTGATCGGGAAGGAAAGGGTAGCGTGAATGTCTTATGTCGAAATACGACCCCTGTTCCCCATGGTCGTGATGGTAACAGTTTAGCCCATTCCGAGGCGTAGACCTCTCTTTTGTCAAAAAATGTTGTTGCGCCGAGGGTTTAAATAGTCCATTATAGGCGTATTACTACGCCTATTTAGGCAAAAGGAGTATCATGCCCAGCGTTGCAACACTCATGGCCCGTCGGACCCGCCTCGTTGAACAGGTGCACGATCACCTGGATTTTTTGATTGGCTCGGTCTCCTCTAAGGGATTCGCCTATCCGGCGTATAACCTCACAATGAAGATCGATGGGAAGACCCGCAGTCGCCACATCCCAAAGGATATGATGCCACTTGTCCAACGCCTCACAGCACGACACCGCAAACTCAAACTTCTGTTGCAGGAACTGGCGGATGTAAATTGGCAGTTGATCAGCGAAGGCATCGACTTGCGGTAATATGGGCAGGTATCCAGAAGCGCCTTGGGACTTTCAGTGCCCGTATCAGCA
Organism: uncultured Candidatus Saccharibacteria bacterium; assembly: GCA_964577245.1. Classification (GTDB taxonomy): domain Bacteria; phylum Patescibacteriota; class Minisyncoccia; order UBA6257; family 2-01-FULL-56-20; genus CAVYIK01. Next base: position 1,324 of record CAZNYI010000105.1, read on the forward strand.
CAACTGCCCCCACTTGGACGGTATTTCCGCGACCTGGGCCAGTCATTTGCTTTCCGATGTCGATAAAGACGAGCGCCGCAACGGTCATTTTGCGCGGAATGCGGAAGCCGAGATTGCCGCGTTGCAGGCGGATTTAGATCGCGCGGAAAAGGACAATGCCGATTTACGCGCACGCTTGAAGAAGGAACACGCCTTACGTTTCAAACCGAACCGCCCACCACGTGATGACAGCCAGCCGCCACGCAAACGAGGCGCGCCCAATGGGCATCCACCCTGGTCCCGTCGTAAACCCGATCACATCGACGCAACGGTGCATACCCCGGCGCCCACGGTCTGTCCGCATTGTCAGACCAGCGACCTGAGACCGTCAGGGCAGCAACATGAACAGATCCAGGAAGACATTGTCTTGCAACCGCGCACCCGCGTCGTCCGCTACACACACGATTTGGCGTTTTGCCCCAACTGCCGCCGTGATGTCTATCAGACAGCCAAAGACGAATTACGCAACTGCCAGATCGGGCCGACGACCCAAGCCACGGCTGTTTTTCTGCGACAGGCACTCAAACTTTCCTTGCGGGATGTGCGCCGTATTTTTAGAGATTTGTTTAAGATGCCTTTTGTGCCAGCATCGGCCTTGTCGTTTGGTCGTAAGGTTGCCGCCGCAGCCGAACCGCACCATGCCACACTTCGAAATAAAGTCCGAACAGCTGAGATCATTCATGCCGATGAAACCGGTTGGCGACTCGACGGCAAATCCGGCTATCTCTGGTATGCAGGAACACCGGACTTCAGTTTTTTTCACATCGACCGTTCTCGCGGCGGCGATGTGGCCGTCTCCATATTTGGCGACGCCTTCGAAGGCGGTCTGGTGGCGGATGATTATGCCGGCTACAACCCCATTCATCCGGCGCATCGCCAATCCTGTCTGGCCCATCTCATTCGCAAGGCACGAGAGATTGCCGAACTGATTGCACTCAACCCCCACACCCAAGGCGACCTTGTTTCTGTCACGTTTTGCCAGAACATCCGTGACTTTTTCACCGACGCCTGCGAACTGGGCCGCCAGCGCGACACCGGTCTGATCTCTTTTCGCGCCGCCCTTGCTCGCATACCCAGTCTCTACAAACGCCTTCACACCATCTGCGCAAACCCATTGCCGTATGCCGATGCTGAGAAATTCCGCCTGCGAATACTCGACCCCAAACGCGATTTTAATCGGCTCTTCACTTTCCTCGAAATCAACCGCATGCCGCCCACCAACAACCATGCCGAGCAAACACTCCGACAACCGGTCTTGTTTCGTAAAAATGTTTTTGGCAGCCGATCCGACCACGATGCGCACGCGCTCGCCGTAAATTTTTCGATTCTTCACACCGTCCAGCGCCAGCAACTCGATCCGATTTCCATTCTCAAATCCCTGCTCCTCAACGGCCACCAGCATCCAGATTCTCAAATCTTTCGCAATTCATCATGAAGTATGCTGGTGGGGATAAAATAACTTCGAAACCGTCCGCCGTGAGTTTGACGTAGGGTCGTGACCCGCTGCACGCAGCCGACTTGCCTGCCGGGGTTTGGCTAAACTGTTAC
>CAZNYI010000106.1:0-2896 GCA_964577245.1 uncultured Candidatus Saccharibacteria bacterium
GCCACGGCCTTGCCCGCGCGATCATCATCCAGACCCCCGAATGGAAGCCGCGCCTCCGCGCCATGGGTTATGTCACCCGCGACTCCCGCATGGTAGAACGCAAAAAGTACGGTCTCCGCAAAGCCAGAAGGGCTCCGCAGTGGGCCAAACGTTAATGAACAAAAAATCCTGCCACTCGGCAGGATTTTTTGTTCATAGATGGCCCACTGGGGCAGCGGCCCCCGTATAGGAAGGGAGCCGCGCGAAGCGCGGCGGTGGGAAACCGTGGGTTTCCCAGACCGGGGGACGGGGGCCGCTGATGGCCGCAGTGGGCGAAGTGGTAGAGAGCGTCGCAGAAGAAAAGCCCACAAGGATAGGGCTTTATACACGAATTCAATGTTTCGTTCAGGCTAGCATACACTTATAGAGCAGAAAAAGGTCGATATAAACAAAGAATATAAATTATACAGTTATGAAAATAAGTTACGTCGTCACGGCACTACAATTGCCTAATAATAACTGGGTAGCTGAGTATCGAGACCTCACTAGCGGGACTATAAGTGGAGGAAGGATACAAACTGCCGAACGAATTAGGCTTGATGGTTTTTTCAAGAGAAAGGAGGAAGCTGTTGAGCGTGCTCTAAAATATCTGAAGGAAAGGGGGATAGAAGACAATGTTATTGAAGTAAGACGGTGATATCATAAAAACATTTAGAAATGGAGGCAGTGTCCCCTCTATCGCCTCCGCGGTGGAGGTTAGGGGAGTCGAACCCCTCGGATTCTGAACGTCAGGTCAGAATCGGCAACCGTGCAACCCCCACCGCGCCAAACAGTGTAGCAGAGCGACATTAAACCACGATTAAAAGAAACTTGACAAAGACCCCCACCTCGCTAAAATAAAAGAACGTTAGGTCAGATTCGGTCCGTGTTCGGATTCGCAAAAAGCCCAGCAATGGGTTTTTTGTTTGCCCCCCCTTCGAGAATGGACAAATCCTTTTTAAAGTACTATTCTATGCCTAGCATCTTTGAGATTGGGAAACCGGTCGGATGCTAGAAAGGGAAATATGAAGAACCTTTTGACCATGGTTGCTCACGGGCCGAAGAGTGAAGTAGCGGTGCTCGTTGCGGCAATCAATGGCGTAAACGGCCCCTGCCAAACGGAGGAGGCCAATGACTAACTCAATGACCAAGGCAGCCTACATCTGTGGTCCACTTACCGAACTGCCCATTGACGAGCAGGTGCAGGTGAAACTGCTCTACGAACAAGTCGGAGCGGCTTGTGAGGAAGTGCTTGGGGTTCCGTCGTTTGTTCCCCATCAGCACTATGATCCAATCCGAAACGCAAGCGCCACTCCTGGTGAAGTGGATTCTTCGGAACGGAAACAGGTTTGCACTCTCACCTCGGTTCTTGTCGTTCTCCCCGTCGCTCCTTCGTGGGGCGGAGGGATAGAGGTTGAGATGGCTCGCCAAAGCAACGTTCCGGTTGTCCTCCTCTGCGAGAAAACCAAGCTGGAGGCACGGAAGATATCCCGACTCCTGCGCGGCAACCCAGCCGTGAAGTCCATCGTCGCCTACAACAGCGAAGATGAGAGCCTTGAGCTTTTGAAGACAGAGCTTCGGAACCTAAAGCTTAACGGCACGAACGGTTTTCATCGGACGGGAGCGACGGATAAATCCTTGGTTCGGTTCAAGGTGGTGCTCACCGATCCAACCTTGCCATGCCCCAACTCCACCGTCCCTTGCGGTCGGAATCGCGAAATGGCCGAGTCCATCTACGGAAACTCCGGCCCCCACCAAGGAGCTACGCTGTATGGCTCCGAAAGCACTGACAGGGACGACTGGGTCGTCCTCGCCAATAAGCCCGTTCCAAGACACGCACGGGCACGCTAACACTTCCAATCGTTAACTAACCAGAAATCGCGGGCTGGGTCTCATGACCTGGCCCGTTTTTTATAAATTGGAAATTAATAGGCAAAACATCGAAGCCCCTTTTTGCTATAATAAACCCATGAAACTCCTTTTAACCTCCTCTGGTCTTACTGCTGGACCGGAGATCAAAAAAGCATTTCTGGAAATCCTTAATAAAAAACCGGCGAAGGCGAAAGTGCTTTTGGTCACGACGGCGACTCCCGACAGTGCAAGCTGGAAAAGAATCAAAATGCACATTAAACGATTGGGTCGGGTGGGGATTGTCCCCAAGAACATCTCTATTTTCAGTCTTGACCGAAAAGTCAGAGAAGATGACGTTGCGAACATAGATCTTATCTATGTCTGTGGCGGTAATTCTTTCTTGTATCTAGATAGGATACGAAAAACCGGACTTGATAAAAAAATAAAGAAATTGGTCAAGAACGGATTCGGTTATTTTGGCATCAGCGCGGGGAGTATGGTTGCGGGGCTGAATATCGAGTCGGCGCATTGGAAGCATGCCGACAGGAATGAGATTGATTTGAAGGATCTTAATGCGCTCAACATTGTTCCTTTCGTGCTGTCGGTGCATCTTGATGAATCAAACATCAAGGTGGTAAAAAAAGCCGCCGACAAGGTACGTTATCCTGTGGTGGGCTTAACCGATAAGCAGGCGATTCTTGTGCGAGGCGATCTCGCAACATTAATTGGCAAGACGGACAGCCGTTTTTCATTCATAAAGTGGGCCAAGGGATAAGCGGTTCCCGCCCCTTTCCCGCGGTGGAGGCTGGGGGAGTCGAACCCCTCGGATTCTGGTGTCAATGCAGAACCGGCAACCGTGCAGCCCCCACCGCGCCAAAAATTGTAGCAGAACGACATTAAACCACGATTAAACAAAATTTGACAAATGTTTCTTCTTTGTTACACTTCACCATAAGGTGTCGATGCAGGATTCGGTCCGTGTTCGGATTCGCAAAAAGCCCAGCAATGGGTTTTTTGTTTGCCCGTC
>CAZNYI010000107.1:0-2858 GCA_964577245.1 uncultured Candidatus Saccharibacteria bacterium
GGATCCTGATGGAAGACCAGCCGATCTTTATAATGCGTGCCGGGCGGGCAGAGGCACGGGGCGGGATGCTTGAAAACAACTTCTATTTCCGTAATCTCGCCGCCGCTCTCACGCTTATCAATGAGCCGCTTCCCCGCCTCCATCACCAGCCGCACCCCCTCCCAGCGCGGATGCGAAAGCGATCCCACTGCGCGGAAATAGGTCTCCGTCTCCGAGTGCGGGGCCACGCCTTTTATGGATTGATACCCGTCATATTGCGCGCGGAATGTGCTGCGCTTCACGTCGGCGAGCGAAAGCGGCACGAGGGTTTTCAATATTTCCGCTCGCGCGCGGCGCACCGCAACCGCATCCAAGTTCGCCGGCTGGTCCATCGTGGCAAGCGCGATCATCTGCAAAAGATGATTTTGCCCCACGTCGCGAAGCGCCCCCACGGGATCATAAAACGCGCCGCGATCCTCCACGCCAATGTTTTCAAGCTCGCGCACATGGATCGTTTCGATAAGATCCTTGCCCCATGTATCCTCAAAAAGATTATTGAAAAATCTGAATGCCAAAACGTTTTGGAACGTCTCCTTCGCCAGGTAGTGGTCTATGCGATAGATCTGCTCTTCTTTAAAAAGCTTCGCAAGGCGCGCGTCCAACGCCTTTGCGCTTTTCTCGTCGTTCCCGAACGGCTTTTCAATGATCACGCGCGTCCAACCCTCGTTCGGCCCGCAGCCGTCCGCGAGGTGCGCCTTGTGGATATTTGTGAGGATCTCATCGTAAAACTGCGGCGGCACAGAAAGATAGAAAAGCTTGTTCGTGCACATGCCCCACGCGTCGTCGATCTGCTTCAGCTTGTCAGCGAGCGCGCGGTAATCGTCCAACGCATCAAATTGCAATTGGTGATAGGCGGAGAGTTTTAAAAATGATTGCACCGTGCCACCGGGTGCATCCGGCGCTTTCAGTTCAAGGATGGAACGAATATGGCGCTTAAGATCATCGTCGTTCCACGCACGGCGCGAAACGCCCACTAATTCAAACCGCGGCGGCAAGCGCTTTTTTTGATGCAAACTAAAAAGCGCCGGGACGATCTTTTTTGCCATGAGATCGCCCGTGGCACCGAAGACCACAAGCACGGTAGGGATGGTTTGTTTCTTTTCGTCTATCATAATAATATATTACAGCATGGTAGCTAAAAAAACACTTTCTTCCTCGTTCTTTGACCGGCCCACCCTCACGGTTGCGCGGGACCTGCTTGGGAAATACCTCGTGCGGCGCTCTCGGGGCACGACGCGCGCACTCATGATCACAGAGGTGGAAGCTTATGACGGGCCGCACGATAGGGCTTCCCACGCCCACCGCGGGCGAACGCCGCGAAACGCGGTTATGTTCGGCGAAGCCGGCAGGTTCTATGTTTACTTCACCTATGGCATGCACTGGCTCGCGAATATTGTGACGGGGCCGCGCAAGTATCCGGCAGCCGTGCTGCTGCGCGGCGGGACATATGAAAACGTGCGGACGCGGGAAGACGCACGAACAAAAAACATGGAATATATAAACGGTCCGGCGCGCCTCACGAAATTTTTGCGCATTGACCGAGCGCAGAACGGCACGCTCGCATCAAAAAGAAACGGTCTCTGGATTGAGGACCGAGGCGTAAAAATTCCGCGCACGGCGATCGTTGCACAGAAGCGCGTGGGCGTGGAAAGTGCCGGCCCTGTTTGGGCGAATAAAAAATACAACTTCGCACTGCGCCGCCCGGTTATTTTTCCTGCGGCTTCTTCTCGTTCTTCCCGTGCTTCCCGTCACGGCAATCGCATTCGGTGAGCGGCACGCCGTGCTTGGAACACGTCTCTGCCCCACACGTCCCCGGCTTTTCCGAAATTCCCGCGCACTCCCCCGTGCAAATATAATGTTTCATGGCTTTTGGTTTATTATACGCCCATTGCTGCAAACTGGACTATATTTAATATATATGGTATGATTCGCGCAGCATAGGAGACGCATGCAAGACGAACCAAAGGAAGGCCTACTGAAGTTAATGTGGGGAGTGGTTGTCACCATTGTGGCGATGGTGATGATTGGGTATTGCATCGCCGCCGCGGAGGGAACGGCGACCCTGCTCGAATGGCTCAAAGCTTGCCTCGTGGCAGGGATTCTGGTCGGAGCCGGGATCGGAACTGATTTCATAAAGATCCGCTGGGCCCTCTTCACGCTCGTGGCGTTGATCCTGAGCGGGTGCACGCCACTACTTGTGACGTGGGACACTCCCAGCAAGCCCCTGAGCATTACGTCGTGGCTTGAGGGACTGGCTCTATTCTTTCTCGCTTTTGGGAACTTCTGGCGAGCCGCAGTAAGTTCGGTGAATCGCCGATAGAGGGCGCGCTCGCCCATCATCAACCCGGCCCGGGAAGCAGAAATGCGACCCGGGCTTTTCAATTATTTAGAGTTTATTTGAACCTCACGGGCACGCTGAATTCCTGTGCGTTCTGCGGCATGCCTGACGGATTGTCTTTTTCAAACACGATGGTGCCGGTCGCGTAACGCGGCATAGTGAAGGATATACTTGCATTGAAAGGTACTGTGCCGGTTGTCATCCAATCGCTTTGCGCCCGCGCCGGGCCCTCCCCCAGCATCCTCCCATCGCCGTCCAAAACCTTCACAGGGAACGACGCCTCAAAAAACCATCCGCCACCGGTCACGGAACCGGCCACGACAACGGGCGGAGCTATGAGAGTGTTTGCCATCGGCGCTGTAACCGTTACATGGCCATCAGGAGAAACTGCGGGCTGCGAAACGGTTTCTGAAACCGTGGGCCCCTGCGCAGGCTTCACCAATATCAAAACGCCCAAAAGGATAACAATGATGACGGCGAA
>CAZNYI010000108.1:0-2842 GCA_964577245.1 uncultured Candidatus Saccharibacteria bacterium
CCCGTGCGCCGCGGTTCCGCGCACGCGTCCGCGCGTGGACCGCCCACACCATGACAACACCTGCCACAACCGTCGCTGCTTTTCGACGCCAAATCATCTTTGACGTTCAGCCGTAAGCGTTCGCGCGGGCACCCCATAGACGGTCAAGCGGCGTAGCCGTATCTTCGCATGGGGGATCAAGCGGCCTGCGATTTGCGCGCGGCGAACCAGTTGCGGGGCGTGAGCGACTGGGTCTGCCAGTTGGTCATGGCCGGCAGCCGCGAAAGAACGTCGTGCAGGTATTCCCGCGGATTGATGCCGAGCCGCTTGCAGTTTTCCAGCAACGTGTAGATGATCGCACTGCGATCCCCGGCTTCCGGGTGGCCGATGAAGAGCCAGTTCTTTTTGCCGATGGCGGTTGGTCGAATTGCGTTTTCCACAAGGTTGTTGTCGATTTCCAAACGACCGTCATCCCGGTAGCGCAGCAATTGCGGCCACAGCGAGAGGGTGTAGGCAATAGCGTTTCCGATGCCACTAGTTGGACGGTGCTGGTTCAACTTGAGGCGGAGTATCTTTTCGATGCGGGCCAGGATCATACCGCTTTGGGCGCTCCGAACCGCCTGCCGCAGTTGCGGTCCCTTGCCACGCAGTTCGTTTTCGATCCGGTATAGATGTCCGATCTGACAAAGAAGCCAGTTGGCTTGCGTGGGGCATTCATGGCGAGCTTCGAAGAACTTGCGCCGCGCATGCGCCCAACAGCACGCGAGTTGAATCTGGCGATGTGTTTTCGCATAGCTGGAATAGGCACCATACCCGTCGCACTGCACAGTGCCTCGGAAGTCTTGGAGCATGTCATCCAGACAGGCGGCAGCGCGACTGGTGTGCCATTCGAAAAGCACATCTCCTCCCGGGCGGTGATAGACCCAAAGATAACCCTGACTACTGCCGCCTCCCTCCTCTCCGCAGTATCGAACCGGGGTCTCGTCCACCTGCAAATATCCGCCTTGTCGCAGATCATCCCGGATGTGACTGTAAATCGGTGTGAGCCAATCGGCCGCAATCCGTACCCAGTCGCACATGGTCTGACGAGAAAGGTCGATCCCATGCCGTGTCCGCAGGATTTGCTCCTGACGGTAAAGCGGCAGATGATCCGCGTACTTCTTCAGCAAAATGTCGGTGATGATCCCTGGACTGGCGTAACCGCCCTCCACAAGGCGCGGTGCCAGTGGTGCCAACAGCGGCGGGAGATCGCGATTGTCCTTGCTCTTGAACTTCCGGCGGATCAGGCGCCGCCGGAAGTAGCGCGTCGGAACGACATCGAGTTCTTCCGTGACTTCCTCGCCGATGCATTGATAGGCCGTGGGGTTCTGTTTGACCGCCTCCGGGTCGATCACGATCTCCTCGGTCGGTAGATCGGCAGGCAGTCGCGGCTTGTGATCGCGCGGAGCACGCGGACGCGATGGACTTGGCGGTTTAGGCGGATCATCGTCGGAAGGTGTGCTGTCCGCGACGCCGAGGAGCAACTCTAATTGGTTTGGATCGAGCTTCTCGGTTGTACGTCCAAAGAGCCGATGAATCAGGAACTGCACCTTGCGTTGCAACAACTGGTTTTCGTCACGCAATGCCACAATCAAGGCGGCTTGTTCCGCGTTCATCCGACAAAGTTCTTCGAGTTGCGCGTGCATATTCGGTTACTGTATATAACGCAGCAAGACCCGAAAAAGTTGTGCGCAAAATGAAAAAAGTTATCATCAGCGTTGATACCATGGCCGCATCGATCCGCGCCGCAAATCCACGCCGTCGAGCAACAGTCCGAGTGCTTCCGGACTCAGTTGTAACTTGCCGTTCTGCACGTCGATTCCCCGCGGCCAATTAAACGTTCCCTGTTCGAGGCGCTTAGTCATCACCCACAAGCCAGTGCCATCGCTATAGAGAATTTTCACCCGGTTATGCCGCCGGTTGGTGTAGACATACAATGCGCCTGTGGCTGGATCGTCTTTGAGCACATTGACAGTCACAGCCCATAAACCGCTGAAACTCTTGCGCAGATCGGCCGCATCCATCGCCAAGTAAACCTTGAGTGAACCGGGGAAGGTCAACATGCCGCACCTCCCGCGTATCCGCACACGCCTCTGATCAGGCAGACCAATTCGTCGCGCCGGCCTTGGTGCCGGATACCGACCCGCGCACCGTTGGGCAACAGCACCTCGACCGCTGCCTGCAAACCAGTCGCAATATCCACCTGCGCAAAGGCCGGCACTTGACCTGCGACCAGCTTTCGGGTTGGCCAATTGTAAAAAGTGGCCAGGTTGATTTGCCGTTGCGCGCAGAAGTCTCGCTTCGTCAGCCCGCTCTGCACCTGCTCATGAATCAATCGTTTCCGGTCCTCTGCGCTGTAGCGCACGCGGACTCGCCGGTGTTGTGTCGGTTGTTTGGCTTTCATGCAGCCGGTGTATCACACGGCTGCGGGGCCGCACAGGAGGTGCCCGCGCGGACGCTTACCCACGATCGGTCCATGCCCCGTGTCACTGGCGCCGCCAAACCCAAGCGTGGCCATGTTGGCAGGGACGTCTGCGGCGGAGGTTTGGGAATTGTAGGTGGTGTTGGACGTGTCCGGATACTGGTCCAGCCAGTTGGGAATGCCGTCGCCATCGCGGTCCGGGGAGAGGTTGGCAAGGATCACTTGCGAGGCATCCGGCAGGCCATCGCAAACATCATTTGTCCCGTCAAAGTCCCCCTGAATCACCTTAAAATGGCATCTTACAACGTACATTTGTACCGCCGCTCGGTTGTATGTATATTTCAATCGCCGCTTTGATCACTGTGTTCGAATGCCAAGTCTCTTTTCGCGGAGCTTCCAAAA
>CAZNYI010000109.1:0-2807 GCA_964577245.1 uncultured Candidatus Saccharibacteria bacterium
GTTGCACCAAAATGAACAAGCAACGCCATAGAAACCAAAATGGTCGGGGTGGTGGATTCGAACCGCCCGGAGGGATTACCGAAGCCGATTTACGGCTGAAAGTTGACGCTGGTGACGAAAAAGGCAATCCACTCCCGTTGCCACCTAAGCCCGGCCAGGGTGGGGGAGACCTGTCTGATGTTGTCCTGGCCTGGGCAAATCTCCCGGAAAAAGTCCGCGCCGCCATCTTTGCGCTTATCATAGCCAGCAAAGGAGGCCGAGCGTGAAACTTACAATCAAAGAGTATATTCCGCGCTCGTGGTGGCATCCCATCGGCGCATACATCCTGTGCAAGGAATTCAGCGCCCGGACGCCTAACCTGTGCAATGCGGTCACAATCACCTTCACCATCGACCGCACAAAGTTCAATACCCCGCTGGAAGCCTGGGTCGCGGGGGTGCTGCGCACGGCGGATTTCATGGAGGCCTTCCGCGCCAAGTATGGCCCTACGGAATATTTTATCGGCCTTGAATTCCAACGTGATGAAACTGACGGCGAAGCATGGCCACACTGGCACGCAATTTTACTGCGGCGGGGAACCTACGACAAAGTATGGATCACCCAACAATGGGGCTTCGGCTGGACAGACGTACGGCGTATCCGTGACAAAACGCTAGATTATTTTTTAAAATATGTAAGCAAGTGCTACGACGCTGTGCCGGATTGGGTTCTGCCGCTCAACCGAATTCGCCGCGTCCGGTATTCGAAACACTTTCTACAGGCTGTAGTGGCCGAAGAGGTCGCGGCGGCATCCGGCAGGAAAACCGGGCCACGCATTCAACGCACCATTGGTGAGCGCCTCGACGATTGGGCAAGCCGCGTCTCCGTGAAGTGCGGGGAGAAAGTCCGCTCGGCGCAGACCCGGCAGCCGTGGAAACAACTTTTACGCCAGGAGATTGGAACGATTCTGAAACTCCAGGCGTATGAAGGCTTCGGCGTCCTCCACGTCGACACTAGTGATAGAAATCAAATGTTATGGATAAACAAACACCTGATAGTGTACCGAAACCTGTCGAAGTCGCCAACGGACTCCTCCTGCGTGGCGTGCTTCTCACCGCCAAGGCATTCCGAGCGCCCTTCGCGGCCAAAGGAGAGCGGCCGGCAACCGATAACGTGCGACTCGTCTACGAAGTTCACAGCGAGGCCAGTGGACTGCTCGAAATCCAGCAACTGGTTAAACTCCCTGCACCGGGTTTCCCGGCACCCAGCGTGCCCGGAGAGCGCGGGCCACTCGTTAAGGGGACATTCTCCCACGCGAAATTGAATTCGCGCGTGGAGGCCATCCTCGGCGAGCTGGATGTGTTCAATGGCAAGCTGCAAGTGCCGTTTTTGACGCTTCGCGAGATTGCGTAAATGGTTCGGAGGCCCCGCCATACAAATTGCCCCCCGGCCCGTAAGGGCCGGGGGGCTTTTGTTGGCGGGCCTGAGCTTGTTCTAACTTCTTATAAGTCCCAAATAGTCGCAACTAGGTGCTTCGGTTACACAATGGCCAGTTACACCGGGTGCAGGGGTGCGCCCCTGCTACCGCCAAGCTGAATCCACCCTTTACCGCCAATGCCTACGCTCGTTGCCGCCAGCCTGAGGGATGAGCCTTGGATTACTTTTGACTCCCTTTTTGCCCGCCAGTTACATATGGCAGGCTGCCACCTCAAAATCTAGCTCACCTAATCATCATGCCAAAAGAAACGCCATACGGCCCGGCAAATCCCCACCCGCTTTCGACCCTGCGCACTGAGCTGGTGTGGGAGGGGAAATATGATGAATACGGGAATCGGCGTGAAGTGGACATCGCTGGGTGTGCGATGCCCATGCAAAAAATTGAGACGATTGACGAGCCGCGCAGTTTGGCTGCTGCCAAGGGGGATCAGGTGCTCATGGCATTTGATAACAAAATGAAAGGCCAGCGTCGGGACGATTTTCGCAATCGCCTTATCTGGGGTGACAATAAGCTGGTGATCGCCAGTCTCCTTGCCGAGTTCAAAGGTAAGGTTGACCTCATCTACATTGACCCGCCGTTCGACGTTGGTGCGGACTTTACAATGGATGTTCCCATTGGCGACGAGAAAGAAACTATTTGGAAAGATCAGTCTGCGCTCGAAATGGTTGCCTACCGCGACATGTGGGGCAAAGGCACCGACTCTTATCTTCACATGATGTTCGAACGACTCTCGTTAATGAAGGAGTTGTTGCGCAGTAGCGGAAGCATTTTTGTCCACTGTGACGCACGAATGAATTATTTGCTTCGAGCACTTCTTCACGAAATTTTCTCCGGAAAACTAAGAAATGAAATAATTTGGTGTTACTATAAGGCGAGCAACAAAACGCGAGAGTTTCCAAGCTGTCACCAAACAATCTTCTGGTATTCAAATTCGCCCACTGATTGGCAGTTTAATTGCGATGAGATTCGAGTGCCTTACGATGAAAAAACAGTGGCGAATTACAAAGAAGGTCTCGCCGGATCTGGAACGTATTATGAAGGACAGATCAAGAATGATTCAGGAGTATTAAACGATTTAGGTAAGGTGCCAGAAGATTGGTGGTCAATTCCACTGGCCGCTCGCTTCCCGCCAGACGGCATAAAACGAACAGGTGATTACGGAACGAGCGAAAAGAGCTGGCCTCTGATTGAGAGGATTATCAAGACGGCATCAAACGAAGGCGACCTAGTTGCTGATTTATTTTGTGGAAGCGGAATAACTGGAGGGGTTGCTGAAAATCTAGGGCGTCGCTGGATCATGTCAGACTTGGGCCGATTTGCAATTCACAGT
>CAZNYI010000110.1:0-2775 GCA_964577245.1 uncultured Candidatus Saccharibacteria bacterium
GCCACGATCTTAAGATGACGGAGATCAACGATGCGGCAAAGATCATTGCGCAGACCGCCGACCCCGGCGCGCGCATCATCTTTGGCGCCTATTATGACCGGAACATGAAGCAGGGCCAGATCAAGATAACGGTGATCGCCTCGGGTTTCAATGGCAATCAGCCAACGGCGCTTTTTGGCGGGCATTACGAGCGGCCGGTGGGCGTATTCGGGGGCGGTCGCACTACATCAACAAACACCTCGTCTATTATGGACGCCTTCCCCGCTAAGAAGCCGCAAACAGAACGTGAGAGAGAGCGTGAACGTGGCACCGCGATGGGCGGAACGACTGCCAAAGAGCCGGCTGGCCGCGATGCGGACATATTCTCAACGTCCGACATTCCTTCGGCCGCAACAAAATCCGGCACTGCGGCTGACGCAGCAAAAACAGGAAAAGAAAAGAAAGAGAAAGAAAGCGACGCGTGGGACATCCCCGCGTTCCTGCGGCGAAGGAAGAAATAGCGGCCGATAGGGCGTTATTTCTAGGATAGTTTCTTTGGCTCGTCTTTTTCGTCCAACTCGGCGCTCGCGCCGATTCTTACTATATCCTTATCTATCTTCCCGAATTCTTTGTAGGCGGTGTTATAGGCGTTTGTGGTAGTTGAAAGATGCGCGCCGATCTTTTCCAAATATTCTTCGTAGCGCTCCAAGTGCTTTTGCAGCTCACCGACATTTTTGCGGATCTGTTCGGCGGACTTGTTGATCTCCATTTGGCGGACGCCCTGAAGCACCACCTGGAGATACACATGAAATGTGGTGGGGGAGACGGGATATACGCGCTTTTCCAATGCGTATTGTATCAGATCGCGCTCTGCCGCAACGCCGATCTTGTTTACTAAAAGATCGTAATAGAGCGCCTCGGATGGAATGAACATAAAGGCGAAATCCATGGTATCCTCAGCGGGTTTGATGTATTTTGCCGTCTCGTCAATGCGGGTCTTAAGGTCCATGCGCAGGGCTTCCCCGTAGCGTTTCCGCTCTTCGTCCGAAGTGGCGCTCGCGAAACGGTTGTAATTTTCCAAGCTGAACTTTGAGTCAATAGGGATTACGCGTTCCTGATAGAAAATGACTGCGTCTACCTTCGTGCCATCCGCGAAAGGATATTGCAACTGATAATTACTTGGCGAGAAGCTGTTTTTGAGCACTGTTTCCAAAAAATATTCGCCAAGTACGCCGCGCTGTTTCGGATTTTTCAAAATATCCTGCAGGCCCTTCAGCTGGTCGGCAAGTGAGGCGATCTGTTTCTGGCCTTCCGTCACCTTCGTGATCTCACCCGTGATCTCGCGCACGATCTGCACGCTCCTATCCGACTGTGCCAGCATTGTTTTGGTGGAATCACCGATGCGCACGTCAAGTGTCTTTGAAAGCTCGCCCATCTGCTGTTGGATCTGCTTCTGCTGGTTCTGGATCTGGTTTTGGATAAGCAGCAGGGCTTGATCATCTTGCTTCGGCGCCGGCGCCTGCGGCCTCCAAAGCCGCCACGCAATGACAACGAAGAGCACAATAACCACCACGAACAGTGCGATTTCCATGCGTTTATTTTACCACTATGCGCGGTCTGGTGCGAGGGAATATACTGCCCGCTTGACTTCTACTGCGCTTGGAGCAAAATAATGAAGGTTGGCCAAAATGGCCCCGAAGCAGCGCCAGCTAGTCTGACCTACTGCGTTTGCGTGAGGTGACTCACGAACCGGTGATGGCAATACATGCTGAAATAGAGTCCGCGATGTCCTGCCTACTCTTATTCGGGAATAAGGGATAGGATCCCGCTTGACGTCAACGACGATCTCCAGATGTGACCGCCCAAAAACTCCGATTGTATATCCAGTCGGAGTTTTTGTTATTTGAAAATATACCCATGGAAATAGCGCATCCAAATTTCATTAAAAAATTATTAAAGAAAGCTTGCGTTCGCATTTGTTTCGCGGTATCTCCTTAATATGATTATTGTGATTGCCTCAGCTGCCGTTGTAGCTGTAACGGCAGCTGAGGCAAGATTCGTTGTTACCACGAACGACGCAAACGACACAATTCCAGAAATACTGGCTCTCTTGGAGAAGATTGATAAAGGGTTCGTGGCGCTGAATGCTGCCCTTATAAAAAAGAACATTATCAGTCAATCATGCTATCCGGAAGAATAGAATTTCCTCGGTTGTTAACACGGTTCCATGGTGCAAATTATTTTGGTGGGTGTAAAAACCTTAAGCGATGTTTTTTCATTTTAAATTCGAACTTCAATCGGTCAAAAATTTTGTCTGGTTTTGAATTACGTCATATAAAAAATGGGAGCCCCTTTTGAGAGCTCCCTCTAATCTCTTTCCCGCCGCCGCCGATCAGTAGCCGTCGTAGGTCGCGATGAGAATGCCTCCGACGCAGGCCGCAATTAGCGTGAGGATACCAAACAGCATGTAGGCGCCGTTGTCCGGGAACACGCTGATGCCGCTGGGCGCCGTGACCTTTTCGCCGTCTTTTGTGTGGTCGAGAAGTGTCTCGCGGAGCTTGATGAGCATATTCGACCGTTCAAGCGCCGACACGTCGGGCTTCAGGCCCTGAAGTTCCGTCAGGGACGCTTTCAGGTTCTTGTACCAGAACCCAACGTCCTCATCCGGAGTGCGGTAGACTACCGAGGTGTAGCCGCTCGTCATCCCATTCTGTTCCATGTAGGTGAGAGCGACTTTCAGCTCTTGCTCCGCGAGCTCGATGGTGTTGGCGTCCGCCGCCCGTTTTAGATGACCTC
>CAZNYI010000111.1:0-2763 GCA_964577245.1 uncultured Candidatus Saccharibacteria bacterium
TGCGGCTGCGGCGAAGATACCACGTGGAAAGATCGTCTATATATTCCTGGATCGTTCGCGTTGCACGCACGGTGTCATACGTTGAAATATATTTGGTCACTTTTTCTACAAGTTCTGCCGTCCGCACCTCCATCCAGCGATCAAGAACGTTCGCGGCGGGAGCTTTCGCAGCGCGAGATCCAGCGCCGCTCTCCGCGACCGCCGCGTGGTCAACATACGTCGTGAAGAATTTACACACGTTCCAAAGGATGATGGCCACTTTTCGGTAAATATTTTCCACCGCTTTCTCGGAAAAATTCAGGTTGTCTGCCTGCATAACAACAGAGTTCATAAGATAGAACCGCAAACTGTCCGCGCCGTACTTATCTATCACAATATTCGGATTGGGATAGTTATTCTTTGACTTGCTCATTTTTGACCCGTCCTCCGCAAGGATCGTGCCGGTGGTCACCACATTATCAAATGGCGCTTTGCCGAAAAGGATCACTGAGATAACGTGCATAAGATAGAACCACGCACGCGTCTGTGCAATATATTCCGCCACGAACTGCGCCGGGAACCGGTTTTCAAATACTTTTTTATTTTCGAACGGATAATGATATTCGGCGAACGGCATTGACCCCGCCTCCATCCAAGAATCAAATATTTCCGGCGTCCGCGCCATCGCACCGCCGCACGCCGCGCACGGGAACGTGACGTCATCGATGTACGGCCGGTGCAGATCCGCCTCGCCGCCGCCGTTCCGCGGGACCGCTTTGAAATCCAATTTCCGGATCTCGGCAAAGCCGATGAAGTCCCCTTTCTGCTTTTCTATCTCCTGAATCGCCCGCCGCTCGCTCCATGCCTCACCCGAATGGAACAGCATCCACGCCGGATATTCGTGCGTAACAAGAAGAATATTCTGGCCCTTATATTTCTTTTCGCACTCTGCCAGAAATTCCCACACGCGGGCGCGCAGGTCGCGCAGCGATTCCCCTCCTTCCGGCCGCCCCTCAAACCGCGACCGGTGCGTGGGGAACGCGTCGCGATATTTTAGATCTTGATTGCCGGTAAGCGTTGGCCCCAAGTGAATTTCCTCCAACCGCTTATCAAAGAGTGTCTTTTCTTCATAGAGCACCGAGGCGTCTATGGCTTCGGTTTCTTTGGTGCGCGTGATGTCCGACGAAATAATCAGGTCGATTTTTTTGTGCTGTTTCGCGAGTTCTTTCTTGAGGCGCTTGATGGAATCTTCCACCTGCTTTTTTCCGCGCGGGGTAAGATGCAAATATTTCCGCTGACCGGAATCAATGATCTTGAACATGTTACTCTCCGCCTCGCCGTGCCGCATCACCCAATAATTGTTTTTCGCGCCGCCCGTGCGCTTTGAAAGCTCGTCCAACCCTCCCACCGCTTCCTCTTTATGACACCCCGCACACTTCCATACCGGGATCGGATTCCCCCAATAGCGGTTTCGCGAAATATTCCAATCCGGCGCCGCCTCAACGCTCTTTTCGTAACGTCCGTGCTTCAGGTGATCCGGGAACCAATTGATCTCTTTGTTGTTTGATTTCAAAAGCTGCGGTTTTATTTTTTGCACGTTCACGAACCACGCCGGGATCGCGTTATAGAAGAGCACGTTGCCGCAACGCCAGCAGAACGGATATGAGTGCATATGCATCTCGCGCTTGAACAACAATCCGCGATTTTGCAAGTCTTCTTTAATGATTTTTTCAGAACTCTTAAAATACATCCCGCGCACCATTTCCGGCGCTTTCTCGTTGAACTTCCCCTTCTCGTCAAGCAACGGTACCGTGGGGAGCCCCTCTCGTACGCCAATCTCATAGTCTTCCTCTCCATACATCACCGCAGAATGCACAACGCCCGTTCCTTCGTCCGTTGTCACAAAGTCAGCAAGAGAAACATGAAAGGCTTTGTCTGACGCCATCGCTGGGACAATAAAAAGCGGCTCATATTTCAAACCTACTAAATCCCTTCCTTTGATATCGTCGTGTACAATTTCTATCGGTTGATCTCCAAAAACTGCTTTTATGCGCTCGTGCCCGACGATATAAAGTTCGGGGATGCCTTGGACGCGCACTGCTGCATAGACAATATCTTTATCAACATAGAGAGCTGCGTTCCCCGGCAGCGTCCACGGCGTCGTCGTCCAGGAAAGAACGTAGGCGGAATCTTTTGTCTCGTATTTCCCGCCGGCACCGAATTTCTGCCCTGGTTTCAAATGAAATTTAATCGTCACCGATTCCTCCGTCACGTCCTTATAGCTGTTATCCATCGCCACCTCAAAGTTGGAGATTGGCGTCTCACAGCGCGGGCAATACAAGAGCACTTTTTTTCCTTCGTAGATAAGCCCTTTTTTGTGGATCTCTTTGAACGCCCACCAGACGGACTCCATGTAGTCCGCGTCCATCGTCTTATAGGAATCGTCAAACTCCACCCAGCGCGCAACGCGGCGGATCATCTTTTTCCACTCCGCGGCATATTCCAACACCATGCTCCGGCAGGTCTCGTTGAATTTTTTTATGCCGATCTCCTCGATCTGTTTTTTGCCGGAGATGCCGAGCTTGCGCTCCACGATCTCTTCAATCGGCAATCCGTGACAATCCCATCCCCAGCGCCGGCGGACGAACCGCCCCTCCATTGTTTGGAACCGCGGTACGACGTCTTTTATAGTAGACGCCAGAAGGTGCCCGTAATGCGGAAGGCCCGTGGCGAACGGCGGCCCGTCATAAAACGTGAAAGGCTTCCCGTCTTTTGTGTTTTCTA
>CAZNYI010000112.1:0-2727 GCA_964577245.1 uncultured Candidatus Saccharibacteria bacterium
AAAGCACGAAGAGATCGAGCATCCGGCCGTGAAGGGCGCCTTGCAGTTTTTTAATATTCAGGAAGGCCTTGAGATCCATCATACTGCCGATCTGCCGGCTCGTTCGGGCCTCGGTGCTGGGTCGTCATTCGTGGTGGGATTGGTGAACGCCATCAAAACATTGCAAGGGAAAGAGACGACCAAGCACGATCTTGCAAAAACAGCTACGCACATCGAGCGGAATGTGATGCACGAGCACGTGGGTTCCCAAGACCAGGTTGCGGCCGCATTTGGCGGCTTCAACAAGATCGTGTTCAAGCCCAGCGGTGAGGTGGAGGTCCTTCCGGCGAATATAAGCGCCGATGTTCTTGCGGGGCTTCGCGGGAGGCTCCTTCTCTTTTTTACCGGCCTGTCGCGCAGCGCATCGGAGATCGCCCAAGCCCAGATAAAAAATACTCCAAACAAGGAAGCGGACCTTGCGGCTATGCACGGAATGGTTGACCAGGGCCTCGGTTTCCTCAGAAAAGGGAACTTGGATGAATTCGGAAAGTTGCTGCATGCATCGTGGCAATTGAAGCGGGGATTGAGCGACTTGATCTCAAGTAACAATATTGATGCAATGTATGCCGCCGCCCGCGGCGCGGGAGCGCTTGGCGGCAAACTGCTCGGTGCCGGCGGCGGAGGATTCCTGCTCGTCTATGCGGACCCCGCGGTGCACGAGAAAGTAAAGGCGGCACTTGGCAATCTGTTGTGCGTCCCGTTCGATTTTGACGTCGAAGGCAGTAAGGTGGTCTATAGGGATCATGCGGGCGGTGAAGTACGATACGCATAACGCGGGCACCATGCAAAAACCGAAAATTTCAATCTTGATGCCGGTCTTCAATAGCGGCAAATACATTGCCGAGACGCTTGATACCGTTATCGCCCAAACGTTCACCGATTGGGAGGTAGTGCTCATGGATGGCGGCTCCACCGATGAAACGCTTACGGTCGCGCGCCGTTATGCGGCAGCACATCCGAACATCAGGGTCTTTTCCGAGCCGGATGAAGGTGTCTATGATGCGATCAACAAGGCGTTTACGAAGGCCACCGGCGAATTTGTGTATCTTCTCTGCGCGTCGGATGGTTATCTTGAGAGGCGTTGGTTTGAGCAATGTGTCGCCGCGTTCGAGCACGATCCCGAAATCGCGGTCGTGTGGGGCATCCCCATGGGCTTTTCACCCGACGGCGCGACGCTTGAACCGGCGTTCGGCTATGGGCACTTTCTTTTGGATCAGAGCGGTGGGAGAAAGCCCCTTTTAAAAGAGCTTGCGAGGCGCCTCGTGCATCCAAAAGAGTGGTGGCGGCTTTTTAAAAAAATGGACGCCGCTCATCTCGCCGCAATAAAAAGCGCCATTGTAAAATCGGACATTCCACAGAAAAAAGAATTCTTTCGCTATTGGCTTTCCACCGGCCTTTTTTTCCCGGACGGCAATATGTGTGTCGCCCGTTCTGTGTTCGCAGAGTGCTTGCCTCTCTATGTGCCGGGAACCCGCGAACCGGGCGATTGGCCGGAATTCTATTTCAACTTCAACCGCAAAGGATATCTCTCGCATGGCATACCGATCCCGGCAAATTTTTCCCAAACGGGACCGGGCGCGAACGAAGTGACGCGCAGGGCTCGTGCGTATAACGACGCCAAACAGGAAGCCTATTTCAAAAAACTTGCAGAATTCCGCAGAGAAATAAAAGCCCATCCCGAGACAATGGTCTTCCGTGCGCGTTCCGGCGAGCCGATTGCGGTACAATAATAAGTATCATGCTTTCAAAGCTCAAGGCGTTTCTTCAGGCGCATCCAAAATTACGGAACAGCATCCGCGAACTACGTTGGCAGATGAAAAGGATCCCGGTGATCGATCGCGCCTCTATCGCTTTTGACGCGGCTTATTTTAAAGATGCCGGCGAGGAGCGCCCGAATGCCGACGTGCACGGCGGGGCGGACGAATATTCCGAGGCATACGCGAACTTTCTTATTCCGCGGGCGCATGGGCGGGTGTTGGACGTTGGCTGTGGGCGCGGCTATCTTACGCGCCGCATCGCGGGGAATCCGAAGGTTGAGGCGGTCGTGGGAATCGATAAGATCGGCAACTTCGACAATCCGCATCCGAAAGTTACCTACGTGAGCGAAGACCTGCCGCCGGCGGGGGATTTCCCCGGAAAGTTTGACGCGGTGATCGCAAGCGAATTCGTGGAGCATATTACGGAAGATGATCACAATAATATTTTGGCGAAGATCGCGCGGGCACTCAAAGACGACGGCACCTATCTTGGTTCCACGCCGCACAATCCGACCAACTTCAAGACCTTTTCGGGATCGCGGTTCCACGTGCGGGAGTACAATAAAAAAGATCTTAAAAATATTTTACAACTGTACTTTCACGACGTCCGCGTGACGGCGCTTCCGGAACACTGCCTTGTGTGGGAAGCGAAGCGTCCTATTACGAACCATGGCTCCCGTTAAAGGAATGCCAACGATCAGCGTCATCATGCCCACCTATAACCGTGCGGGAGTGCTTCCACGCGCCATAGAGAGCGTGCTTTCCCAGTCGCTCACCGATTGGGAGCTTATCATCGTCGATGATGCCTCAACCGACGAGACGCCACGCGTGCTCGCCGCATTCGCCGCGCGCGACCCGCGCATTGTCGTTATACGAAACCAGAAAAATAATTATCCGGACATTTCAAAAACACTGAACGACGGCATGGCGA
>CAZNYI010000113.1:0-2721 GCA_964577245.1 uncultured Candidatus Saccharibacteria bacterium
TTCTTTACGAGTGGATTTTTGAACATTGTTAGGTTACTTAACTATTCTAGCAGATAGCGCCATAACGTCAAATAGGGTTTTGCGCGCTAGCACTTGATAGTAAGCCAGCGGAAACGCATCCCAACGAAATTGAGGTCGATACCTAGATTGTTGGTTTATTTGGGCACCACCGGAAGCGGTAAATTGTTCGGCGGTGCGGAGGTGATACTTGCGGTGAATGATGAAACGCTCTCAAATGTGAACATAGAACTAGCAAAGGTTGATGAATTATAGTTTTGCACATAGGCAATCATTGAGCCGCTCTGAATGTTGCCATAGAATGTCTGGTCTTGCTGACCATAATGACGTGCCAGGAATTTCACGATAAAGGATGCCCGTAACGGGATCTTTACCAGTTCTTCGCCCCCGTGAGTCCACGAGCATAAGAGCATTGGGTGCATTCACGTGGTACTCGCCCCAAAGAGGTGATTGCGTCGATGTAGATGTAGAAGGGGAATTTTTAGAGATAGAGCCATGGTTTAGAGCGGGATTGTAACTAAAAACAAACCAAGTTATTATGCCAACTATTAATACGGCTATCACCACTAATATGCTTATAAGTTTATTATTTTTTAATTTAAGGCGTGTGGTCGCGAAAATACCCAACATTGTTTTGTAATTTTTTGAGTGTGGCTATGGATATTGTTTAAATGATTTTATAAGACAATATTAGTCTTACAATGGTAAATTGTGTGGTAACACGGAAGTAATGCTGAGCGTTGATAAAGCAGCGCTTTGAAAAATAAGTTTTGGATTATCCATACTTGTTGAACTAAAATTGAGCGTATACGCATCCATCGTTTTTGCCGTGATATTCCCCGTAACTTTCTGCGGCGGGTACGCATCGATCCAATATGAACCGGTTTGTCCACCAAGAACATACAAAGTATATTGACCATCCGGCAATCCGGAAACACCGAGTTGGCCGGAGCGATCTCCTTCGCCGTACCCCGTTCCCGGAATCTCGTGATAGAAGACGCCAGTCGCGGGATCTTTGCCCGTTCTTCTTCCCCGTGAGTCAACAAGCATGAGCGCGTTCGGCAGATTCACATGATATTCGTAGGAACGGATGCTCTGATATTGCCGAGGTGAAGCGGTAGAGCTGGAAGTAGTTGCGTTAGAACCTTGACTGGCGGTGGTTGCCCGACCGACAATCGGCTCGCTAGCCCCTGGAGTGCGGCTTAATTTAAGAAAAATCAGAGTGGCAGATATAATTATGAGAAGAACTATTGCTAGCACAATGATAGATTTCTTTTTCTTCATAATCTTTTTTGATGATTTGTTTCTATGGTAATGATGAAGTTGGAGCGAGACTCCCTATTGAGGAAGTGGGCATGAATGCAGGAATTGGAGAAATAATCGTACTCGACACAGTACTAGTTGAAATCGATGGGGGTGGTACGGGAACGGGGATGACAACTGGCGGAGGCTTTGACATAGACAATGGCAAGTTGTTCGGCGGCGCAGAGGTAACGTTTGCCGTTGATAAAGCAGCGCTTTGAAAAATAAGTTTTGGATTATCCATACTTGTTGAACTAAAATTGAGCGTATACGCATCCATCGTTTTTGCCGTGATATTCCCCGTAACTTTCTGCGGCGGGTACGCATCGATCCAATATGAACCGGTTTGTCCACCAAGAACATACAAAGTATATTGACCATCCGGCAATCCGGAAACACCGAGTTGGCCGGAGCGATCTCCTTCGCCGTACCCCGTTCCCGGAATCTCGTGATAGAAGACGCCAGTCGCGGGATCTTTGCCCGTTCTTCTTCCCCGTGAGTCAACAAGCATGAGCGCGTTCGGCAGATTCACATGATATTCGTAGGAACGGGGAGGACTGGGTGGGTCATAATAGGTACGTACATTATCGATGTTGTTGTTATAATTTTTTATTGCATTGCCCAAATCCGTCGTTTGATTTAAATACTGCGTGTTGTACCAATTAGAGTCACGCAGGGCGTACGTTGACGTTCCTGCATTTTGTGCAAGCCCGGTTGCAAGAACCCAATGACCAACTGCCTTTTCATGTAGCAGAACGGGGTCCGGTGTACTAGAATTCAGAAGAAGGTTTATATAGGAGGGAATTGAACTGGTTGCGCCGTCGTAGTTGCGAGAGTTTTGATCAAAAACAATCGATCCACTTGTAGATGATGCATATTTCTCAATCGAATCCCAGTATATATCACCACTTGAGTCATAACCTCCACTATTAGTTAGCCATATATTCAAACCTTTTGGGTCAATAGTATTGCCGAGTTTGTCCGTTACTATCCCGAAATACCTCAACCACATAACAATGTCGGTAATGGCACATCCACACGCCGCAATAGTAGAGGTTGCCGGAAGTTGGCCGCAGTCAATAGTACTGGAATTATCATAGAGGTCATTCGCCCAAGCAGTCGTAGAAGCATCTGAAGGATATATGGATTCTCTCTGTGTATATAGTGGCACGGTTTTGATAATGAAATCGGTTGATGTTGGTGTCGGTCCAGCCATGAACCACGTTGAGGTAACGCCACTTGCGTCGATCGCTCTCGCCTGCCAATGATAGCTACCATTTGCAGATGCTTCCGGAGGCAGCATCAAGGTCGAGGTTACGTAGGTGCCGGGAGCCACAGAGGGGCTACTAGTAACGGTGGGCATCCCCGTAAACGAAGTGCTGGTGGTAACCTCCACCTGTA
>CAZNYI010000114.1:0-2645 GCA_964577245.1 uncultured Candidatus Saccharibacteria bacterium
CCACCCCAACGGAATTCATCGGCATGCAAGATACGTTCGGGGAATCCGGATCGCCGGAAGCGCTCATAGAAAAATATGGCATGGACGCAAAGAGTATTGAGGCGGCGGTAAAAAAAGTTTTGCGGAGGAAGTAACAGATAGGTTTGACAGTATTGATTAGGCATGCTAAAAAACTCCTAGTTTTAGACAGGAGGAAACGATGGCTACCAAGAGGAGCGGTGGACGGCGAGTCGGGCCCATGAAGGCGATGGGGCTGGCGGTGAAGGCTGCCGATCAGGTATTCGATCTCCTAAGAACCGCGCGCAAGCTTTCCTGTGAGTTTGAAAGGCTCTGCGCGCAGGACGCGATTGACCCATCAATCCTGAGTGGGGTTTCCAACGGCCGAGAGAAAAGGATGTACTTGCGATTGACCTCGAGGACGCGGCGGCTCAAGAAGGAGTTTGCCACCGTGGGGCCAATCTTCGAGTCCTTCTTCGACAGTATGGCCAAGCTCTCCGGGGAACGATAAGATTTTGGGGTTCTCTGCCTGGACGACGATTCCGATCGCCGTCCTTTTTTTAGTGCGTGCCCTCAATCGTGTATAATAAACCTATATGAAGCGTAAGTATGATTTGGTGTGCGTGGGGGACGTCGTGATGGACGCCTTTATTACGTTGCAGGAGGCCTCCGTGCGGTGGGATAAGCGGCACGAACACGCCGAGCTTTGCATGTCCTTTGCCGATAAAATTCCATATAAGGCGCTCACCGTGATACCGGCGGTGGGGAATGCGTCAAACGTTGCTGTGGGCGCAAGCCGCCTTGGGCTTCGGACGGGCATCATGACTGCCATTGGAAGCGATCGGTATGGAAAAGAAATTCTTGACGTGTATCGCAAAGAAAAAGTTTCGCCGGAATTCGTGCGGACGAACCACGGGCTGCCCACGAACTATCATTTTGTGCTTACCTACGAAGCCGAGCGGACGATTTTGATAAAGCACCAGAAGTTTGCCTACGCGGACCCGCGGGCGTTGGACGGGAACACGGATTGGCTCTATTTTTCTTCCATCGCCGAGCACACGCTGCCATTCCACCATAAGATCGCGGCCTATGTGAAGCGGCATCCCGACGTGCGGATGGGGTTTAACCCGGGAACGTACCAGCTCCGTTTCGGCACGGAAAATTTGAAGGACATTTATAAGCACACCCATGTTGTTTTTATGAATCGGGAGGAAGCAGAAATGGTGTTGAAGAAAAAAGAAGGCACGGACATTCACGAACTTTGCGCGGGGTTGCACAAGCTCGGCCCGAAGATCGTGGTGATCACGGACGGCCCGGCCGGTGCGTATGCGTCCGATGTGAGCGCCTGCTATTTTATGCCGCCGTATCCGGATCCGAAGCCGCCCATTTCGCGCACTGGCGCCGGCGACGCGTTTTCTACGGGATTTTTGTCTGCCCTCATCTATGGCCTGCCGGTGCACGAGGCGTTGCGCTGGGCGCCGATCGAATCCATGCACGTGGTGCAGTTCTTCGGCGCGCAGACGGGATTGCTCAAGAAACCGGAACTGATGCAGATCTTGAAAAAAGCGCCGAAAAATTATCGCGCGAAAGCGGTATAAAGCGCCATGAAGACCCTCCGCGAAGTGCTTGTGAATGCAGCCGCCCGGCACGTTGCGGTAGGGCATTTCAATATTTCCGAACTTGCGGCGCTGAAGGGCATTTTTGAAGCCGCGCAGGAATTTTCGCAATCAAAAAAAACACTGGTGCCGATTTTGATCGGCGTTTCGGAAGGGGAGCGCGAGTTCATCGGCGTGCGCCAAGTGGTTGAACTGGTCCGCAGTTTGCGCGAAGAATATGATTACCCGATCTTTTTGAATGCCGACCACACGCACTCGCTAGAAAAAGTGCACGAGGCCGCCGCCGCCGGTTTTGATGAGATTTTGTTTGACGGTTCGGCGTTGCCCATGGAAGAGAACATTCGGCAGACCGCGGCGGCAGTAAGGATCGTCCGCGGGATCAATCCCAGAATTATAGTAGAGGGCGAGATCGGTTTTATTGGTTCGTCGTCCGAGATCGTGGCGGAGCGGCCGCCCGCATCATTCATGCTTTCCACGACCGATGAAGCGGCGCAATTCGTAAAAAAAACGGGCGTTGATGTTTTAGCACCTGCCGTCGGCAACATGCATGGTCTCTTGGCAAAAATGGTGAGCGGCGAGGAACACAAACGGCTGGATATTCCGCGCATCGCGGCGATCAAGCGGGCGATCACCACGGCGAAGTGCCAATTTATGACTTTACACGGCGGCTCCGGCACCGCGGACGAAGACTTCAAAGCCGCGATCGCCGCCGGCATGACGATCATTCACGTTTCAAGCGAGTTGCGCCTCGCCTGGCGCCGCGGCGTGGAAGCCGGGCTTGCGGCAAACGCGCAAGAGATCGCGCCATATAAAATTTTGCCGCCGGCGGTAGAGGGGATAAAGAAAGTGGTGGAAGACCGGTTGAAGTTGTTTAATGGAGCTTGATAACCATGGAGCCCGCACCAAAATTTTTACGCGATTTTTCTAAAGAGCATTCTCAGGGTGACCGCGACGCCACCGCCGCGGAAATCCATTCAAAGCGCGCCGAACAATTTAATCAAAAGAGTGCTCGTGAAGCCGACCGTGCCCATT
>CAZNYI010000115.1:0-2584 GCA_964577245.1 uncultured Candidatus Saccharibacteria bacterium
ACGATCCAGGAATATATAGACGATCTTTCCACGTGGTATCTTCGCCGCAGCCGCAAGCGGAAGGACGCCGGCTTTCCTGCCGCGTTTTACAAGAGTTTGCTGACGGTGAGTAAGGTAATTGCACCCTTCATGCCCTTCCTTGCCGAAGAGGTCTATGGCGCATTAAAGCCATATCACGCAGGCGCCGGAGCCGGTGCTGAGGTTGCGGAGTCGGTGCACTTGGCCAAATGGCCTGTTGCGCACGCGCCGTTTTCCGTAAAAGAAAAGACGGCGCTTCTTGACGGTATGGCCGAGGTGCGGCGGCTGGCGAGCATTGGTCTTGCGAAGCGCGTGGAAGCGGGCGTGAAAGTGCGCCAACCGCTTGCGAAGCTTACGATCAAAACCGAAAAAGTAAAATTATCGGAAGAGTTGCGCGGTATTTTGGCCGACGAAGTGAACGTAAAAGAGATTGTGGTTGATGCGACGATCGCAGACGAAGTGGCACTCGACGCCATAATAACGCCTGCGTTGCGCGAAGAAGGCGTGCTCCGCGAAGTGGCGCGGATGGTGCAGGGCCTGCGCCAAGAGGCGGGACTCCAGCCGAAGGAGGTGATTGCGCTCATACTTGATCTTCCCGCGGAGGTGAGGGATATTATTTTGAAAAACGAAACAGCGTTACGAACGGAAGTCGGTGCGAAGTTGGTGGAATACGGCACATCGGAAAAGTTTACCGCCGAGGTGGCAACGAAACTTGAGGGGCAAGAGGTGTGGGTGGGGCTGCGGAAGATATAGGCGGTGACGGCAACTAAAGCGCCAAGCCGATCCGTTCTTTCATCTCCATCATCTTTTTCTCGGCAATTTTCGCCGCGCGGGCCGAACCTTCGTTCAGTGTTTTTATAAGTGATGACGGTTTTGCGAGCAACGCTTTCTTTCGCGTGCGGAATTCGGCAAAATGCGCGGCAACGAGTTCCGCGAGTTGTTGTTTGAGCGCGGAATATTGCTCGCCCGTGAACTTCTTCGCGACCGCCTGCGGCTCCGCTCCCGAAAGGGCCGCATAGATCTCCAAAAGGTTGGAAAGTCCGGGCTTTTTCACCGGGTCGTACACGATCTCCGAGCCGGAATCCGTCACGGCGCGCGCAACTTTCGCGCGAATTTCTTCGGCGGTGTCATCGAGGAAGAGGCATCCTTCCGGCTGTGACTTGGACATTTTCTTCGTCGGATCCTTCAA
Source organism: uncultured Candidatus Saccharibacteria bacterium (assembly GCA_964577245.1). Classification (GTDB taxonomy): domain Bacteria; phylum Patescibacteriota; class Minisyncoccia; order UBA6257; family 2-01-FULL-56-20; genus CAVYIK01. The sequence goes on from CAZNYI010000115.1 coordinate 1,208, forward strand.
ACTCATCACGCGTGAGGTTTTAGTGAGTAGCGCTTTCGGTTCAACGAATGTTTCTCCGAACCGCGCATTGAACTTTCGCGCAAGCGTGCGCGCGAGCTCAAGGTGCTGCAACTGATCGTCGCCTACCGGCACGACGGCCGTGTTATAGAGCAAAATATCTGCGGCCATGAGAACAGGGTAGTCAAAGAGGCCAACGTTCACGTTCTCCTGTTGACGCACCGACTTGTCTTTAAATTGCGTCATCCGCTCCATCTCTCCCATCGGCGTTATGGTGTTCAATATCCACGTGAGCTCGCTGTGCGCGGGGACCTGCGATTGGAGCGCGATCGTGGACCGCTTTGGGTCGAGCCCCACGGCGAGGAAATCGGAAGCGAGCCCTAAAATGTGTCCGGGCTTTTCCTTTGGGTCGAACGGCTCGGTGAGCGAGTGCAGGTCAACCACAAAGAAATAGCAATCGTACTTTCCGGAATCTTGGAGGTCGACAAAGTTTTTGAGCGCTCCCAAATAGTTGCCGATGTGCAAACGGCCTGTTGGCTGGATTCCGGAGAAAAGGGCTGGTTTCATGATTCAATTCTAGCACAAAACCCAGCCGCGCCTAACTTTGGTGAGTTTTCAGATATTCTCCGGTTAAATAAACCGCCATGAGATTAATGAGAATTAAAATATTGAAGTCGGCTCCATACTGGTCTGGGTATTTGGGGTGTTGATAGACAAAATTTTTTACCACACCGAATTGGTCGGTTGCTACCAATTCCTCCATCACGGAAAAAGCTTTATTTCTCACATCCAATTCGTCTTTCGGCTTCTTCGTTTCTATTTTTGCGATTAGGATCGGCAATGAATCATTTATTATTTTTTGAGCACCGCTTTCCCGTAACACTTTTTGGGCAAAAGGAGTAAGTACGATGGGGCTGCTGGCCGCGAAGTATCCGGCCTGAAGATTGTCTTTTGTAATGATATACATGCAAATATTCACCACGGTTTTTCCGACGCGTCCGATTTGAAGCTGTAATGTGTTCTCTAAATCACTAACGACAAGAACAAAAACAACCGTAATAAGGCCAACCATGATGGCTAATTGGCCAGTAACAACATGGGCAGAATAGAGTCCATAAAGGACGCTTATCTCCGCCAATATACCGACAATTTTTGTGAGCGTTTTCACGCTCTTAATTATGCGCTGCGCATCCACCGAGTCAAATACTTTTTAATAAAAATTTAATAAAACAAAAAACACCTTTCGGCGTTTTTTGCTGTTTCCTATATCTCTATGATGACCGGCAAAATCATCGGGCGTCGCTTGGTCTTGGTGTATACATATTGCCCGATCTGGTCGCGGAGCAGGGTCTTTAAGTAGTCGGGCTCTATCTCGCGTAA